>JAIKYB010000166.1 GCA_024683675.1 Treponema sp.
AGCTTCAAGCTTACCGCAAGCAACATAGTCAAGGAAGAAAAGAGTCTGTACACCTGAACACAAAATGTCATTTACGCTCATTGCAACACAGTCAATTCCTACAGTGTCATATTTTTTCATCTGGAAAGCAATGTCCAGCTTTGTTCCTACACCGTCAGTACCACTTACTATTACAGGATTTTTGTAGCCCTTTGGAACCTCAAACATTCCATTAAAACTTCCAAGTCCAGTCAAAAGACCAGGAATTGCAGTTCTTTTTGCATGTTCCTTGTACTTATTTACCGCGCGGTAACCTTCTTCTACGTCTACACCTGATTCTTTGTAAGATGCCATTTTTATACTCCTATATATTTTAGGAGGGGAAAGCCTTCCCCTCGCTCGCACCAACGCTTTGCGTTATTGCTCTCTACCCCTTCTAGCGGGGACACCCCGCAACACCCCGCCTTACTTAAAACTTTATATCTAATCCTGTAGCTTCTGCATCTGCTGCAAGTTTTGCTCTGAAAGCCTTTAGTTTTCCAGCAAGTTCTTTATCCTGCAGTGCCAGAATCTGCAAAGCTAAATATGCCGCATTTTTTGCGCTGTTTATACCAACAGTTGCAACCGGAATCTGAGGAGGCATCTGAACAATGCTCAAAAGGGCATCCATACCACCAAGACCGTTTGACTTGTCAGAAACACATTCAAGCGGAACTCCAATTACAGGCAGGGTTGTAATTCCAGCAATTACACCAGGAAGTGCTGCTGCAAGACCGGCACCGGCAATAATAACCTGGCAACCATCCTTTTCAACCTCTTCAACTGTCTTTTTGAGTAATGCTCCGGCACGATGAGCAGAAATAATATAAGCCTTGTATTCCACGCCGAATTCAGTAAGAATATCAGCGGCCTTTTTCATGGTGTCCTTATCAGACTTAGAACCGAAAAAAATTGCAACTTTCATAAGGCGATTATACAAAAAAGCGTCTATATCGGCAAGCAGACAGAAAAAATCACTTATTCCTTGACATAATATTTATGCCATTTAAAATGGAAGTATGCAAAAAAAAGAAAAAAGAAGATTTCATAAAATATTCAGCCTTTATCTCTCTGAGGCAGACATTACTAATGATTTTTGTTACCTCCTTGAACTGCTGCCTTATAATTCCTGTCAGGACGATTTTTCTGATGTAGTAATTCTATACTTTAATAAAAGCAGAAAAGAAAAAGAAAACATTGACCTTTATTTAAGTGAAAAGAAACTTTCTGTTCAAAGCCTTCATATTTCAGAGGCCTCAAAGGAAGATATTCAGCACAAAAGATTTGTTTTTGTCCTTCTTCCAAAAAGCTTCATAGCATTAAGAATAAATAAATGCCTTTCAAAGCTGAATGATGAAGACAACAAATTTACAAACCTCGTTTTTGTAAGCAGAAGATTAACAAAAAAGGTGAAGAAATATCCTTTCTTCACCTCTCATTTTACAAATGCTGATTTTTGTCCCCGCGGCTAAAGCAGGAACTATTCTATTTTGATTCTAAATGGCATTGCAGGCAGCTGATTCTGTGAATACAAATTCACAGGATTAGGACTGTCTGACCAAAGATATCTTAATTCCTTAAGCTTTCCATAAGCAGGCTGCAGGCTAACTTCAACATTTGAGTTATCAATAAGATTTGCACTTGTTTCAACAGCAATCAGCTCGCCCTTCTGTTCATAAAGCAGGCTAAAGCCGTGAACAGCCTTATCTTCCTTGGTAAAGTCAGCTACATCTTTTTCTGTAACTCTATAGGCAACCAAAGCAGAGCTTCCGCAATCAAAATGAACATTATATTTATTGCCATTAAGCTCGCACAAATCAGCTCTTGGAGCCCCGGAAATAAAGCTCTTGCCATAAGCAATTCTAAGAGCTTCCATTGCGGCACGATTTCCTACAGTCTTCTTCTTTTCAGGATGAAGGTCATTCCATTCACCAGCATCAATTGTAACTACAAGTCCGGTTCTTCCTGCAATATCTGCGGCATCTGCCTGAACCTGTCTTAACTCTGCCCAACCGCCATTCACAACAGCAGTATCTTCTCCATGACCATCGCTCCAGTTTGGAAGCTGAACAACAACAAAAGGCAAATCCTTAGCACCATAGACAAACTTGTGGCGCCAGAGATTTATAAGCTTAACCAGCATAGCCTTGTATTCCTGGGCACGCCCAGCGTCTGATTCACCCTGATACCACAAGGCACCTGCAATTGCATACTTAAAACAAGGAGCAAGCATTCCGTTATAAAGGGCAGTAGGCATCCACTCAAAGAAAACCTGTTCAGGGCAATCACGGATTTTGCGTTCAACAAACATTTTCCATTCACCCTTAAGGTCAATATATTCTCCATCAAATGGGAAGAGGCTTTCTTCGTGGCCTTCAATATTTCTTACAGCGGTAGGCGCAACATAAACTCCATCAGTAAAAAGGCAGTAAGGCTTTTCTTCATAAAAGCGGATAAAGCCATTCTTGCTGTTTTTCTGAATCTTCATGATGATTACATTTCGGCCTTCACGCAAAATTCCCTTAGGAACTTCATAACGTCTAGGAGGATAACAGTAAGGAGTATTTCCCACCTGAGAACCATTTACATAAGCGGTGTCGGCATCAATAATAGTTCCCATCCAGAGCCAGGTTTTCTGCGAATTAAAATGCTCTGCCTGCTCTGCGGTAAGTGTAATGTCTTTTTTAAGCCATACAATTCCGGCTCCATCCAAAGCTTCAATATAGCCAGGAATTGTGCAGGACTGCCAGCCGGCATCAGATTCTGTATCCGGGAATACACAGTGGCGGTTCATATCAAAGTTCCAGTTTTTCTGAGCTTCAGCCACTTCTCTCTGCTTTTTATATACATTTTCCGGATTTTCATAATATTCCAGAGTATTCAAATAATCATTCTTGTCGCCCATTTCTTCAAGGGCAGTCTTGCTAAGCCAGGAAGCAATAGGAGAACCACCCTGACTGGCGTTAATAATTCCTACAGGAACATCTAATTCTTCAGAAAGCTTTTTTGCAAAGAAGTAGGCAGTTCCAGACATCTGACCCAAAGTAGCTGGTGAAGCTGCAAGCCAGTTTACGCCACCTTCATCAAGACAATCCTTTTCTCCATCCAAAGCCCAGCGGATTGGAACAGTAAGCATCCTGACTTTAGGATTTTCAGGCAGCAAAAATTCCTGAGGATAAGTAAATTTCAGACGCTCCATAGGAAGCTGAGCATTTGACTGTCCCGAGCTTACCCAAACCTCGCCTACATAAATATCTTTATACTCAATTCGTTCAGCATCAGCCTTAATAATCATTTCAAAAGGGCCACCTGCTTCACCAGGACTAAACTCCAGCTTCCAGTTACCAAACTCATCACTCTGAGTAATAGAAGTTACCCCTCTAAAAGTCAGCATGATATCAGTATATCCGTCCGCAATTCCATAAATGCAGTTTATTTTATTGCGCTGAAGAACCATTCCAGAGCCAAAAATTCCTTTTACTGTCAATTTAGTCTTCATATACGTCTCCTATTTACAAATCCAATCACGACCAATATTTTCATATTTGAACCAGTCAAAATCAGCATAAAAATCCTTAGATTCCTGTCCGTTTCCACTGGCTGCAAAAACACCCACAACAGTTCCAACAAATCCGCCGGCTTTTTCCTGACTTAAAATACTTGCATCAACTTCCTTTTTAAGCATGTGCATATTTCTTTCATCAGGACCGTATTCAAAAAAGAGGTTCTGTTTTTCTGCTACAACACGAATTACGCAATAAGGCTTTGAATTGCCTCCGGTAAGAACATCCTCTGCGAGCAGCTCTTCCTTACCCTCTTCAACCTTTATAAGCTGAAGAACTACAAGCTTTCCTCGACTTATCATCTGCAAACGGAAGTGGAAGCCTTCATTCTGGAACAAAACAATTCCACAGGCGTCATTTTCATGGGCGTAATTAGCAAAAATTACAGTTGCCGCTTCAAAACTGAAGGCTGTCTGGCGGCGCACAACCATATGAACCTTGCCATTTGCATTTAAGCTTTCACCACCATATATTCTAAGATAACCAGAATTTTCCGTGCAGTTTATAAAGTTTTCATCGCGGGCTCTAAGACTAAGCCAGTAGTCAGCAAGCTTTGGACTATTAAAATCGTCAATTGCAGGGAAGATGATTGAATCCGCATCTTCATTTGCACGCTCTACTACGTGCCCCGCAAGACTGTAGGCATTTTCTATAAGCCCGGTCTCCCAGCTGCAAACAGGCCAGCCATCTTCCCATTTTACAGGAACAAAGAAGGTTTCTCGTCCCATATTTGAAAAGCGATTTTCTCCTTCCCCATAAGGTCTGGAAGCAAGACAGCACATCCACCATTTTCCAGCGCCGGTAGAAACTAAATCTCCGTGCCCAACATTTCTGACTCCAGCCGACTTACCAAGATGGCGATGAGTAAGAATAGGATTTGATTTTTTACCCTCCCACTCTCCGTCTATAGTCTGACAGCGGGCAACACAAATTGCGTGGTCCATACCGGTTCCGCCTTCTGCGTGAATCAAATAATAAGTTCCGTTGATTTTGTAGATATGGGGACCTTCCGGCCAGACACAATCGCGAAGGGCACCACGCCAGATGCCCTTTGACTGTCCAAGAAGTTTTCCGCTTTCAAGATCAATTTTTTGAATCCAGATTTCCCAGTTTCCGTTATATTTTGGGCCTTCAGGAGCAGGACGGGTTCCTACATACCAGGAAGAACCGTCATCATCAAAAAAGAGGGATGGATCTATACCTTCTGCCCCAGCAATTGGAATAGGATTAGACCAGGGGCCTTCAGGATTTTCTGCAGTTACAAAAAAGTTTCCCAATTTATCTACCTGAGTGCAGATACAGTAGAATTTGCCATTATTATATCTGATTGTCGGGGCAAAAAGTCCACGGGAAACTCCGGCGCCTTCAAAATCAAGCTGTTCCGGTCTGTCTATAATGTTTCCTATCTGTTCCCATTTGAACCCATTTTTGCTTCTGAAAATGGGAAGCCCCGGAAAATATGAAAAAGAAGAACATACCAGATAAAAGGTCCCTTCTGCTTCGCAAATTGAAGGGTCTGGATAAAAGCCCGCCAGAACGGGGTTGATTACACGTGAAGCCATGCCAAACATTTTACACCTAAAAGCCTTTTTTTTAAACAGAAATCATCTGATTTCTGCATTTTGCAGAGCAGTCCACAAGGCAGAGCCAGCAAAAAAGGAGGAA
>JAIKYB010000197.1 GCA_024683675.1 Treponema sp.
GAACTCCAATCATATATTTGTTTGTTTTACCCTTCAACTGTTCAACAAGGTCCTTTGCCAATGCAACGGCTTCTGCCTTGCTTGTGTTCATTTTCCAGTTTCCGGCAATATAATGTGTACGTGCCATAAAGACTCCTTAAATAATCAATTTATGATATTTTATTGAATTTAAGGATGTGTTGCAACATGGATATGCCTACATGAGGAAAACCGAGGGCTCCCGCGAAATCGTGCCCGCAAACTACTGCTAGCGCTGTATGGTAAACCATTTATCTCGCTTCGCTCGGCAGCGCTAGATGTAGTTTGCGGTCCCGAGTTCGCTACGCCCTCGGTTTTCAAATGTATTGTAATTCACGTAAATACATTCACACCATCATATTTATGGCGTCGTTTTAATGACATCATGTTCACCTTACATTGCCGGAAACAAAATGATATAATTATCCTATGATAAAAAACACAAAAAAAACTGCATGGATTTTTATATGTTATGGGCTGATTGATGCGAGTGCTAACTTTTTGAGTACTATAATTCCGGCTACTAATTCTTTGCCGGCTCTGCACAGGGCTTATATGCAGGGATGGATGAATTTTCTTACCGACCACGAAAATGTGATTAACATAATTACAATTTTCAGTTTTTTAATTCCTACCCTGCTTTGTTTTTCTTATTCATCAAGGATTCTTCATTACGGAAGAGCAAACAAAGCAGGAAAATCCTTTGACCGTGGTTTTATAAATATGCCGCTTGTCTTTTCGCTTTATGGAGTTACCGGCTGGATTTTTTATCTTCTTTTTGAAATAGCTGCACTTTTAATTGCAAAACAGTCGTATGAAATTGATATGATTCGCATTCTTTCCACTTCTGCAATGTATATAATACTTGAAGGTCTTTTTAGTTTTACACTTTCATTTTTTATAATGGAAACTCTTCACCGGCAGATATTTTTGCCAAAATTCTATCCCGAAGGTAAGCTTGACCGCTTTAAGCCAAAAAAACCTTCGCTATCTACTTTGTTTGAAGTTTTCTATATTTCTGTAGGCGTGTTCCCAATCCTTTTTATGGTTACTGTTTACACTACCCTGGTAGATAATTACGACCTTCCATCAGACAAAAGGATTTTTGTAATCCTGGGATTTTTAATAGTATTCAGCATCCTGATTCTTGTAATTTTTACCCACTTTTTTACAACCCCACTTCTTAAGCTTAAAAAAGGAACAGAAAAAATAAAGGAAGGAGACTTTAATTATAAAGTTAATATTGTAAGTAATGATCCTTTTGGAGAACTTGCCGACACCTTTAACGATATGACTGTCTCTCTTGATGAAAAAACAAAACGACTTATTGCAGTGCAGAACTCTGTATTAACAGGTATGGCAACTATGGTCGAAAGCCGCGACAACTCTACAGGCGGTCACATCAGAAGAACAAGCGACTGCGTGAGGGTTTTTGCAGATGCTCTTGATTTGCCGCAGGCCTTTCTTGAAAATGTAGTAAAGGCTGCCCCTATGCATGACCTTGGAAAAATTGCGGTACCAGATGCAATTCTCCAGAAACCGGGGAAATTTACAGACGAAGAATATGAAATTATGAAGTCTCACTCTGCCGAAGGAGCCCGCATTGTAGAAAACGTTCTCTCCGAAGTTGATGACCTTGACTTTAAAAAAATCGCCATAAACGTAGCACATTATCATCACGAAAAATGGGATGGTTCAGGCTATCCGGACAAGCTTAAAGCAGAAGAAATCCCTCTAGAAGCCCGCATAATGGCACTTGCCGATGTATTTGATGCCCTTGTAAGTAAACGCTGCTATAAAGACAGTTTTACCTATGATAAGGCTTTCCAGATTATAGAAGAATCACTTGGCAGCCATTTTGATCCGGAACTTGGAAAAAGCTTTATTGCCTGCAGAGATCAGCTTGAAAAACTATATAATAGTTATAATTGATGTATAAAGAATTATAGTGTATAATTAAATAATCGAGTTTGTTTACCAATTATGGATCATAACTATACAGTAACTATCATAATCTGCATTCTCAGCATGATAACGCTTGCCATAGATATTGGCAAAAACACAATTCTTAACAAGAGCGACATCAAATGGTTCAGAACTTCTTTTATTTTTGCAGCAATCGGGGCTGTCTGTGAATACCTTGGAGTTCTTTTTGACAAAACAGGTTGTGCACCTCAAAAAATCCACTGGCTTGTAACCTATATTGAATTCTGTATTTCTCCTTTCCTTGCAATTTTACTTGCACGCAGCTGCGGAATGAAGCGGACAACAAAGCCAATGGTTATCGTTATGATTCTTAACGTAATCCTTCAGACAATTTCGCTTTCAAACGGAAAGATTTTCTCAATTGATGAAAACAGTCTCTTCCAGCGTGGTCCTGAATACTGGCTTTATGTCTTCTTCTGTGCAGTAAGCTTCCTTTATATTCTATTTGTTTTTGTTCTGATTGCTATAAGAGCCAAACTTCGAAATATTATTTGTATAATTCTTATTGCTTCAATCATGATTACAGGACAAACTGCAAACATAATCGACGGCAACATTAATTCGGGATACCTTTCAATTTGTATTACAGCAGTCTTGCTTTATATATTTATTCAGAATATGTTCCGCCAGATAATGATGGAAACTATCAATATCGAAAAAGATATTTCAAGTCATGATGCGCTTACAAAGGTAATGAGCCGCATTTCTTACAATAACAAGGTAAAAGAATTTGATAAGCAGATACGGGAAGAACCTCTTACAGTAAATTTTGCCATCTGTGAATGCGATCTAAACAATCTAAAACTTATAAACGACACCTTTGGTCATGATTCTGGTGACCAGTACATCATAAACTGCTGTAAGACAATCTGTGATATTTTCAAGCACAGCCCTGTTTACAGAATTGGTGGTGATGAATTTGTTGCAATTCTTCAAAGCGATGATTACGAAAATCTTGATAAGATTAAAGAGATCGTAAAAGAAACAACTGAATCAGAAATCAAGAGATCTGTATCTTTATTCGAGAAAAAATCATTTGCAGCGGGCTTTGCCGTTTACGAATACGGAAAAGACAACTGCTTTGGAGACGTAATGAAACGCGCCGACGTAGAGATGTATCAGAATAAAAGAATGCTGAAAAGTCTTTAAAATTCTACTTCTTCATCAAAAAGCGGAGTGCTGAAATAGCGTTCTGCAGTATCAGGCAAAACTGTAACAACAGTCTTTCCGTGTCCAAGCACGCGGGCAAGCTCAAGAGCAGCAGCAACATTTGTACCGCTGGAAATTCCGCACATAATTCCTTCTTTGCGGGCCAGGTCACGGCTGGTTTTAATTGCCTTTGAATCAGAAACAAGGAAGATATCATCGTAAATATCTTTATTCAAAATTGTTGGAATAAGACCATCGCCAATACCCATCTGCAGGTGAGTTCCCACACTACCCCCGCTAAGAATTGCAGCATGTTCAGGTTCAACAGCCCAGATTGTAATATCAGGATTTTTTTCTTTAAGAACTTCACCGATTCCTGTAAGAGTTCCGCCTGTTCCAATACCGGAGCAGAATCCATGAATAGGACCGTCTACATCCTGTATGATTTCTATTGCAGTCTGCTCGCGTTGAATCTGAGGGTTTGCAGGATTTTCAAACTGCTGGGGAATAAAGACATGAGGATCCATGTGCTGCATATAAAAGGCTGTATCAATACATTCCTGAATGCATTTTCCAATGTCACCGTTATCGTGAACTAACTTAACTTCGGCACCATAATGCTTAACCAGTTTTCGGCGTTCTTCGCTTACAGAGTCCGGCATAATGATTACAGTTTTATAACCGCGCACAGCACCAATAAGGGCAAGACCAATTCCCTGGTTTCCGCTTGTTGGTTCAACAATAATTGTGTTTCTATCTATGAGGCCTTTTTTTTCGGCATCTAAAATCATATTAAAGGCAGTACGAGTTTTAATAGAACCGCCAACGTTAAGTCCTTCAAACTTAACAAGAATTCGCGCCATATCAGGCGTTACCATTTTTTGCAATTGTATAAGTGGTGTGTGACCAATCGATTCAAGAATGTTGTTGTATATCATAAGAAAGAATGTTTGTCATTGCGAGCACGTAGTGCGTGGCAATCCACATACAACAATGTCTTGTAATTCGTGGATTGCTTCGCTTCGCTCGCAATGACGAAGTGTTTTATTTATTTTGTAGCCAAGATAGCGATACCTGGTAATGTTTTTCCTTCAAGGAATTCAAGCGATGCACCACCACCAGTAGATACGTGGCTCATCTTGTCTGCAAGGTTGAACTTGTTTACAGCGGCAACAGAGTCACCACCACCAACTACAGTCATAGCACCCTTAGATGTTGCTTCTGCAACGAGGCGGGCTACAGCTTCAGTTCCCTTTGCAAAGTTTTCGAATTCGAATACTCCAACAGGTCCGTTCCATACGATAGACTTAGAAGCAAGAATAGCGTTCTTGTAAAGTTCAACTGTCTTAGGACCAACATCCATACCCATAAGATTGTCTGGAAGATCTACTGCATCAACAGCAACTGGATCTTTATCAGCAAATTCTGCACCACCAACATGGTCAACAGGAAGGAGGATCTTAACTCCGGCCTTATCTGCCTTTGCAAGAAGATCCTTTGCTGTATCAAGGAAGTCGTCTTCTACAAGTGACTTACCAATTGAGTGTCCCTGTGCCTTGAGGAAGGTATAAGCCATACCACCACCAATGATGAGTGTAGAAGCGTTTTTCATAAGGCTTTCCAAAACAGCGATTTTTGAAGAAACCTTAGCACCACCGATGATTGCTGTCATTGGTTTTTCTGGGTTTGTTACCATTGGCTGAATGTATTTAACTTCTTTTTCCATGAGGAAGCCGCCAACGCTTTCTACTGGCATGAACTTAGCAATAGAAGCTGTAGAAGCCTGATCGCGGTGAGCAGTTCCGAATGCATCGTTTACAAAGATGTCTCCGTATGTAGCCAATTCCTTAGCCATTACATCGCGTTCTGCAGAATCCTTAGAAGTTTCTTCTTTGTGGAAGCGAACGTTTTCGAGCATTGCAACAGCTCCTTCTGGAAGAGCGTCGATTGCAGCCTTCTGTCCAAGTGCATCAGGAAGGAAAGTAACAGGCTTTCCGAGCTTTGAAGCAAAGTATTCTACAACAGGCTTCATGCGGTTTTTACCGTTGATGAACTTTTCTGCATCTACATCAGTCCATGTTTTTCCGGCTTTTTCAGCTTTTTCCTGAGCCTTTTTTACGTCCTTTTTAGGGTCCCCAAGGTGGCTCATAAGAACAAGTGAGCGTGGGCTCTGTTCAAGAATGTATTTGATTGTAGGAAGAGCAGCCATGATACGTGTGTCGTCCTGAACAACTCCGTCCTTCATTGGTACGTTGAAGTCAACGCGCATAATAATACGTTTTCCCTTAAGGTCAACGTCTTTAACAGTCTTAATCATATTTAAAACTCCTTGTATATTATTACTATAAAATATAATGAAATTTGATGTAAAATTCAATCTATGATATGATTAAAGCATGAAGCGACGAGTCTTTTGTCCCAGAGAGATAATTTTTTCTTCTACAACAGCCTGTAATTTACAGTGTGAGCATTGTTTTGTTAATAGAAATCCTAAAAAACTGGATATTAATGAAGCTTGTGACTTTTTGGATAGGTGTGCCCAGGGGGGTACTATTGAAAAAGTTGGATTTTCTGGGGGGGAGCCTTTTTTGTATATGGACTTTCTGCTGGAGCTTACAAAGGCAACAATTTCTCACGACCTTCTTTTTGATCAGATAATGACAAACGGCGACTGGTGGCAGGACGAACAAGACCTTCGCAATAAACTTCAGTCTCTTTATGATGCAGGCTATGATGGAAAAATCGGGCTTTCATGGGATACTTATCACGGGCAAAGCACAGAAAGGATGCTTATTTTCATAAAGACTGTCCAGGAGATTTTTGGAAAAGGTTCAATAAATATTCAGACAGTTGAAGAAACCCCGTCATTGCGAGGAGCTTTGCGACGTGGCAATCCACATTCATGGATTGCTTCGCCTTCAGCTCGCAATGACGTGAAAGTCTACACACTTCCACGCACCTACCCGGGTGATGATCCAAAAGGTTGGCAGGCCCGCAATTGGTTTCGCGAAGACTACTGTCAGGGGCCTGGTAACATTTTTTATGTTCATGCCGATGGAAACATTGCCCCCTGCTGCGGCTTTGCAAATGAAAATCCGGCTCTTTTTATTGGCAACATAAGAGACAGCTTTGAAAAAATCATGCAGAATGCAGCGCAGAATAAAATGGTACAGCTTTGCTTTACAAAAGGACTTTCGAGTTACAGGCGTTTTAAAAAATTCCCCGGCAAAACTTCTGATATCTGTACCTTCTGCGATTACCTTTGTAAAAACATTTAAACAAAAAAAAGACCGCAGCAGAAAGTCTGTTACGGTCTTTATTTATTAAAAGGTTTGTAAAAAAATCAGTATTTATTTTTCATCACTTGATTCATATGGCACATAGGCAAAGGAAATATCCTCTGTTTCTGGCATAAGGATTGTAGAAATAAGTTTTTCAGAAAGAACATCCTTAAGGAATGTTGTCTGATCATCATTATCCTGAACATCGTCCATAGCCTGTAAAACCTGACGTTCATACAAATCTTTATCAAGAGTGTATACTACATAGTATGTATATTCATAGTTGTAATCAGTAGCAAGTCTTGGATTTTTTACGTCAAGCTTTGGAGTGCGTGTTTTAATCCAGTAGTAATCTTCTTTTGAAAGACCATTCAATGTAACGTTTGTCATTGTAGCAGAATAAATCTTAGCAGCCTTTGCCTTCTGCTGTGAATCTGCCTGGCGAACTTCCATTTCTGACTGAACAGTCTGAGCAATTGTCTGTTCTACAGAAGCTGCAATTTCGGCACGAGCATCTACCTGGTCTGTCCAGGCCTTCAAAAAGTCAAGGTCATTACCCTTGTTCTGAAGAATAAAAATCTGCTTGCTGTTTGGAATATCAAGCGATTTACGAACACGTCTTTCTGAACCATCACCAATAGCAATTACCCATTCCGGAACAGCAGAACCAAGTGCAAGTCCCTGATAATCAATAACTTCAGGTCGTCCTGTGTTCATTACAGGTTCTTCGCCCTTAAGCTTTAAAGTTGAACCACAAGAAGCAAGCATGGTTCCCAGTGCAAAAACAGTCAAAACTGATAAAATAAATCTTTTCATTTTACAACTCCTGATTAAGAGCCCTTACAGCCCTCGTAATTTCTGATCTATCTATATTAATAAAAACGCAGAAGTTAAAAGGTAACAAAAAAAAGATAAAAAAAGCCACATGGTTTTTACCATGCGGCTTTATATCAAATAGTATTAACTATTATAATTAGCAATTCTCTGAGAAATACTTAATAGTTCTTACCATCTGTGAAGTATAGCTGTTCTCGTTATCATACCAAGAAACAACTTCTACCTGATATGTGTCATCGTCAATCTTAGATACCATTGTCTGTGTAGCATCAAAGAGAGAACCAAAGCGCATACCGATGATATCGCTGGATACGATCTGATCTTCGTTGTATCCAAAGCTTTCTGTAACAGCCTTCTTCATAGCAGCGTTTACAGATTCCTTAGTAATGTCCTTACCCTTTACAACTGCGAAGAGCATTGTTGTAGATCCTGTAGGTGTTGGAACACGCTGAGCAGAACCTATGAGTTTTCCGTTCAATTCAGGAATTACAAGACCAATAGCCTTAGCAGCACCTGTTGAGTTAGGAACGATGTTAGCAGCACCAGCACGTGCACGGCGGAGGTCACCCTTGCGGTGTGGACCATCAAGAATCATCTGGTCACCAGTGTAAGCGTGGATTGTAGACATAATTCCAGACTGGATTGGAGCGAAGTCGTTAAGAGCCTTAGCCATTGGAGCAAGACAGTTAGTTGTACAAGAAGCTGCAGAGATGATGTTATCATTCTTTGTAAGAGTCTTGTGGTTTACATTGTAAACGATTGTTGGGAGGTCATTTCCAGCAGGAGCTGAAATTACTACCTTACGTGCACCAGCATCGATGTGCTGCTGAGCGAGCTCTTTCTTGCAGTAGAAACCTGTACATTCAAGTACAACGTCTACCTTAAGTTCTCCCCAAGGGCAGTTCTTTGCTTCTTTTTCTGCGTAGATCTTAAGAACTTTTCCATCTACAGTGATTGTACCAGCTTCATCATCAGCTGAAACTGTGTGAAGGTTTTCACCAATTTTTCCACAGTATCCACCCTGTGCTGTATCAAACTTAAGAAGGTGAGCGAGCATTGAAGGTTTTGTCAAATCGTTGATTGCAACTACTTCGTATCCTTTTGCGCCAAACATCTGACGGAAAGCCAAACGACCGATACGGCCGAAACCATTGATAGCAACTTTTACATCTGCCATGGTATATCTCCTAATAATTAGATTAAATTTAATTACTTATAAAATACTGAATTTTTAATAAATAGTCTATAGATTAAGAACTAGACGATTCCTTATGCCTGCCATCAAAATATCCACCATCTTCCAGATAACGGCGACGTGTCATAATTAAACTGATAAGTTCCTGATACATATTAAAATCAACTTCAAGAGCCATTGGAAGAAGGAAGAATTCCGTTTCATCACAATATCTTTCTATAAATTTAGGATCTGTAACATAACCAAGCGAAATCATATTACTGATACGGTCTGCACACTTTAAGATTTTTGCTCTTTGACTTCCATAATCAAGAATACGATGAAGAAACTGTCTTTTATCTTCATTCTGACGGCGAGTTACTTCCATTACAAGTTCAAGAACATCAGGACCATCTTCATCTGCATTTATAATCTGATTTTTATCAAATCCCGGAATATCTTCTACAGTATCATGAACTATAGAAGCTTTTAACAGAGGAGCATCTATATAGCCGTAGTCTATTAAAATTGCCAGGGTATCCATTTGATGACGAAACATATTTCCACCCGCATGACGGGCTTTTCCAATCAGACCAGTTGCAAGCTGCATATAAGGAGCAAGGCGCATATCGGCCAGCTGCAGCATCTGCTGAGAATCCATAGAATTAGATCTTTCTATTTTCATCTGATATTTTTGTTTAGTCATCTGTGAGTTCTCCCTTTTCTACCTTTATAAAATCTTCAAACTGATTACCAAAAATGTCTGAACCATCGCCGTAAAAATAATTCTGCGGACGAATCAGCTGAAGGTGATATCTTTCTTTTCCATTTTCATCGGCAAGTGGAGCCGTTGAATAATAAAAATCACCGGTATAATACTTTAGCAACTGGGCGGAAGTATAGTTACCAACCTTTTGCCCATTTTCATAGCGCTGACATTCTGTAAAGTCGAAGATAATTTTTTTAGAATTAATCTTATAGCTGCCAGTCCAGACAATTATATTTGTAGAATCTGCATAAGAAACTCTGAGTGTAACCTTATGGCCTGGAGAAAGAATCAGATGATGATAGTAAAGGTCTGCATTGTTATCCAGATTCTGCATAACCCATTCGCTGTCGTAAAAGGGGCTGCTCTTTTCATTAAAGCAGCCTGTAATCAGGATTGTTAGAGGAAGCAATATTGTAAAAACAAACAGAATTTTTCTTTTCATTATTTCTACATCTAAAAGATTATCTGGACAAGCCCGATAACAACAAAGTTGTCATTCTCGGACTTGATCCGGGAATCTTTCTTTCTAAACAAGCTCCTTAATATATCCTTCCAATGTTGCAATCTTTCGCTGGCTTTCTGCAAGGCGCTCTCTTTCTTCCTGAACAAGATTTTCTGGAGCATGCTTTGCAAAGTTTCCATTGAGTTTATTTTCACTCATACGGGCATATCCCTGCTCTTTTTCAAGTGCCTTCTGGAAACGGGTAAGCAGCTGTTCCTTATTGATATTTTCATCAACAAGAACAAATGCTTCAAAGTTTTTACCAACAGTACCGATTGAACTTGCTGGCTTAGTATCTACAAAATCAATCTTTGCAACACCTGCAAGCAGTTGAATCATTTCAAGTTTTTCGCGGGCTACTTCTGCCTCAGACCCTTTTTCAATCTTAATTGCAACATTAATCTTAATTGCAGGGTCAATTCCACAGTCAACCTTTGTAGCACGGAGCTTTCCAATTAAATCCTTAAGAGCTTCGAAGCGGGAGGCAATTTCTGCATTATCGCGGGCATCAGCTGTTTCAGGATAAGGAGCATTAATAAGCATGCCAACATATTCGCTGTTACTTGCAATTTTCTGAGTACCTGCAGCTTTTCGGTTTGCAGCAATTTCAGACAATGGAAGCTTTGCGTAAATTTCTTCTGTAACAAATGGAATATATGGATGAAGGAGACGGAGGTTTTCTTCCAGAATGTTCATCAAAACAGATGCCTGGCGGTCCTTTTCCTTATCATCACCATTCTTAAAGTTGATTTTTGTAGCTTCAACATACCAGTCACAGAACTCATTCCAGAAGTATTCCATAAGAGCACTGGCTGCGTCATTGTAGCGGTAAGTATCCAAAGCTTCGCGGGCAGTCTTAACAGCATAGTTCAGGCGGCCGTAAATCCACTTATCAAGCTCTGTAAGGTCAGCATCAGTAACAGGAACAAGATTGCGTCCTTCAAGATTTCCAAGAAGGTAGCGGCTTGCATTCCAAACCTTATTACAGAAGCGTGAACCAAGCTTGAAGGAATCCTTATCAATCAAAACATCCTGTCCCTGGGCACACATAAAGGCAAGTGTAAATTTAAGGGCATCAGAGCCATACATATCAATAATATCAAGTGGGTCAATTCCGTTTCCAAGAGACTTAGACATCTTGCGGCCCTGCTTATCGCGAACGAGACCGTGGATATAAATGTCATGGAAAGGAGCCTTACCTGTAAACTCAAGACCTGCCATAATCATACGGGCAACCCAGAAGAAGATGATGTCGTAAGCTGTTACAAGAGCTGTTGTAGGATAGAACTTTTCAAGATCTTCAGTTTTTTCCGGCCAGCCAAGTGTAGAGAAAGGCCAGAGCCATGAAGAGAACCAGGTATCAAGAACATCAGGATCCTGCTTAAGATCTTCTGCACCACAAGCACACTTAGGACACTTTGTCGGGTCTTCGCGGCTAACAATTACTTCGCCACACTTCTGGCAGTACCATACAGGAATTCTATGTCCCCACCAGATCTGGCGGCTTACACACCAGTCGCGGATATTTACAAGCCACTGCTCATAAGTATTTTCCCATTTCTGTGGGAAGAATTGAATTTCTCCATTTTTCCATGCTGCAAGGGCTTTGTCTGCCATAGGCTTCATCTTTACGAACCACTGGTCGCTCAAATATGGCTCAACTACAGTTTTACAGCGGTAACAATGTCCAACTGAGTGAACCATTTTTTCTTCACCCTTGAAAAGACCTGCTTCTGTCAAATCTTCTATTACAAGCTTGCGGGCAGCTTCTGGCTTAAGTCCACGGTATTTTTCAGGAACATTTTCGTTGAGCTTTCCGTCTGGAGTAAGAAGGTTAATTACTTCAAGGTTATGTCTCTTACCTACTTCCCAGTCGTTAGGGTCATGAGCTGGTGTGATTTTTACCATACCAGTTCCAAATTCCATATCAACATAATCATCAGCAATGATAGGAATCTCTTTTCCTGTAAGAGGGAGC
>JAIKYB010000001.1 GCA_024683675.1 Treponema sp.
CTGATGACAGGAATATTTCCTTTGTAGCCTTCTGAAGTTTTTTCGAGCACACCATTATTCATCATATCTGCGACAAGAACTTCTTCTTTTTCGGTGAGGGTCTTTTTTGGATTTTTGATAAGCTCAAGATAGATCCCAGCATTACTTCCGTTCAGCCAATTAAGGCGGTCCATATCCAGACTGTAAGAGTGGCCGTCTTTTTCATAATTCATTGTGTTGATTGTATTATGAACTTCAATGTGGCCGTACTGCGGAATATTGTAAATCTCAAAATTGTAGCCAGGGCCAATCAGTGGCGCAGCAAGATTTTCTGCTTTCTCCGGTTCATCTTCATACTGACCGCTAAGATAAAAGTTTCTCCAGAATCTGTCCGGAAGTCCCTTACCATATTTTTCACGAAGATAATCTCCTCCTGTTTTCATTCCAAACTCTCTGTCTGAACGGATGATAAAATATGGCAGCAGATATTCCCAGTCAAAATCATTTCCATAAAAATCTTCTTTGAGAAAATCCTGCTTCATGCCGGTAAGAATCTCAAAAAAGCGTTCAGTGACTTTCAGCTTAGCATTAACTTCGCGGTCAATTTCTCTAGCCTTACGGATTACAGACTTTGGAAAGATTGTAAAGTCTGTAAGATAGTGGCCTTTCTTTTCTTCAAAGATAACGTTAGTCTTTTGAAGTTTTTGCAGGCTGTCTTCTATGAACATTTGAGGCAGCGACATTTGTTTTGAAAGTTGTCTGACCGTCTGACTCTTCTCTCTGCAGAGAAATAAAACCTGTCTGTCTATCAGAGAAGAAATTGCCATCCATGCCTGGTTTGCATTCATATAAAACTCAAGTTCAAAATCAACAATCTTACTTTTCTTTTCAGATTTTTCATTTCGATTTTCCATAGTTTCAAAGGTCTCCCTTAAATTTTTTCGGGCATCAGACAAACGGCTTGTAACTGTGCCTGTTGGGAGCTTTAGGGCTGAAGCAATTTCTTTTACACTTTGATTTTTGATGTAGTAGCGCACCAGAATATCTCTGTGAATATTGGCAAGCTTTGTCATTGATTTTGAAAGCAGCTCCAGTTCTTCCTGTTTGATATAATCTCCAAGTGATTTATCAAAACCAAGCAGGCTGTTTTCCATATCATCAAGACTGATTTTTATGGGCTTCTTTCTTCTGTAATAATCTACAACCTTATTGTGCGCAATCCTCCAGAAAAGACCGTAGAAATTTTCAATCTTTTTTCCACTTCGCAAAAGCAGCATGGCACAAACAATAATTTCCTGCGCCAGGTCCTTTGATTCTTCCTTGTCAGAAATCTTCTTCCAGCAAAAAAGAAAGGTCTTTTCCATCAATTCGTCTGTAAGTAAATTGTCCACCTTTAGCTCCACTTTTTACTATGTAATCGATTACACTATTATAGTCGTAAAAGTGAAGATTTTGTTGGATATTTTCTTATAATCTCTCGAATTTTCACCCTAAATATTTTTCATCATACTGCTATCTAAATGCATCTTACCTAAAAGCCTGTTGTTTTCAAAAAAAAACTGCCTTATTATTTAAGACGAAAAGACAGATGGAGGTCGGGTATGAAAATTTTATTGATTAACGGTAGTCCTAAGGGAAAGGCAAGTAATTCTCTGCGGCTTGCACACAGTTTTGTTGAAGGGCTTAGCAACGGACTTGAAAATAAGGAGGGGCTTATTGTCGACGAGCTGCAGCTTTCTTCTATGAAAATCGGAGCCTGCCGGGGATGCTTTGCCTGCTGGAAAAATACTCCGGGACATTGCTGTCTTAAGGATGATATGCAGCTGGTAATTCAAAAGGAAATTGAAGCTGACCTCATTATCTGGAGCTTTCCTCTCTATTATTTTAATGTGCCGGGGCTTCTTAAAAATATGATTGACCGTCAGCTGCCTATGAGTCTTCCTTTTATGAGTGAGCGTGAAGATGGTTACGGAAGCGGAAGTCACGAATCTCGTTTTGATATGAAGGATAAAAAAAATGTGCTTATTTCTACCTGCGGCTTTTATTCTGCGGTTGGTAATTACGACAGTGTAAGGCAGATGTTCAATCATTTTCTGGGCTCTGATAATTATCTGACTATTTTCTGCGGCCAGGGGGAGCTCTTCAGCTACAAGGAGCTTTCGGAAAGAACAGAAGAATATTTATCTTATGTAAAAGCTGCGGGAAGCGAATATGCTGTGGGCCAGCTTTCACCGGCTACTCAAAAAAAGCTTGGGGAGTATTTATACGCAAAAGAACAGTTTGAGCAGATGGCTGATGCAAGCTGGGGAATAGACAAGGAGACTGGAGAAAAGGCTTCTGAAGAGCTGGTATTTACAAGACAGATGGCCGCTATGTATAACAAGGCTTCTTACTCCGGCAAGGACCGCGT
>JAIKYB010000002.1 GCA_024683675.1 Treponema sp.
GTAGACCAGAGGTCAGGGCGGTTAGTATCATTCAATTCGATTTTTACAACGCGTTCATTTTCGCTCTGGCTCATATCAGGCTTTTCGTCAAGCTCAGCCTTAGCGCAAGGAAGTACATCCTCCAGAGCATCATAAGTGTATTTTTTTCCGATAGCATCAAAAAAGAGTTTTTCGTTACATTCGATTTTAGGCATTTTTTACTCCATTAAAAAGTAATGAAAGAAGCAGGCGGTATTTCCTGTTTCTTTCATATTCCTCTGATTTCCGGGCAATCGTTTTCGGCCGCCCATAAATTTTTAATGACTAATTATAGAAGATTTTAATGATATATTCAATTCTAGCATTATCAGGAGGGGGCGTCTGCAGGAGGATGGGACCTGGGGAACGAGGGGCACCGGAAGCTGAGAGGACCTGGGGCTAAAAGGCGTATAAGCGGAGGTGGCCTAGGAAACAAAGTCGCGAAAGCCCTGTCGCCTGCGGATACTTTCTGTGTTATAATCAAAATATGAACTATAGCAATTTTTTAGATTTAGCAAAGGCGCGCTATTCGGTGCGTAAGTTTTCTGATAAAAAGGTTCCAAAGGGAATCATAGAAAAGATTTTACAGGCGGGTCTGCTGGCTCCTACCGGCTGCAATAATCAGCCCCAGAGAATTATTGTTGTGCAGAGTGAAGAAGGTCTTGCAAAAATCAAGGAGTCTACCCGCTGCCATTTTGACGCGCCTTTGGTTTTTATAATTAGCTACAATAAAGATGAATGCTGGAAGCGCCCCTATGACGGAAAACTCAGCGGCGACATTGACGCAAGTATTGTAACCACTCACATGATGCTGGAGGCAGCCGAGCTTGGCCTTGGTTCATGCTGGGTAATGCATTACAGGCCAGAGGTTTTGAAGGAAAAGTTCACGCTTGCAGAAAACCTTGAATCTACGGCCCTGCTGGTTTGCGGCTATCCTGCTGAGGGTGCCGCTCCAGCACCAGGTCACGAGGCCTGCCGGCCAAAAGAAGACCTGGTTAGCTGGCAGTAATACAGACCATGCCGCTGGCTGGCCGCCTTATTTTTTACCGATATTGTTTATGCTCCTATAACAGATTTTTTTATTACGTTTTTAGCATACAATTATGCTATAATCATAATATGCACCATACAGAGATAGTTGCTCATCAAATTCTCTTTCTTGTTATTCTTTTAAACTTTTTAGGATGTATAACAAGTAAAGAAATTAAAAAAACTACATCAAAATTCTTTATAGCATTACTTGTAAGCGATTTAATAATGCTGATATCCTTGATTTTTGAGTATAAATTTGTAGATTTGATGCAGGAAAATCCTGTTTATGTTTTACCAATGCGAATTGCAGCTTGTAATGATTTTATTTCTTATTTTTCGCTGCTGACTATCTTCCTGTATTATGTAATTGAGTATATTTCAAAAAAGACAAAGATTTCCTGGCTTTATGGTCATGTTGCCGCTGTTGTTTGTATTATTTACGCCTTTGAATGGTGTATTTCAATTTTTACAGGAATCTTCTTTTCTATAGAAAATGGACGTTTTACACATGGACAATATTATTGGGTGGCCCAGTGCGGAGGATTTTTTGTTGCGGGGCTAACTTTATTTGTCATCATAAAGCATATAAAAGATATTGGAATTCATGATGCTCTTTTTTTAATGTCTTTTGAAGTGTTGCCTATTCTTTCTATTTTTATCAGACGAAAATATCATTTCTTTACATCCCAAATGTCTATGACCTTTTCGATTATTCTGACTTTCAATTTTATTCATTTAAATCAGG
The DNA here is from genome assembly GCA_024683675.1 of Treponema sp. GTDB lineage: Bacteria > Spirochaetota > Spirochaetia > Treponematales > Treponemataceae > Treponema_D. Next base: position 1,796 of record JAIKYB010000002.1, read on the forward strand.
TAAAGTATATTCTTCTTCAAGAAACAAAATTGAAACAAAACAAGCTGGCACTTTCTTTTAGTCAGATTAAACCACATTTTATTTTTAACATATTAAATTCTCTTTACGTGCTTTGCGATAAGGATCCTTCAAAAGTAAAAGAGGCTATTGGTGATTTTTCCTACTATTTGCGTAATAATCTTGATGTCCTTGAAGATCAATCTTTGATTCCTTTTCCCCAGGCAATAGAAAATCTGAAGCATTATGTAAATCTGGAAAAGTTAAGATTTGGTGAAGATGTTTATGTTTCTTATGATTTACAGGAAACTAATTTTAAGATACCACCTTTAACTCTTCAGCCTTTAGTTGAAAATTCAATAAAGCACGGAATCTTAAGAAAAGAAGCTGGAGGTACTATAGTTATTTCTAGCTGTTGTAGTGATAAATATTATAAAATTAAAATAGTTGATGATGGTGTTGGTTTTGATACAAATAATCTCTATCTTGATGATTTTTCGGAAAATGAAAGCGAATTACCAGAAAGTCTAAATAACAAAAAGGAACATATTGGCATAAGAAATGTTCGTGCCCGAATTAAAATCTTGTGTCATGGAGATATGGAAATTAAAAGTGAAATTGGAAAAGGAACCAGCATAATTATAAGCATTCCTGAAAATAACTAATTTGGAGGTAAAGTGATGAATATTTTGGCTTTGGATGATGAATACCTTGGATTAGAGGGGCTTGTTACCGCAATAAAGGCGAATGTACCGAATGCAATTGTTGGCGGCTATAGGGACATAAAGGAAGCCCTTGATTATGCAGAAAAAACAAATCCTGAAATTGCTTTTTTAGATATTGAGTTAAGAATGGGAAATGGTCTTGATGTGGCAAAAAAACTGAAGGCCATGAACCCAAGAATAAATATAATTTTTGTAACCGGATATTCAGAATATATGAAGGAGGCTTTTGATCTTTACGCCAGCGGTTATGTTTTAAAGCCTGTTATGAACGAAAATATAAAAAAAGAGCTGGAAAATCTAAGATTTCCGGTTTCTGAAAAGAAGAGGATTTCGGTTCACACTTTTGGCAATTTTGAAATATTCGGAGATGGCATTCCTCTTACTTTTGCCTATTCAAAATCAAAGGAGCTGCTGGCTATTCTTGTAGATGCAAATGGAATTACCTGTTCTATGGGCATGGTAGAAGAATTAATGTGGGAAAGAGAAGATGATTGCCGTGACCACAGGGCATATATTCGAAATCTGATTGCTGATATAAGAAGAAGCCTTCGAAAATTTAATGCTGAAGATATAATCCTCAGATCTCATAATAATATTGGTCTAAAGGTTTCTGATATAGATTGTGACTATTATGATTATCTTGCAGGAAAACCAGAAGCTATTGCTGCATTTAATGGAGAATATATGAGTCAGTATAGCTGGGCTGAAAAAACCTTGGGAAGCCTGCTGAAGCCTTAAAAATCTTACACTTATCTCACTATTATCTTACTTTTCTCTATTACATTTCTAAGACAGGCACTGTGTTATAATTTATGTAAAATGTAGTTAGCAAGGCTGTGAACTCTACTTCTTAGTTGCACATAAAAACAGTTTGCTAATTACATTTTTTTTGTTTCTATCTGCAGATACATATTGACCTTAATCTAAGAAAAAGCTATTATCATCAACAATGAATTTTGCAATCACATTTTTTACATTTACTTTCTTCTCATTTTTTGCCTTTTACTTTTGGGGTAAGGTTTTACGTGTTCGGAAAGCATAGAATGTAGAAAATACAGCTTATACAAGAAAGCGGTTCTATCTTTTCGGGTAGAGCCGCTTTTTTTTTGCGGCGAAATTACATAAGGAGGCATATTTGAAAATTGCTTATAGTGGAATAGAAGGTGCTTTTGCCAATATTGCAGCAAGAAGAATTTTTCCAAGGGATGAACTGGTTTCTTTTGGAGACTTTCATGCAGCTTACGAGGCTGTAGAAAATGGTGCATGTGATTATGCGGTTCTTCCAATTGAAAATTCTTATGCTGGAGAAGTTGGCCAGGTTACAGACCTTATGTTCCAGGGAGAGCTTTATGTAAATGCTGTTTACACCTTGAACGTTGTTCAAAATCTTCTGGGGGTAAAAGGGGCTAGTCTGGATTCTATAAAAAAGGTAATCAGCCATCCACAGGCTTTGGAACAGTCTGCTGATTTTATTCGTGAACATGGCTATAAAACAGAAGAGGTTTTGAATACAGCTCGTGCTGCAAAGCAGGTTGCTGAATTAGGAGACCCAAGTATTGCGGCTGTAGCCAGTCAGGAAACTGCTGCCTTGTATGGTCTTGAAGTTATTGCGGCGGAAATTAATGGAAAGAGTGATAATTCTACCCGTTTTGCTGTCCTTTCTAAAAAAGAGGGTTCTTTATCAGAGGAAGAAAAATCCACCTTTATTTTAATGTTTGCTGTAAAGAACGAAGCGGGCGCTTTGGTAAAGGTTCTTAATAAACTGGGCGAGTTTGGGTACAACATGAGTGTAATTCACAGTCGTCCGCTTAAAGGTTTGGCCTGGTCTTATTATTTTTATATTGAGGCCGAGGGTGAATATGGAAGCCCGGCTTTCCGCCAGATGATTTCTGAAATGGAATACCGCTGTAGTAAATTAAAAGTGTTAGGAAGATTTTAGGAAATAAAATAGGAAATAAAAGGAGTAAATATATGAATATGGAATTTGAAAGAAGACTGGCAATCCCAGCAGAAGTTAAGGAACAGTATCCACTTTCTGGAAAGGTCGGAAAGATTGTTGAAGAAAAGCGTGCAGAAGTAAAGGCTGTATTTGAAGGCCGCCTGGACAAGCTTTTGCTAATTATTGGTCCTTGCTCTGCAGATAACGAAGAAGCAGTTTTGGATTATATGAATCGTCTTGTTCCTGTACAGGAGAAGGTAAAGGATAAGATTCTGATGGTTCCAAGAATCTATACAAACAAGCCTAGAACAACAGGTGAAGGTTATAAGGGAATGCTTCATCAGCCAGACCCAAATGCAAAACCAGATTTGTATAAGGGAATTGTTGCCTGCCGTCATATGCATATGAGAGCAGTAGAAGAAACTGGATTTGTTTTTGCCGATGAGATGCTTTATCCTGAAAACTATCAGTATCTTGATGATTTATTGGGGTATGTTGCGGTTGGAGCCCGTTCTGTAGAAGACCAGCAGCACCGTCTTACAGCAAGTGGAATTGAAGTTCCTGTAGGAATGAAAAATCCGACAAGTGGTGATTATGCTGTTATGATGAATGCTATTCTGGCAGCTCAGCATCCACATACATTTATTTACCGTGGCTGGGAAGTTCATTCTGAAGGTAACGACCACTGTCATGCAATTTTGCGGGGTTCTACAAATAAACATGGAAACAATCAGCAGAACTATCATTATGAGGATTTAATCCGTCTTTGCGATGCTTATGATGAACGTGAACTTAAAAATCCGGCTGCTATTATTGATACAAACCACTCTAATTCAAAGAAAAATCCTTTTGAACAGCCTCGTATTGTTATGGATGTTCTTAATTCCTGCCGCCACAATGACAGAATCAAAAAGCTGGTAAAGGGCTTTATGATTGAAAGCTACATTGAAGATGGCTGCCAGAAAATTGGAGAAGG
>JAIKYB010000025.1 GCA_024683675.1 Treponema sp.
GTAGCCATTTAAATTACCTCAGATAATCAAAAATTGCCGTAAATTAACTGACGGCGGTCTTATTATAGTAGATTACAAGAGGTGATACAATAATTAAATGTAATACATCTCGCCAATGTCGCTGCGATTTTTTTCTACAAGCTTTTCAAGGGTTACAGAGTCAACATAATCATTTATAACAGTTCCAAAGTCTTTCCAGTAATCATCGTTTCCTACATTACTGATAACATTTCCATGCGACTCACCCACCGGCGACAGGTCCCCCTCCAGCGCACGAAGAATCTCGCCGGTCGTGTACTCTTCAGTTTTTTTGACAAGTCTGTAGCCGCCGTTGCTTCCCCGTACTCCATTCACAAGCCTCGCCTTACTCAGCTGAATCAAAATCTGCTCCAGATACTTTACCGAAAGATTGTGCCTGTGTGAAAGCAGCTTAAGAGAAATAAACTTTCCCTCAGGTAATTCTGCCAGCTCCGTCATAATCAGAAGGGCGTATTGCCCGCGAGTTGAAATTTTATACATGATAAATCTCCTTCAGGAGGGGGAAGTCTCCCCCTTCGCTCACACTTCGTTGTTCGCTACCCTCTCAACGGGGGTGCTACCCCCGTAACGCCCCCGCAATACGGGCAAGGGCTTCCTTAAGCAAAGGCTGGGGTGTTGCAACATTGATTCTCTGATAATACTCTCCCTCCTGACCAAACATAGTTCCCCGATCCAGCCAGACCTTTGCCTTATTTACAATAATGTCATCTATTTCTGAATCGGAAAGCCCCAGCTTATTCGCTAGCTTTGAAAAATCCAGCCACAAAAGAAAAGTTCCTTCTGGTTCTATAAGCCTAACTAACGGTAGTTTGTCTTCTAAATAACTTCGGACAAAACTAATATTCGAGAGAAGATGCTTTTTGAGTTCTTCAAGCCAGGGCTTACCACCTTCGTAAGCCGCACGAGCTGCCACAAGGCCCATAAGACTTGGTTCATCATAACCAGTCTTATTACGCTCTGCCTTAAACTTTGCACGCAGCTCCGGGCTCTTTATAAAGTTTGTAGAAAACTGAAGGCCTGCAAGATTGAAGGTTTTACTTGGCGACATTGAAACTACAGAGCTTTCTGCAATTTCCGGAGAAAGTGTAGAAAAAACTGTATGCACATTCGGCTCATAAACAAAGTCATTGTGAATCTCATCTGCAAAGACAATAACATTGTGGCGCAAACAGATTTCTGCCATACGGCTGAGTTCATCGCGGGTCCAGACCCGGCTTACCGGATTATGAGGGCTGCAGAGGATAAAAAGCTTTACATCGTTTTCAATTATTTTCTTTTCAAAATCTTCAAAGTCTATCTGCCATTTACCATCTTTTTCAAAAAGTGGGGAAGCAACAGTATGTCGATTGTTTGCCTCTATCATATTTTTAAAAGGATAGTAAACCGGAGTCTGAATTAAAACACTCTCCCCTTCTTTTGTAAAAGCTTTTATTGCAGATGCCAGTGCAAAAACTACGCCCGGTGTTGTTACAAGTTCGCGTCGCTCAAATGTAAAATTATGCTCATTTTTCATCCAGTTTGTCAGGGCAGAATGAAATGATTCATCCAGGCAGGAATAACCGAATATGCCATAATCTATTTTATTATGAAGAGCCTCCAGGATTGCGGGAGATGTCGGAAAATCCATATCTGCAACCCAGAGTGAAAGCACATCGGCTGGTTTTCCGCGGACTACTGCAAGGTCGGTTTTAATTGAGTTTGTGTTGTGACGGTCTGTTACTTTATTGAAATCAAAACTCATGTTCTTCTCACTTAATATTCAAAATATTTTCATTTACCTATTGACTTACTAGGTTACTTACAGTATAACTCTAGTTACCTACTATGTCAATAGGTTTACAGATTTAGAATATAGGAGCACAAAATGGCAAAAATTTTGGACCAGCCGCGTTACAAGTGTGCGCTTGCTGCAATGCAGACCGTTCAGGCTATTCCTGGAGCAATCCCAATCCTTCACTCGGGTCCAGGCTGTGCGGCAAAATTGAATGACAACAATGGAACTAGCGGACGCTACAGTCCGAACATTTTTCCATGTACGTCTATTAGTGAAAAGGAAGTTGTTTTTGGAGGAAGCTCTAAGCTTCGCTCTACTATAGAAAATGCCCTTAAAGTTATCGATGCAGATTTGTTTGTTGTGCTCTCGGGCTGTACCGGCGAAATCATTGGTGATGATATAGAAGAAGTTACCGGCAATTTTGCAAATGCAGATAAGCCTGTAATCTGGGCTAAGACTCCAGGTTTTAAGGGAAACAATTATGTTGGCCACGACTGGATTCTTAAGTCTATTTTTGAGCAGTACCTTGCTGAGGCTGAACCTGTTAAAGAAAAGGGACTTGTAAATCTTTTTGTTGCCCCTCCTCAGCAGGATCCTTACTGGCTTGGAAACCTTCGTGAAATTGAAAATCTGCTTACTGCAATCGGACTTAAGCCAAATACTATTTTTGGATTTGGCCGTGGTCTTGATAATCTTAAAAACGTTCCAAATGCTGAATTTACAATTCTTGTTTCACCTTGGGCCGGACTTGAAAGTGCAAAATATCTGCAGAGTCGTTTTGGTATTCCACTCCTCCAGTATCCTGTACTTCC
>JAIKYB010000028.1 GCA_024683675.1 Treponema sp.
ACTCATAAAGAGCCTCCGTTTTAGCATGATTTTTTCCTTCATACGAAAGAAAATCCGCCCTGCAATTTGGATAAATCGGCGGAGTAATAAGAAAAATCACCTATAATCTGCCTCTATAGGTGATTATTTTCTACTAATATATTGCATAAATCTTAAAAATTCAATATTTTTATATAATAATTATTTTAGATTTCGGTTGGAGAATTAAATGTCATTGAAAAAATCTTTTACAAAGGATGGAAACTGTAAGGTTACATTTACTGTTTCTGCTGAGGCAGCTCAGGGTGCAAAGTCAATCAATCTTGCCGGTGATTTTAATTGCTGGAGCAGTACCGACACTCCAATGGAAAAAAAATCTGATGGTTCTTTTTCTGTTTCAATGACACTTCCTGTAGATAAGGAATTCCAGTTCAGATATCTTTTTGATGGTTGTCGTTGGGAAAATGACTGGAAGGCAGACAAGTACATTCCGGCTCCATTCAGTAATGCTGATAACTCTGTAGTTGTTACTTCAAAATAAATTAAGTTTTTATGATATTTCAAAACGGACTCCAGGGGGTCCGTTTTTTTATTTATCGCAAATCTTAAAGGATTTTAATCCGGATATTTTTTCTTTAAAATCGCTTACCAGTTGGATTGTATTCATTTTATCAGGAGTTTTTACTGTATAGGTAAGCTCTGCAAGATTAGCATCAAGCTTATATTTTATAGTCATATCATGGATTATAATTCCATGGAATTTCATTATATCCTGCATTGCTCCCTGATTAATTTTTTTCCATTCAACGGTCACTATTACCATTTTTGTTTTTGAAGCAGGAAACATTCTTTTTTCAAACTTATCCATGGTAAAGAGAATAATCATGGTTACTGCAAAGGTAATGCCAGCTGGTATATATAAACCAGCTCCACAGGACATGCCAATTGCAGATGTTGTGAAAATTATTGCGGCAGTTGTTAAGCCTCTTATGTTCAGTCCCTGCTTAATGATTGCCCCTCCACCAAGGAAGCCGATACCGGTAATAACTCCGGCTGCAATTCGGGTTGGGTCACCATCTGCCGGCGAGTTTTCTGCAATAAAAATTGAAAGCATTGAAAGCAGGGTAGAAGAAATTCCCAGAAGAACAAGGGTCCTGATTCCTACTGTATTCTGATGTGATTTTCTTTCTAAAGCGAGAATAAAACTAAATACAAAACTTAATGCAAAACGAATTGCACATTCTGTCATTGTCATGCTGTCTCCAAATAATTAACGTGAAAAAAGACCAAAGCCTGTCTGTATTTTTGAACCGGCCTTGTTCCATACAGATGCCTGCTTTATAGTCTGTCCGTTTTTCTGATTTGCAAGAGCTTCAAATGAATCTGAAAGCCATCTTGCCAGACCGGATTCTGTTTTGTAAAGTTCATTCTGCTGATTGCAGCGGGCAAGAAGTACAGAAAGGTAGTTCTTGTCTGCAAGGTTGGTAGAAAAGCTTTCTGCCAGAGAAATAAAGGCAGCCTGAGCGGCGCTTACAACTGTGCTTGCAGGAACTCCTCCCGGGGTTTTTGCTGAAAGCATTTCATGTTTGGAAGGATATTCCCTTAAAAGAAATGCAACACTAGTTTTTTCGCGGGTCTGTTCCAGTCGTTTTAAAAGTTCACCGCAGGCATACATATATGAGGTTACCATTGTGTCCATTGCGGCTGGAATTTCATCAGTTTTTTCTGAATCAAATTTGTTGCTGAAATAGTTTGTATCAAAATAAAAAACAACTTCATTAATTTTCTGAAGCTTTGTTTCTGCTTTTATTAAAAATGAGTAGGCTGAAACAGCAGAGCCTTTGTTCCAGGTAGAACCCAAAATATTTTGTGCTTCAAAGTTTACGGCGTCTGCTTCAGTTTTCATGCTGGTAAAAACAGTTCTTCCACTTGCTGAAAGAGCCTTTATAAAATCAAGACCGTCAGGTAAATCCTTTCCAATAACCAAAGTGTTAGGCATAATTCTAATTATATCATACTCTGGAATGTCAATCCAGAGTATGATATACTCATCACTATGAAAGTATGGATAAAATATCTTATTGGTGTGGCACTTGGTGTTCTTGCCGCCTTCATCTTACCAACTGAAAATGCAGCTTTTTTAAGCTTTCTTTCCTTCCTGTCAGATTTATTTATCAGAATGGGAAGATATGTTGTTCTTCCTTTAGTTTTCTTTACTGCTATAGTTTCATTAAATAATCTTAGAAATTCAAAATTGTTGTGGCGAACTGCCGGCTGGACCTTTTTAATCATCATTTTGTCATCTCTTTTGCTTACAGCCGTAGGAATGATTTCTATCCTTCTTGTTAAACTTCCAAGAATTCCAATTACTGTAGATGTAGCAAGTGATGTTTTCCAGTTGAATGTAAAGGATATGCTGCTTTCTCTTTTCCCTGATTCAGCTTTTTCTGCAATTCTTGAAGGCTCCTTCCTGCTTGTTCCTCTTGTTTTTGCATTTTTAATTGGCTGGGAAAGTGCTTCCGAAGAATTAACCTTTAAGCCTTTATATACCTTTGCAGATTCAGCATCTAAGCTATTCTATGCTATTGCAAACTTCTTTACTGAAATCCTTGCAGTTTGTGCAGTTATCATAAGTGCCTTCTGGATTGTAAAATTCCGTGACGTAATTGCCCCTGGAATTTACACACCTATGATTATCATGTTCCTGATAGACTTTGTAATTGTAGTTGGACTTATTTATCCTCTTATCTTACGCTTTGTCTGTCATGACCCTCATCCTTATCGTGTTTTGTATGCATCCCTGGCATCTCTTATCTTTTCTTTCTTTACTGCAGATTCAAACATTACACTTCCCTTAAATTATCGTCATGCTCGCGAAAGTCTTGGTATAAGAAGACGCTGTCGTGGTTTTACCTATCCATTATTTTCAATTTTTGCCCGTGGAGGTTCAGCCCTTACAGCGTCAATTTCCTTTATTCTTATCTGGCGTTCCTATTCCAGCTTGAGTATTCCATTTACAGATATTCTCTGGATATTTGGCCTGTCATTTGGACTTTCATTCCTTTTGGGTGGACTTCCAACCGGAGGTTCCTTTATTCTTCTGACAATTCTTTGTGCAAAATATGCCAAAGGCTTTGAAACAAGCTTCCTTCTTCTTCAGCCTGCTTCTATGATTATGTGCTCTTTTGCTGCTATGTTTGACACTGCAACTGCTATGTTTGGAAGTTATATTGTTTCGGTAAAAACTAAGACCATTGAACATCATACAATACAGCATTTTATTTAATTTATATTTTTATAGTGCTTGTTTTTTTTTACTTTTCAATGGATAATTAAGTAGTAAGAGGTTTATAATTTGGGAATTTCTGTAAAGGAAATAGTAACAGGACGAAAAACATTTTTTATAACACCGGATACTTCTCTGATTCCAGAGTCTTATCTTGAAGATTATTTTGCCCTTGGTTATGAATGCTATTTTGTTGAAAACGATAAAAGAATTAAAATAGAAAAGAAGGTAGATGTAATTCTGTCTCTGTTTAGAGATGTTATTCTTTTTTTCAATATTGATTATTCTATACCTGATTTAGACTGGAATACATACATAAAAAGTGTTGTAGACAGTCTTGGTAATAGAGCTTCAATCGGAATTCTTTATACAAAGCGTCAGTCAAAAGAAGAAAAGTCTCGTCTTGAGCACCGCTTCCTTTATGATATGGGTGTTCAGTGTGGTTGTATTCAGCTTGAATATCAGAAAAAACAAAACTTTGAACTCATAGAAAAGATTCTTTATGCAAATCAGGCTCAGGGCCGCCGAAAGAATATTCGTGCTCTTTGTACAAATGCCTGTACCTTTACCTGCAATCACTCTGGAATGACCTTTACAGGAATCCTTCAGGATATCAGTCTTTCTCACTTTTCAATTATCAGTCCTGATAAAAGATTTACTGTTCAGTTATACGAAAAGATTTCTGATTTCCATTTTAATATTCGTGGCTTTATGTTCCGTTCTGATGCCGTCCTTATTATGGAGCGTCCTTTGGAATATCAGTCTCTTATGGTTTTTGCCTTTGTAACTTCAACTGGAGCAAATGGTCTGGACCAGAGAATTAATCAGCTTTTAATTCCAAATATCTATAAGCTTATGTCTGCTACCTGCTCAAATCTTCTTAATCAGCTTTATACAAGAATTGAAGATCATGGTGTTGGCGAGCTTGAAGAATTTGACGACAATATCTAGTTTTCCACTTCCAAAATCCATTTCTTTTCACTAAAATTACCGAACTATGGAATTTACACAAGAAACAATTGACGCACTTTCGGTAAACGAAGTGGACATTATGAAAAAAATTGCGGATGAATTGAATATCCGTGTACAGCAGGTGAGTGCTGTTATCAGCCTGGTTGAAGAAGGATGTACAATTCCTTTTATCAGCCGTTATCGTAAAGAAAAGCATGATAATCTTGATGAGGTTCAGGTTCGCGATTGTGACCACCTCTATAAATCATATCACAATCTTGAAGACCGCCGCCTTGAAATTGTAAAGGGCATTTTCGCTCAGGGAAAGCTGACAGAAAGCCTTTACAATGCAGTTATGTCGGCTACAACTATGACTGCCCTTGAAGACCTTTGGGCTCCATTTAAGAAAAAGAAGAAGACCCGCGGTATGGTGGCCGCAGAAAAGGGCCTTGAACCACTTGCAGACTTTATTCTTGCAGACCACGATGAGGCTGCCTGCGAGAAAGAAGCAGAAAAATACGTGAAGACTGACAATGAGGACAGCGCACTGAATGTTGAAACTGCTGCCGACGCCCTTGCCGGTGCCAAAGATATTATTGCAGAGCGAGTTTCTCAGGAAACTTCTAACCGCGAGGCAGTTCACGACCTTTATATGAGAACGGGAACTATCCAGACTAAGGGAATTGTTCCTGAAGGTCAGGACGCTACAGTTGCAGAAAATACTTCTACCTACAAGATGTACTGGGACTTCAACGAGCCTTTGAATCAGGTTAAGCCACACCGCATTCTTGCTATAAACCGCGGTGAGCGAGAGGGTGCTCTTGAGGTTACTATTGATGTAGATGTAGATGCCGCTGTTGCTTCTCTTCTGCGCCGTGCAGACATTCACAATAACTATCATAAAGAGGCTATTGAAGACGGCGTGGTTCGCCTGCTGTCGCCTGCTGTAGTCCGCGAAATCCGCAGTGACGAGGCAGACGAAGCTGATGTTCACGGAATTGGTATTTTCAGCGAAAACCTCAAAAATCTTTTGATGACCCAGCCAATTAAGGGAAGCCGTGTTCTTGGTGTTGACCCTGGTATTCGTACAGGTACAAAGTGTGCTGCCCTTGACGAAACCGGTAAATATCTTGGCTACTTTAAGTTCTTCCAGGTAACAGACCCTGAAGGAACCTACAAAATGCTCAACGACGCAATCGACAAGTATGATATTCAGGTTGTTGCTGTTGGAAATGGAACCGGAAGCCAGGAGGTTCAGGCAATTGTAAGCAAGGTTATCAGCGATAACTATAACGATGTTGTTTACACCGTTGTAGATGAATCAGGAGCTTCTGTTTATTCGGCAAGTGATATTGCCCGTGAAGAGTTCCCGGAACTGGACCTTACAATCCGTGGTGCTATTTCTATGGGCCGCCGCCTTCAGGACCCTCTTTCCGAGCTGGTTAAGATTGACCCTAAGGCTATTGGTGTTGGACTTTATCAGCATGATGTAAATCAGAAAAAGCTTGCAGAACAGCTGGACGAGGTTGTCGGCTCTGTTGTAAATAATGTTGGTGTAAATCTTAATACAGCCAGCTACTCACTTTTGAAGTATGTTTCTGGAATTAACGGCTCTACAGCAAAGAAAATTGTTGCCTACCGCGACCAGAAGGGCAAAATCACAAGCCGCGAGGACCTTAAAAACGTTCCGGGTCTTGGACCTAAGGCCTTTGAGCAGTGTGCAGGCTTCCTTAAGATTGCAGAAAGCTCTGACCCGCTGGACAACACCTGGGTTCACCCTGAAAACTACGAAGCTGCCCGCGAGGTGCTTCCATATATTCAGAAAAAGGAAAAGGTTCCTGCTGACTTAATCAAAAAGCTGGCAGAAAAGTATAATATTGGCGAAACTACCGTTCGCGACATCGTAGAAGAGCTTCAGAAGCCTAACCGCGACCCTCGAGACGGCTATCCTGCTCCAATCATGCAGAAGGGCGTTCTTCAGTTTGAGGATTTGAAGGAAGGTATGAAGGTTACTGGAAAAATCAAAAATGTAGTTGATTTTGGTGCCTTTGTTGATATTGGACTACACGAAACTGGTCTTGTTCACCTTAGCGAGCTTTCAGACAGCTTTGTAGAAAATCCTATGGATGTAGTTAAGGTTGGAGATGTTCACGAATTCACTATTATTGAGCTGGATCGCGACCGCCGCCGTATTGCCCTTTCCCTTAAGAGTGATGCCGCAAGCCGTGCCGGAACAGGCCAGAAATCTTCTGCCCGCCGCGAGGCCTCAGGTGGCGCTGCCGGTAGCTCAGGCTCTGGTAACGGCCGCCGTGTAGTAGTTGTAAAGAAGGGCTCTGGAAGCGGGGCTGCTTCTGCCGATAAGAATAACCGCCGCAGCGACCGCGACAACCGTAGTTACAACTCAGGAAGCGACGATGGAATGAGTTATAACCCGTTTGCAGCCTTTTTCAATAATAAAAAATAAAAAAACGCAAAAAAAAGGTTTCTTTTGTAAGTCTCGTGTGTTATAATCTTGTAGACTTACGGGAGAGCCTTTTTTTTATTATTCAAAGTCCTTTATAAATAATCCGAAAATAGTATATAAATAATAATTTAGGTAGAGAGTCTACCACATAGTGGTATGAGGAGGTCGCTTATGAAAAGAATTCCAGGCATAGTATCTTGTATTGCTCTGGTTCTTTATTTTACCAGCTGTTCATGGGAAGTCCCTGATAAGGTTTCTGTAAAGACAACTGCAGAATATAATTTTGCATTAGGAAATTTTGATAAAGATCTTAATAGTGAAATGAATATTTCTACGTTCCTTGGTACAGATGCTGAAGAAGATGTAAGGGTAACTAGATACGATTATTTTCCAGGTAAGGAAGATAAGAATGTGCAGCAGTTTCTAGTAGAGATAAAAGTTATGGACCAAGTATTGCTTCCCGCTGAAAATGTAGAAGCAGTTTATGGGGCTGTAGAGAGTAAATCTGTTGCTGAATTGTCTATTCCTGCAACACTAACAGACAAAATAGGGCTTGAGTTTTCGCCAAAGAGTATTCTTGAGGGAATTGCTGATGTAATCGGTGATGACAATGTAGGAAACATTTCCTTCTCATCTGTACCGATGTATTTATATTTTGATGCTACCGCAGGAATTTCTGCAAATGCAAGGTTCGATATGTTTTACGGATCAAAAACATCACCGATTGTCGAAAGGACAAGTACAAGAAAAATCTTGTATAATGATGCAATAACAAATTGTCCAAAGCCTGAATATTCTTTCAAGGATAATACAATAATAATAACAGATTTAGAAAAGAAATCTAATTCTGCAAAACTGGATATTACAGATGTAATGAATGATCAGGATACCGCCATTGGTGATGAAGACCAGTTATGTGTCGAATATACACTTTCATCTATAAGCGGAAATGTTACTAAAACAGCAGCGCAGAATGGCATAAGGATTTCCATATACGCAGTAGTTGCTCTGCCTCTGAATTTTAAGGTTCTTAATGATGTGAATATGAGTATTAATGAGTTAGCTGGTTCACTCACAGGTGAAGAAAATGCCTTAAATCAGGAAAATACAGAAGTAAATTCGGGTAATAATGAGTTTTCAAAATATCTTAATGTCTTAGAGTCAGTTTCAATAAAATATATTGCATATAAACTTCCAATTTATGTCAGCCAGAAAGGCGGTATGAAGCTTGGTGTTGATGTGGTAGGAAGAGGTAATTATGAGTATTCAAATATTTATACTGTAAAAGAAGGTAAAGAAATTTCTGATAGTGATAAGTCTTATATAGAATTAAAACAATCAACCATTCAGAGGATAAAAGAATTGGGAAGCTTTATTCCAAATTTCCAGTTAAAAATTGGCAAGGATGTGGTTTTTTCACTTCCTCGTGATAAGGGTATTAAAGTAAATCTTGAATTAGCCCTTAAAACAGATGGTGTAGTAGAAGTGAACTAAGGAGGGATTGATATGAAAAAGCTTATTACATTTATTATTACAGTTTCTCTTTTATGTACTGCCTTAACTGCTAAGAGCTTCTTTGCAGAACGTTTCTTTGAAGTAAAGCTTGGAACTGATATAGGACTTTCTAACAATCTTTTTTCCTGCAATGATATTCTTAAAAAAGATTTAGTAATTGATTTGAGAAAAATCGCGGATGATTGCTCTGACGATGGTTTTTCGATACGTGCAAATTTTGAGCCAAGGGCAGAACTTAATCTTAATATTTTCGGATTAAACTTTGGTCTTTCTTCAGGCTTGGAGTTTTATGAAAAATTGAATGTAGGAAAAGATTTGTTTGATTTTCTTGGATATGGAAATACTATTGGGGAGACCCTTGATATTAACATAAAGAATTCAATGGATGTTTTTGCTTTTGCACAGGCTGATGTAGGATTCAGTCTTGGAAAGTTAAAAATAAAGGCATCTCCAGCGCTTTTTGTTCCTATAATCTCTATGTGTGATACCGGTGCTTCATTAACAGTTCTTAATACTAGTGATGGAGAATTGAATGTGGCCATGGATATGAGTATGAATGTTTATTCATCTGTACCACTTGAATCAGTTAATGGAGAAGTGTCATTCGAGTCAGGATCTAATATTCTTGCAGGAAGCTATGGTTTTGATCTTGGAGGATTATTAAGCTATTCACTTACAGATAGTCTTTCTTTAGAAGGATTATTTAGAATTCCTGTAATTCCTGGTCACCTTAATAATAAGTCAATCGTAAGCGGTGGATTTACTTATAATATGCTTCTGACAGATTTTGAAAACTCTGAAAAGAACACAAAAGAAACTAAAGTAAAAAATGAAAGTTCTTATTATACTTTGAATCGTCCATTAAAAGCAGGCCTTTATGTTAGCCAAGATCTTCTTGGAACTTTATTCAATGCTAAAGTGGGAGGCGGTCTTGGAATCCAAAGACCATTCTGCGAAGGTGCCTACTGTTATCCAGAGTATTATATAGGTCTTACATTAAACTTTATTAATATAATCAAAGTCGGACTTTCTACAGAGTATACAAATCAGTTGTTTAAACATCAGCTGGGAACTACAGTTAATGTTCGTGTTGCTCAGCTGGATTTTGGTATTTCATCCCAGTCTTCAAGCTTTAAAAAGAGTTTTGAAGTTGCCGGATTTGGAGCATATGTATATATGACAGTAGGTTTCTAAAATCTGGCTAAAATCATTTTATATAAGAAAAGCATCTTCAGACTGGACAATAAGTTTCAGTTTCTGAAGATGCTTTTTTTTATCATTTTTATCTTTATTGACTTGATTAGAGCCATATTATAAAATAATTTACTAATAGATTTTATAAGAGGAACTTGAGATGTTCAAAATTATTGAGAAGAAGCAGCTTTCTGCAGGTGTATTCTACATGAAAGTTACTGCTCCTGAAATTGCCCGCAACCGTAAGGCCGGACAGTTCGTTATTGTTCAGGTGGATTTGGATTTTGGTGAGCGTATTCCGCTTACAATTGCTGATGCAAATGCAGAAGAGGGCTGGATTGCTCTTGTTTTCCAGGCTGTTGGTGCTTCTACATATAAACTTTCTTTGAAAGAGGCTGGTGAGGAGCTTCCTGCACTTCTTGGTCCTCTTGGTAAACCTTCAAAAATTGAAAAATATGACCGCCCTGTACTGGTTGTTGGAGGAGGCTTTGGTGTAGCTCCTTGTTATCCAATCGTTCAGGCTCATAAGGCTATAGGCAATAAGGTTGTTATGGTAATCTGTGCCCGCAATAAAGACCTTCTTAT
>JAIKYB010000037.1 GCA_024683675.1 Treponema sp.
AGGCTCTTCTTCCAGCAGATTCAAAACCCTGTTACCGCTTGCAATTGTCTGATTCAAATTATTAGAAAGATTTGAAAGGGCAACTACAGGTCCAAAGGAGCCCATCATAGCAACCGTGCCAATTACAAGCTCGGAAAGCTCCACAGATCCTAGTCGATAGGCATTAAGGAGGAGCAAAAACATTCCACTGCTAAAAAGCAAAATTGCGGCGGTGGTAAAAGCTCTCTGAAAAGCTTCATAAAGATTCAGTTTTCCCTGCATTTTTCCAAGCTTTACAGATTTTTCTTCCATCTGTTTTGCCCGGGTCTTTCCATAATCATACTGAATAGTTTCATCAAGACCTCTAAGAGATGCCAGAACAAAAGAGTTCAGCTCTCCAAACTCATTACGGAAGGCAAGACCTTTGTCTCCTCCCAGCCTGCTATTAATCAAAGGAATAATAAGCCCCACTGTTAGATAAGCGGCGGCAGCAAGAAGGGCCGCCCAGAAATAAAGACTTCCTATAAAAATACACATGAGCAGGCTGATAATTACAGCAATAGCTATTGGCGAAATTGTATGAGCATAGAAAACCTCAAGAAGTTCAATATCGCTGGTAATAAGAGAAATCAGATTCCCCTTATCACGACCTTCTAGTTTTGCAGGACAGAGCCGTCTTAAAGCAGCAAAAACCTTATGGCGGATAATCGCAAGCAGCTTAAAGGCGATAAAATGATTACAATATTGCTCCCCGTAATGAAGAAGACCACGGGCAAGAGCAAGAATAATCAAAAGAGGAAAAATAAAGGACTGACCTGGGAAAAAGAAAGCCTTAGAAGAGTCTATTTTTTCATAAAAAATAGAAATAAATTCAGCGGAAGCAAAAATTGAAAGGAAGATTGCGCATAAAAATCCCGCAAGGCCCAAAATTATTGCAAGCAGCATAACCGGAATAAGAGGTTTTACCAGGACGATTAACTTTGCCATAACAGCTAAAGGACTTCGAGTTTTTTCCATTTTATTTCTTTCCATTTTCTGCCCCCTTACTAGTGAAAGCTGCTGCTTCCAAAGCCTTCTGTTTATTAAAGAGCCTTGCATAATCGCCATTTGCTTCAATCAACTGCTTATGATTTCCGCTTTCGCTGATTTTTCCATCCTTGAGGAAATAAATGCTCTTGGCGGCGGTAACATTTGCAAGTCTGTGAGAAATAAGAATGATGATTTTTTCTTTTGCCAGCCTATGAATTACATCCATAATCATAGCCTCACTTTCGGCATCAATACTTGAAGTAGCTTCATCAAAAATGTAAACCTGAGCATCTAAAAGTAAGGCTCGGGCAAGAGCAAGGCGCTGCTTTTGTCCTCCAGAAAGATTTGAGGCCCCTTCTGTAATCTGATAGTCCAGCCCCCCGGATGCGTTAACAAAATCCAAAAGATTTACCTGCGACAAAGCAGACTCCAGCTCTGAATCACTGGCAGCAGGCTTTGCCATAAGAAGATTATCACGAATGCTTCCCTTAAAAATATAGGAATCATGGCTTACCATAACAAGGTTTTTCATAAGAGAGTCTTCAGAAATTGCCTTCAGTTCAAGAGTCTCCTTTCCTTCAAAGGTCACCTCCCCCTTATAGCCCTTGTTTCGTCCCATCAAAATCCCGGCTAAGGTGGATTTTCCAGAACCTGAGACCCCCACAAAGGAAGTAATTCCTGGCCGGCAAGTTATGTTTATGTCAGAGAGAATCTGGCGGCGGGAAGGGGCGCCTGTGGCAGCAGGGGCCGTCTGGACAGAAGGGGCACTTGTGGCAGAAGTGGCACCTGTGGCAGCAGGCCCCCTTACCCCGGCAGGGGCGTAAGAAAAAGACAGCCCCCGCAAGTTGATGGCAGCCAGAGAGTCGGGCATTTGTGCAGTGCCCGCCACAGGGCCACCCTCACCGGCAGGCTCGCCTTCCCCAGCGCTGCCCTCCCCAGAACAAGCTTCTCCGCCCCTATTCTCCGGCAAATCCAAAAGCGCGAATATCTTGTCGCTTGCAGCCATACCGTTCATTGCAATGTGGAAAAAGGAGCCCAGCAGGCGGAGGGGAATGAAAAACTCAGAGGCAAGTAAAATTATCATAAGGGCCCCCTGGGCGCTTACATTACCACTGCGAAACTGCAAAAGGGTCACTATCATACCAAGAGCCGCACCGCCGTAAGCCATAATGTCCATTACGCTGGTGCTGTTGAGCTGCATAGTCAAAACCTTCATAGTAACGTGTCTGAACTTTTGAGACTCCACATCCATTTCCTCAGCCCTTTTTTCATCAGCCCTGTAAATCTTCAAAGTGCTTAATCCCTGAAGATTTTCCAGAAAGCTGTCTCCCAGTTCGGCATATAGACCCCAATATTTATGAAGGAGACGCTTTGCAATCTTCATTACCACAACAATGGAAAGAGGAATAAGTGGAACACAAAGCAAAAGAACTGTCGCAGCCTTAAGGTTTACAAAAGAAAGAATTGCAAAAAGAGTCAGAGGACACAAAAGACTGTAAAAAAATTGTGAAAGATATTTCCCAAAGTATATTTCCAGCTGCTCCACTCCTTCACTAGCCAGCTGAACAACTTCTGCAGAATGTATATTTTCGCGATAGGAAGTCCCCAAACGGAGGAGTTTTTCATAAATCTTAGCTCGTAAAATCCTTTTTACATCTACACTAGCCTTAAAGGAGCTTCGGGAAGTAAAAAAATCCATCAGAAAACGCAGGATTATACAAAGTCCAATTATAATCAGAGGAAAGATAATCTGACTTGAAGTAAAATGAAAATCATTTTTACTTTGAAGCAAGTCCACCAGTTTAAAAATCAGGCCTGTAAGAGAGTAAATCAGCAAAACCTGAGCAAGAAGAGAAACCCATTGAAAGATAACCTGCAACCAGACATATTTTTTTGCATGAGAAAGCAGCTTAATCAGCCTTATTTTTATCATTAGACACCTCTTTACGTTCATGAAGGGATGAAATCAAATGCCAAAGGGCTAAAATCGGGTGATAAAGCATAATCCTTGGCCCCGAAAATCTCATAACTTTTTTAATTTTATCACGCATTTCTGGTTTATAACAATGAGTCTTACAGTTGGAACAAAAAGTCTTTTCCTGCATATAAGGACAATGCTCGCTTCTGGAAACCGCATAATCAGCAAGTTCCTTACATTCAGGACAGAGCTCTTTGCCTTTACGCTTATAAAGCTCCTTGTGATTCTTGCGGCAGTAAAGATGAATCATCTCGCTCACAATTCTTTCTTCTTTTTTACGTTTCTTTTCTATCTGCTCCGGGCTAAGGGGAGGCCGCTCTGTTTTAATACGGAACAGAAAATAAATTATGTGGCAGAGCCAGACTATAGCAAGAATAATACAAGGCACCCAGATTCCCTTGCGGGCCATCATAAAAAAGCCGAAGCCCATTAAAAGTGTAACGCTTGTAATAATAGAAAGCTTTGTTTTCAGAAGCATGGCCTTATGATCTACAAAAGATTCCAGATGCTTTTTGTAGAGTTTAGTTCCCACAAACCAATTGTGGAGCCGCTCTGAGCTTTTTGCAAAACTAAAAGCAGTCAGCAGATAAAAGGGAACAGTAGGAAGAATCGGAAGAAAAACTCCGATTGTACCAAGAACAAGGGATATAAATCCCAAAAGTAGCCAGAAGATTTTCATAGGTGTAATTTTCATATTTGTTAGCCTTATATAACATATCATAAAAGCAAAATATTGAGAATATTATCTTATTAGG
>JAIKYB010000113.1 GCA_024683675.1 Treponema sp.
AAGAAAGCCCAAGTGAAGCCCGTGAAATCCTTCACGATGTAAGCTTTGAAATTAAAGCAGGACAAACTCTTGGAATTATGGGTTCAACAGGCTCGGGAAAAACAACAATCATCAATCTTTTGAAGAGAATGTATGATGTAACAGAAGGTTCAATCAAGCTTGATGGAATTGATATCAAAGAATTGCCTCTTCCAACCTTGCGAAAATCTGTTGCCTGTGTAATGCAGGACATTTTCCTTTTCAGTGACTCAATAGACGGAAATATTCGTCTGGGTGCAAAGGAAAGTATGACAACTGCAGAGGTTAGGGCTGCCCTGGATGCTTCTCACAGTTCAGAGTTCGTAGACAAAATGAAAGAGCGCGAAATGACCGTAATTGGTGAACGCGGAGTTGGCCTTAGTGGTGGCCAGAAGCAGAGAATTACAATTGCCCGCGCTCTTGCCCGAAAAACTCCAATTTTGGTTTTGGACGACTCTACTTCAGCTTTGGACACTGAAACCGAGCAGGAAATTCAGGCTGTACTTGCTGATTTAAGTGGAATGACAAAAATCATTATTGCCCACAGAATCTCTGCAGTCCGAAAGGCAG
The DNA here is from genome assembly GCA_024683675.1 of Treponema sp. Lineage (GTDB taxonomy): Bacteria > Spirochaetota > Spirochaetia > Treponematales > Treponemataceae > Treponema_D. The sequence goes on from JAIKYB010000113.1 coordinate 589, forward strand.
ATAAAATTATAGTTTTGGATCATGGACGTGTAGTTGAAGAAGGAACACACGAAGAGCTTCTTGCTAAAGGTGGATTGTATAAGGAAACTTATGACAGTCAGTATGCGTAAGGTCACTGGCGACCGGTGTTAAATACTAAGCCTTTTTAGCTTTTACTTATTGGAGTCTACAATGAATAGTTATAAACAGGACGAAAAAACAGAAAAAAAATCAAAATTTTCGACTATGCCTCGTCTTTTTGGCTATCTTTTGAAATACAAAGGACGAATTGCCATAGTTTTCATACTTATGGCTTTTGGTACAGTAGTTGATTTAATTAATCCGCTTTTGCAGGAGCGTGCAATAGATAAATATATTCTTCCAGGCGATGTACCGGGTTTAATCCGCATTGTGATTCTGGGTGGAGTTTTGAATCTGCTGACTGTAATTGCAATAAAAATCCGTATGCTTGTGATGGCAAAAACCAGTAACAAGGTAATTCAGAATCTTAGACAGGAACTTTATGACCATATTCAGGGTCTGGATCTGGCATTTTTTGACAGCCGTCCTTCTGGAAAAATTCTTGCTCGAATTATAGGAGATACAAATTCTCTGAAGGATATTATTGAAAACGCAGTAACAACTCTTATCCCTAATCTGATTACAGTAACTGCAGTTCTGGTGATTATGTTTGTAAAAAATGCAAAGCTGGCTCTTGCGGCCTTGTGCAGTCTGCCTTTTATGATTGCGGGAATCTTTTTGATTTCAGTGATGGCAGAAAAGCATTGGCGGGCAAAGCGTCAGAAATCTTCAAATATGAATGCTTTTATTAATGAAGATTTATCGGGAATTAAAATAATCCAGAGCTTCCGTGCAGAAACAGAAACCGACAAAACCTTCCAGGAGCTTGTTTGGGATGACCGAAAGGAATTTATCCGGGCAGTCCGCTGGTGTGATGGTTTTGGTTCCTGGATAGACCTTTGCTGGAGCATAGGTACTGCCGCCCTCTATCTGGTGGGAATCCGCCTGCTTGGTGTTGATAACGTTTCTATTGGTACTTACATTGCTTTTGCCTCTTACGTCAGCATGTTCTGGCAGCCAATTATGAACCTCAGCAATTTTTACAATCAGTTTGTAAATGCCGCTTCTGGTGCAGAACGTATTTTTGAAATTATCGATACTCAGGCTCAGGTAACCAGTAAAGCTGCTGCAAAGCCTATGCCTCCTATTAACGGACAGGTATCATTTAAGAGAGTTACCTTTGGTTATGATGATAAAAAGACCGTTTTGGAAAATGTCTCTTTTGATGTTTCAGCCGGAGAAACAATTGCGCTTGTTGGTCCTACAGGGGCCGGTAAATCTACAGTAGTAAATCTGGTAAGCCGTTTTTATGATGTAAACAGTGGTCAGTTACTGATTGATGGCCAGGATATAAGGGAAGTTCAGCTGGATTCATTACGAACTCAGATGGGTATAATGACTCAGGATAATTACATTTTCAGTGGCACAATCCGCGAAAACATTATGTACGGAAAGCTTGATGCAAGCGAAGAAGAAATGCTGGCAGCAAGTCGTGCCGTTCATGCAGATGACTTTATCAGCAAGCTGCCAGACGGTTATGATACTAAGCTTACTGCCCGTGGAGGCGAGCTTTCAAACGGTCAGAGACAGCTTGTTGCCTTTGCCAGAACAATGCTTTCTAATCCAAGAATCCTTATTCTGGACGAAGCTACTTCTAGTATTGATACAAAAACCGAATTGCTGGTTCAGGCAGGAATTGCTTCAATGCTCAAGGGCCGCACAAGCTTTGTAATTGCTCACAGACTTTCGACTATCCAAAATGCCGACCGCATCTTTGTAATAGACCGCGGCGGCATAGTAGAAAGCGGCAGCCCAGCCGAACTTATGGAAAAGAAGGGCGAGTATTACAAGCTTAGGACTGCGCAGTTTGCTTAGTAATCTTTGCTGCTTGTATAAACATTCATATTTTCCGCTTTACCGCGGATTTCTGTATTAGCAACAAAATTCAGCTCTCCGTCCGGGAGGGCTGTTTTTTTTGCGGCGGCTTCGGAAATCAGTAAATCAACCTTGTAAGTTTTGCACAGGGATTCTAGTCTGCTGGCAGTGTTTACGGTGTCGCCAATAACTGTGTATTCCATTCGGTTTTCAGCTCCTATAGTTCCTGCAAAGACAGGCCCTGTGTGAATGCCAATTCCAAAGCGAAGTTCGGCCTTTCCTTCCTTTGCTAACTCCTGATTTACCTGCACAAGAGCTTTTCGCATATCCAGGGCTGCATGATAAGCGTCCAGGGCGCTGTTTTTTGATTCAAGTGGAGCCCCAAAAATTGCCATTATTGCATCACCGATATATTTATTTATAATTCCGTGATTTGCACTTATACATTTTCCCAGAGCAGTAAAATATTTGTTCAAAAGAGAAACAACCTCTTCTGCTGACATTTTTTCACTCATGGCTGTAAAGCTTCTTATATCACAAAAAAGGACACTTACTTCTCGGGTTTCTCCACCCAATCTATTTAAAGAAAAATTGCCCCCCTTCATCAGATAATCACGAACTTCAGGATCTACAACCTTGCCAAAGGTATCCCGCATAAATTCTTTTTCTGCAAGTGAATCAGCCATATCATTAAAGCTGTCTGCCAGGGT
>JAIKYB010000130.1 GCA_024683675.1 Treponema sp.
GCAAAATATAGTGCGGGAAGGTATATGTTTTCTAGACCTATAGGTATAGGTTTTCTAGACTTTTCCGCACTATTTGAGAGGTAAATAAACTTTAGTAACGCTTTTGTCGTGTACTTCTGTAATTTTAAATAATAAAAACGTAACCGTCAATTTGACGGTTACGTTTTTACACCATCATTAATATATGTTGGTTCTGTAGTTATTATACCAGCATCCCAGATATGTTCTGCTTTACCTGTAATCTCATTTGAATGTTCACATGTTGAAACATGCCTATGATAAGTTTCATCACTTTACCATTCTGTTGAATATGAATGTGTATGATTGTTTGGTCTTCGTCAAAGTCGTCTTCATCATCATAATCATTATATCCATAGCTATGGTGATAATGAGGTCGGCTTGGCTTAGAATGTCCTTTATCACTAAACATAAGAGCAATGAAAATAATAATAATTATAAGAACTATAAGAACGATTATGCCCATTACCAGCCTCCTTTACTGACCTATCAACCACTCCATCACGGCAATACAGTTATAGGCGTAGTCGAAAGATCCCATATGATAGGCTGAAGAATTAAGTGCACTCTGGTCAGGGGCAGACATTCCTGAATCTGAATTTCCTCCAGGTCCCGGAAAAGCACCGTCTGGAGGTCCCTGGAATTGTCCATCTGATGAGCCATCTGGTCCTGCAAAGTCCCCCGAAGGTGGAGTTCTACTACCCATTCCCCCTGCCTTTGGTTCAATACTTCCGCTGGCCCAGGAAATAAAATATTGGTTTTCGCCACTTTCAAACAAAGCCTTAGCCCCTGCCGACAAGTGATTTACAGACCAGTTTCCATCCCATTGGGCATATTTATAGGATACTGAATCTTTATCAAACATTGCCATAACTTCTTGTGCCCCTTTCCAGGCATTAGTGTCATCTTCGGCAGCAAAATAAACAAAGGTCTGATTTTCCAGGCCACTTAAAGTAGAAATATCCCACTGACCATCAACAAACATACAGGCCGCATAAAGGTCCGGATACCTTGAAGCTAAAATCAAAGTGGTCATACAACCCATAGACTGACCAGTTCCATAAATCCTATTTGAGTCGACAGCATATTCCTCTGTCATATAGTCAATAAAGCTCTTGGTCAGTTCAACATATTCTGTGGTGGTGTAAGAACCGTGGTCGTCTAGAATTGTTACCGGATAAGTTGGAACTGCTACAATTGTAGGATAAACAGACTGCCATTCCTGACTTGCCCAAACCAGAGCTCCCCTTCCCTGTGTTAAAGAAACGCTGGAATCATTGCCGGCACAACTTGAATCGCCAATAAAAACCAGCATTGGGTAAGTCTCTGTTTCCTGGTAATTTTCTGGAAGATAAAGATTGTAGGTAATTGAAAGGCCGCTTTCTGAATCAGAATAAGTTTTCTGAACAAACTTTTCTACGCAAGAGGCCTTCAACTCCTCTGTATTTTCTGCCAGTCCATTATCAGGACTAACAGAAGTCGATTTACATGCTACTAGATTTAAAACTGCAAAAAGAACAGATAGTAGCGCAAAAGATTTTTTACACATAAAAATCTCCTTATAAAAGTATTTTTGGAGCCTTTTATATAGCGAACTACCATCCGCAAAACGATTTTATCTATTCCGCAATAGTGTAACCTTAAATCCTAAAAAGAGCAAATATCCTTTCTGACCGAATCATAATGTGAACCGATAAGGCCAAAGTCCATTTCCTTGTAACTCCACAAGGCACTTGCAATCTGGTATTTTTCAAGGGCCTTGTGAATGTCCTTAAACCATCTTGCTGTGTCCTGAGCAGGTGCCTGATCTATAACCCCGTACTCTCCACAGTAAAGAGGAATGCCCAATTTTTCAGCAGTATCAATAGCTGGCTTAAATAAGTTGATGAAGAAGTTCTCATCCATTTGTAAATTGTCCATACTTGGGTCAAAAATTGCACCGTATCTTGCCTGTGGTATAGGCCGGCTTTTTTCTCTCAGGTATTCAATTGAAGATCCTGGATAGGCAACCTCATAATCTGCAGGCATATCCTTTACCCAAGTTATACGCCTTCCTCTATTCTAGCACATATTTGTTCGCAACACATCAAACTAGAGATTTAAAATTCAACACAGTATTTCTAATCCCCATAATTCAACCACAGCTTCGCAAAGAAATCTTCAAGCAAATAGCGGGAATCAATATCCGTGTAAATTCTGATTTTTGGATTACCTTTGCCGAAACTTGAAGAAGTATCGTCGTTTATAAAAGGAGCCTCATGCTCGATGTAATGGCCGCAATCCGGGTTCAGGGCAACTCCAATCGCGGGAGAGTCTCCGAGCGACCAGCTTTCCCCTTTTGTCCAACCAGCTGCTGGAGAATTATTATAGGTGACCATATTTTCAAAAAGATGACGGCCGATTTTTCCACATGACAAAACTTTCTGCTGAAGCTCTGTAAGGCCCACGGTGATTGTTGCATAAACATTTGAAGGAATGAGCCAGAGATTTTTTGCATGACCCAAAACGTAATTTGCCGCAGCAACATCGTTCCCGGAATTAAACTCACGCCATGGTAACTGGGCAAGACCATGAGTGCCAATCCAGACAATTGTCATCCTGTCCAGAATCTCAGGGCACCTTTTAACAGCAACCGCAACGTTAGTTATCGCTCCCTGACACAAAACAAAAAGCGGAGCTGTATCCTCGCGAAGAGCTTCTGAAATCAAAAAATCAACGGCAGGCGAAACGACCTCTTTGGCACTTGCCGCCCCTTCAGAGTTCTCAAAATACCCCGCTTCCTTCGCACCTGGCTCACCCATAAAAACCGGCACCTCTTTCATATCCATTGCATCAAGAATTGTGCAGACTTCATCATAACTGCGCTTCACCGAGCCCTCAGCAGCAAAGTGCTCTGCAAGAATCCCTTTCACCATCAGCTTGGGACTCATCAAAGCCTGGGCAATCGCAAAA
>JAIKYB010000157.1 GCA_024683675.1 Treponema sp.
TATAATGCCAGGGTTAAGTAAAAATAAAATTGATATGACACAGGGGCCGCTTTTTTCAAAATTGCTGGCCTTTTCTATTCCTCTGATTTTTTCAAGTCTTCTACAACTGCTTTTTAATGCTGCAGACGTGGTTGTTGTCGGACGTTTTGCCGGAGATAATTCTCTTGCGGCTGTAGGTTCAACAGGCTCTCTTATAAATCTTCTGGTAAATCTATTTTTGGGACTTTCAATAGGAACTAATGTTGTTGTTGCCAGATATTTTGGAGCTCATAAGCTTGAAGACCTTTCAAAGGCCATTCATACTGCTATGCTTGTTTCTATTTACAGTGGAATAATTCTTACGGTAATTGGTGTTTTTTCTGCACGTGGAATTCTAACTCTTATGCAGGCTCCAAGTGAAGTGCTTGAACTGGCAGCTATATATCTTCGTATATATTTTGGTGGAATTACCGCAACTATGATTTATAACTTTGGAAGCGCTATTTTACGTGCCAAGGGTGATACTCAGCGTCCTTTGTACATTTTGCTGCTTGCAGGGGTAATTAATCTTTTATTAAATCTCTTTTTTGTAATTGTATTAAAGATGGATGTTGCGGGAGTTGGACTTGCAACTGTAATTTCTCAGTGTATTTCTGCTTCTCTTGTAGTTCTTATTTTATGTCTGGAAAAAGATGAATTTCATCTGCATTTGCGGCAGCTTAAAATTAACTGGCAGATTTTTAGCCAGATAGTAAAAATAGGGCTTCCGGCTGGCTTTCAGGGAATAATGTTTTCCTTTTCAAATGTTATTATTCAGTCTTCTGTAAATTCTTTTGGAGCTGTCCTGATTGCGGGAAACTCTGCGGCCTGTAATCTGGAGGGCTTTATTTATACTTCAATGAATGGTTTTTCTCAGGGGGCCCTTACTTTCTGTTCTCAGAATCTAGGGGCGGGAAAAATTGACAGGATAAAAAGGACTGTCCTAATTTCTCAGCTTTCAATTTTCGTGATTGGAGCTCTTTTAAGTGCCTTATTCTTGATTTTTGGTCATCAGTTACTTGGCATTTACACAAAAAGTCCTGAGGTTGTGGAAGCCGGAATGTCTCGTCTTTGGGTAATATTTACAACTTATTATCTTTGTGGAATGATGGACGGAATGTCTAATTCAATACGTGGAATAGGTCATTCTCTTATGCCAGTAATTACATCTTTGCTTGGAGCCTGCATTTTCAGAATTATCTGGCTTTCTACTGTTTTCCAGATTCCAGCCTTCCATTCACCTCTGACAATCTTTATTTCATACCCAATCAGCTGGATTTTAACACTGATTGCCAATCTGATTGGCTATGCTATTTATATAAAGCGTCTGGAAAAAGAAGTGTCTTAAAAGAAATTAGCCCCAGATATGAATCATAGGGCCCTGGGGCCGCATTTCAGCGTAAGTTTCACAATTCAGATTGTTAATCCTTGAAAGAGCCTGGGAATTGGTACTCACACTTGGTTTCCACTCTGTATTAATATCAAAGTCTTTAGTCTTTGGATAAAGTTCATTCTTTATATTCACAATGCAATCATTACCTTCAAAATCTTTACCTTCTACCTTGTAGTCAGCACAGCAGGATTCAGTTATATCCCCAATATGAACCTGATAGTCATAAGCGGGTTCTATAACATCTCCTGTAAAATAAGGGCTTTGGGCATGGCCTTTGAAAAACAGCTTTGAATGCTTTTTCTGACCTTCCATTTTATCTTCGCAGGAGGTCAAAATAACATCTACATTAAAAAGGATTTCCTTCTTTTCCAAAAACTTTTCAATGGCAAAAAAGGCATATTTATTCCACAAATTTCCTTCTTTCCCAATAAAACCGTGATTAGCCTGGTCAATTAAAACAAGCTGGAGGTCCTTTGAAGGCTTTTCTCCTCTTTCTGTAAAATATGCCTTATAAGCTTGCTTAGAATAATCAGCTGAAACTATTGAATCCTTTGTACCGTGAATAAGCATTACAGGTCCCCTATAACCCTTTATTTGGTCAAAGGCATTCATACCAATAACATCTTGAACAAAGCATTTTCCAAGCTTCATAGGGCCGCAGCGAAGCTTTTCAGGAAGATTTTGAGGATCAAATTTGGCCCAAATCATCTGACCTTTCCTGGCATCATCTGGAATGCAGAGAGCAGGGTAAAAGAGGATTATTCTTTTTATCTTTTCCTGTAAATCATTTGCAACCATTGCGGAAACAAAGCCACCCTGGCTAAAGCCCACAAGGCTGATATCATCTGCATCTACGAAGGGGAGTTCTATGGCGGCCTTTATTACAGCTTTCAAGTCTTCTTTTTCTGTAAGAACTGACATCTTTGTAGATTTTCCATCGCTTTTACTGATTATACTTCCGCCGTTAAAGTCATAGCAAATAGAAAGAAAGCCCATTTCTGCAAATCTTTCTGCATATTTCTTTGTAGATTTATAATTTGCCATAAAGCCATGGCTTAAAATTGCCAGAGGATATTTTTCTTTTTTAGCTTCTGGCCGGTATAAAAGCCCTCTAATTGTAAGATTGTCCCTTTTGCAGGAAAATTTTTCACCTTTCATTTTCTTTGACCCCCAGACTATTTTAGCATAAATGGGCAAGACTGGGGAGTTTTATAAGCTTTTGTTATTTAATTATTTTTTTGCAAGTACAGTAATCCAGGCTTTGTTTTTATAATGGTCTGAAGAAACTGAAGAGAAACCTGCTGCCATAAGGGCTGCTTCAATTTCTTCTACAGTGTGACACTTCATTCCTTCAATAATTTTTTCGTATTTTAATCCTGTTTTGTCT
>JAIKYB010000171.1 GCA_024683675.1 Treponema sp.
GAAATCAGATATTCTGCAGAATATTCTGCCGCACTAATGTTATCTGGACTTATGCTTGAAAGATTTGTATTTTCAACCTTCTTTGCATCATTAGAAATCAAGACGCAGGGAATTACAATCTTTGCAAAATCTTCTGCATACATTTCCGGGCTACCACCAAGAAAAATCATTCCTAGTGGTTTCTGCTCATAGTAAACCCGATTTGCTATGGAAGCTTCATTATCATATTCGTCAAGAATGACAACAGATGCTGTGTAAGGAAGATTTTCCATTCTTTTAAGGATTACCCCAAGCATTTCATTCAAGAGTGGACTTGAAGTACCCTTTACCAGAATTACAATAGTTTTACGCTCCTGGCTTTTAAGCTGGCTGGCATTTTTATTAAGAACAAAGCCATACTTATCAACCACGGCCATAACCTTCTTTCTGGTTTCTTCACTAACATCAGGATGATTATTTAGGACCCGGGAAACAGTTCCCAAGCCACACCCACATTCTTTTGCAATATCTTTAATTGTCATCCTTTAACAGCCCCTGCAATAACTCCCTTGATTATATACTTCTGTGAAACAATATAGAATATAATTATAGGAATAATTGCCAAAACAAGCATAGCCATAAATCCACCATAATCTGTTGAACCATAGGCCCCCTGCATTGCAAGCTGAATTGCAACAGGAACTGTTTTATGATCTGACCCCAGAATCAGATAAGGCAAAAGATAGTCATTCCAAATCCACATAGCCTGAAGAATTGCAACTGTAATTGCGGTAGGCTTTAGCATTGGAAATACAACCATAAAATAAGTCTGTAAAGGATTACAACCATCAATTGTTGCAGCCTCCTCTACCTCTACAGGAATGCTCTTTATAAATCCGGTAAACATAAAAACTGTAAGACCAGCACCAAAACCAAGATATACAAAAAGGATTCCAAAAACATTATCAAAACTGATTCTGTTTACAACAAAGGTCATTGTATACATTACCATCTGAAAAGGAACAATCATACTGAAGGTAAAAAGATAGTAAAGACCACGGGTAAACTTAGATTTTACACGAACAATATACCAGGCACTCATTGAAGTACAGATTACAATCAGAAGAACTCCAATCACAGTAATCCAGACAGAACGCAGGAAAGCCAGTACAAAACCTGATGAAGTTACACCATGAATGTAATTTTCAAAGCCGACAAACATATCCCCGCGAGGGAAAGTAAAAGGTGCTGTTGAAACATACAGACGTGACTTAAAAGAATTCATTAATACCAAAAGGATTGGTACTATAAAAATTGCTGTCAAAAGAATTAAAAAAGCAAACTGAATAAATCTCTTTACTGAACGATTATTTTCAATCATCATTGTTCTATCTCCTTTCTGTTTGTAAGCTTAAGCTGGATAAAGGCAATCAGAGCAACTATTAAAAAGAAGATAACTGCCTTTGCCTGACCTACCCCCTGGAAGCCGGAGCGACCATAGAAGGTTTTATATATATTCAAAGCAAGCATTTCAGTATCAGTTCCAGGAGCGCCATTTGTAAGGGCTAGGTTCTGATCGAACATCTTGAATGAGTTTGTCAAAGTAAGGAACATACAGATTGTAATTGAAGGCATTACCATCGGTATTTTAATCTTAAATAAAGTTCTAAGAGGAGAAGCTCCGTCTATTGAAGCAGCCTCCAGAATGTCAGAAGGAATATTTTGCAGACCGGCAATATAAATTACCATCATATAACCAATCAGCTGCCAGTTGGTCAGGATTACAAGTCCCCAAAAACCGTATTTTGCATTAAAAGTGATATCCTCGCCAAAAAAGTGCAGCAGGACACCATTTATCAGAAGGTTCCAGATGTAACCTAAAACAATTCCACCAATAAGGTTTGGCATAAAAAATACTGAACGGAAAAAGTTTGTTCCCTTTATTCCATTAGTAAGCAAAAGCGCCAATGAAAAAGCAAGAATATTTACTGTTATAATAGAAACAATTGTAAAGAGAGATGTAAATCCCAGGGCATGAAGGAATTCATTATTCAAGGTAAAAGCTTTGATATAATTCTTAAAACCTACGAACTGAACATTTGTAATTACTTTAAACTTTGTAAAGGAAAGGAAGATTCCCATTCCAAAAGGTACGATGAAGAATACTGTAAACGCAATCAGTGTTGGCAAAACGAATACAGGGAAATATTTTTTCATTGCACGGTTGTTTTCCATTTTTCGGCCTCCTTATAAGTCCTTAAGAAAACTGACAGCTGCATAAAGTGGTAGGAGCAATGCAACTGCCAGTTCAATTTCAATAATTATTAGTAATCTTCAGAAACGAGTTCCCATTCTGTTTTCCAGTTCTTAACTACGTTAGAAGCAACTGTATTCCAGTCTTTAGAACCCTGACAATACTGAAGAAGATCTGCACCAAAGGCATCTTTGAAAGCCTGTGATGGGAACAAAGTGAAGTTCCATGATACAGAAGTGATTCCCTTCTTAGACATATAGTTCAAGATTTCTTTTGCAAGTGGATCTGCTGGTTTTTCGTTATCTGCAAATGTATCAAAAGGAGCAATAAAGCCAAGTTTATTTGTTACATAGTTCTTTCCTGTCTTAGAAGAATAGAGCCAGTAGATGAAATCAGCTGTAGCCTGCTGATCAGCCTTAGAAGCCTTTTTATTGATACAGTAGAAGTTTTCTGTTCCTACACAAAGTCCCTGTCCTTCTTCTCCGGCAACTCCAGTATAAATAGGAAGATACTTTACATTTTCTGCAGAAACCTTATTTCCTGAAACTCCAGAAATCTGTCCCCAAGCCCAGTTTCCGTTCTGAACCATTACACATTCTTCAAGAGCGAACTCTGCCATAGACTGATCTACAGTCTTTACACCAGCATTCTTTCTGTCAATTACAGAATCATTTGTATAAAGGTCAAAGATATTCTTGAAATTATCACCATACTGGAATTTAATTTCATGTGTTTTATCAGATGTAAGGTCTACTTTATTCTTTGTGAATTCGTAGTAAATTGGAAGATTTGCAAGGTGTGTCTGCCATCTCCAGTCTTCACCAGCCTTCAAAGATGTAGAAGCAAATACACCCTTGATTCCAAGCTCATCCTTATGAGCCTGCATGTCATCACAAAGTTCCTTAAGCTTAGCAAAGTTGTTTATTTCATTCATGCTCTTGAAAGCTGTTCCCTTTGATGAAAGTGCAAAATACTTATCAGTAAGAGCCTTGTTGTAAATAATACCATATCCTTCTACTACATAAGGAATACCATAAGCCTTGCCCTTGTCTGTGATTGCAAGAGATTTGTCTGAAAGGTGCTTGTAGATTTCAGTCTTTGTGAGATCTGCACAGTAATCCTTCCAGTTTGAATAACCTACAGGACCGTTAATCTGGAAAAGTGTTGGAGCCTGTTTTGTTGCCATTTTTGCAGTGAGAGTAGATTCATAGGTGTTGTTAGCAGCAGTCTCTACGATAACTTTTACACCAGTCTCTTTCTCATAAGCGGCAGCAAGTTCTTCATAAACAGAAGCAACTTCAGGCTTAAAATTCAGATAGCGGACTGTTCCCTTTTTAGGGGAAGCATTCAATGCCATAGCGGCAGCAAGCAATGCACAAGTGCTCAAGATAATTTTTTTCATAAATTTCCTCCTAGAAAAATATGCTTAAATAGTTTACCTTTTTTGGAAACGTTTCTGGAAACGTTTCCAATCTATACTTTAATTATAGGCCCGGATTTATTACTTGTCAAACTTTTTTTTAAATTTTTTAAATTTTTTTAGGATTTAATGACCAAATTTCTTAAAAGTGTTAATTGCCATTTTTTTTCAAGTTATCAGAAAAAGACCTTTTTTTTTTTACAATCTCTTATAAAAAATAACCCGTCTGCTGCCCTTACGTTACAGCAGCAAGCGGGTTACTTCCTAAAAATCTATTCTATATCTCTAGTCACTTATTCACCAATCTGTGCCAGAACAAGATTATAGATTTCTGTTGGAGTGTAGCTCTCAGAGAAGGTATCTTTGCTTCCATTAGAAACAGAAATCTTTACCTTTGCAGCATCATCCAAAATTGTCAGCACATCGGTTGGTTCTACATTTTCAGAAACAGACAGTTTAGCAATCTTAATAATATTAGCTGTATCCATCTCATATTCTGGAGCAATAGAAAGGATTCCACCAACTCCATCCTTTGAGCAAACTGCAGCCTTAATCAGAGCCTTTAAAGCAAACTTATACTTAATGTCTTCAAGTGTAGACCAGTCAACATCGGCAGGACTAGAAGTTCCAGAAAGTGCCATAACTGCTGCTATATCTGCATAAGTTGCAGAAGCGTCTAAATCTGCTGCAAGGTCAACAGAAAGGGCTTTTACAGGAAGAGTAAGGTCTGCAGGAGCTCCAAGCTTCTCTAATAATTTATCAGAATCAAGCATTGCAAAGCCTACTTTTCCAGAAAGGTTTACATCGCCAACTTTTGTAGTATTCTCAGCAGCATCCTCAGCAGAAAGCTTTGACAGGTCAAAATCCACATCTGCTTTTGCTTTAAGATAAAGCTGCTTCAAAAGCA
>JAIKYB010000172.1 GCA_024683675.1 Treponema sp.
CACTCGAAATTCCCTCTACATGGGATGAGCTTTTTCAAGTGGCAAAAGTGCTCAAGAAGAAAGACATGTATGTGTTCACCTTGAGCAAGCGTCTTCTGTTTTTTGTCGCGATGGCATGGTTCGAGCAGACACATTCAAAGCGGATGTTTCTGGAAAATGAGACGCTCAACATGACAGATGAGGAAATCGGCCAGACCTTTGATTTCGTAAGGCGGCTTGCACAGGAACATGTGATTTATTCGATGAACGAAGGTTTCAGCCTGAATGCCATGCGGATGAAAAAAGTCGCAGGAGCCGTCCTTTGGTGCAATGAGACTTCGCTGTTCATTTCGGAAGCAGAAAAACTGGGTGGAACGCCGGTGCTTGGCAATTTCATCACGACGCCGGGTGCGACAGAATCCGGCTGGTACCTGAAGCCTGCCTCAATGTATGCGATAAAGAAAGACTGCCGCCATCCCAAGGAAGCCGCGCTTTTGGTGAATTATCTTTTGAACAGCGAGGATTTTGCGCTTCTCCAGCAGAATGAAAAAGGCGTTCCGACTAGCAATAAGAGCCTTCTTGCCCTGATGGAAAGCGGAAAACTCGAATCCATGCAGTACAATGCCCTGATGAAAATTCGTTTCAATAATGATTCGATAAATCCGATGCTCCCCATCATGGAAGACAACAGCGTAATTCTTTCGTTTGCTGATTCAGCGTTTGACTGCATCAAGGGAGAGAAATCAAAAGCCGAAGCCATAAAACAATTTGCCCAGACAGTGCAATCAAAATGAGGACCATATCGCATTGACGATTAGCCACACGAAAAGAATGATGCACCCCGTAAAGAGAGAGGTGAAGAATCCTCCCTGAAAGGCACTCATGATGAAAAAGATGAGCATAATGATTGAAAACAGCTTCATATCCTAATTCTCCTATGTTTTTTGTCAATCTAGTTGACGATTTTTATGGACCCTCCAGTCCTCTAAATTACGTGTTTACGGCTAAAGTTTCTTCTGCAAGTTTTGAAATCTTAAATTCTGGAGTGATAAACTTCTGAGGTTTATATTCCGTATTCGTTTTCAATAGCATATAAAGCAGTTCGCCCAGTTTTCTTGCTGTCGTGACAATGGATTTGCCTTTACCAATTCCTTTTGTCTGCGACATATATTTATATTTGTCTCTTAAAGCTCCGCCGTCCTTTGACCTCACAGCACCCCATGCAGCCTGAACTAGCATCGACCTTAAAAGAGCATTTCCATTTTTAGTAGTTCGACCAGAATGTCTAATCGTACAGGAATTATCAACTTTAGGCACAAAACCAATAAAGTTGCTCACCTGGTGCGGATTATCAAATCTGCTCAAATCTCCCATATATTCAACATATGCCAGTGCAGTTATTGGTCCAATTCCTGGAACTGTCATGGCAAGTTGCACTTTCTCATCACTCTCAACTTCTGCATTTATTTTCTGCAGTAATTGTTCTATCTGTTTTTCAAGAAGCGTCAACCTTTCGATAAGCCTTGCTGCTTCTTCTTTTTCATACCCTTTAAGCAGCGGCAGAATATTATTTCTATTCTTTTCACAGCACATATCTTTTCTCTTGAACTGTGTAAATCCCGCATGCTCAAATATTGCATGAAGTTTATTTATTTCTTTTGTCCTCAAACCTTTAAGCGACTTATATTCACTTAAAAGTTTTCTTCTTTCCCACTCTTCATCTGTTGGAGGTGTCACTATAGGAAGTTCATCTTCATCATGATTCTTCAAAAGTTTTGCAAGTTTCAAAGAATCTTCTTTATCGGTTTTTCTTGTACTCATATAAATGATTGCAAGTTTTCCCGGATTCAGGACGAACACTTTGCATCCGACCGTCTGTCGTATCTGCCGTTCAATCCTCATGGCAAGATTGCACGCTTCTATGGCAACTAAATCATCAGCACTCAATTTTTCACAAAGTTTATCAAGTCCCTTAAAATCAGTTTTACCGTTAGTTCTTGTAATCTTTCCCTTTTGGTCAACAAGACACATTTCATATGTTCTTTTTCCCAAATCGATTCCAACAAATCTTCCTGCCGCTTCCATTGCGTCCTCCTTTTGTATAAAATGAGGACTGGAGAGCTATACGAGTGCGTCGAATCACCTTTCTCCTATGCGCGGTCTTGGAGCTAGACTCCAAGCCGCCTTTTGTTATACGGTGGCTAGCTTCGACAATTACTTCTCCCATAAAAAGTCAACGAACAAGTCAACTTTCTAAGCTATTTAATTACTGGCAGAAAAAGCCTGATTAACAAGATTCATTGGCTTATATTTTCCAATCATCTTCTTTGAATCAAAGTCTTTTTTGTCTGTGAGCAACGCCCACACGATTTCTGCCATCTTTCTTGCAGCAGCGACAATCGATTTGCCGCTGCCTTTATTCTTTTTCATGTAATCCAGCCGCTGCATAATCCTCCATTCCGAAGTATCTTTGCAGCGACGAATTCCCAACACTAACTGAACGAATGCCGTCCTCAATTCCTGGGGGCCTCGTTTAGTTATCTTTCCATGATGAACGGTCTCATTTGAGTCCTGTACCCATGGAACAAGTCCGCAGAATGCCGCGTATTTTTTTGCGCTCGCAAACCTGCCTATATCTTCAGTGTACGCCCTGATTATCCATGCCGTTATTTTCCCGCAGCCACGGATTGTCATAAGGCGCTGCACCATCTCGTCATCTTTTGTAAGTTCAGCGAGCTGCTTTTCAATCACCTTGACCGATTCTGACATCTGGTCTATGATTTGGAACATCAGTTTTACTGACTGTGCTTCGAGCACGAGGTCGCTGTGCGACAACAGGGTGTCCAGAACCTTCTGGCGCCCTTTTTTGCTTTGCAGGCTGCGAAGCTCGTCGTTAAGCCCCATGCTTACCAGAAGCGCATGAACCTCGTTCTTCTGACCGACAATCGAATGCACGAGCCTTTCCCTTGATTTCAGAAGCCGTCTCAGGTTTTCCGTTTCCTGATTGCAGATATAGCTCTCAGGAAGCATATCCTTTGAAAGAAACTCTGAGATTGTCGAGGCGTCATGCTTGTCAGTTTTCTTGGTCGATTCATTTATAACCTTGAACTTCAGCGTGTTGATAACAGTTACTTCCGCACCAGCTTTCTCCACCTGATTCTTGAAGAACCTTGTGTTCCCTGTTGATTCAACTCCGATTTTCACTCCGAAGCCCGCCGACTTGTATTCAGCGATTCTTGCCAGAAACTCGGCATATCCGCCCTGTGTCGTCGGGTACTGCTTGATTTCAGACAGGTCCTCAACCTTGTCTCCAACCCTTACATGCACCGTGAACTGTGTCTTGTGCAAATCAACGCCAATGTAAACTGTCATGATGACCTCCGTTTTTCCTCAGCGGAAAGTCTAGTCGGTAGTGTGTTCCAATCTCCAATTCAGTCTCTAGGACTATAGTATGATGCGGCAAAAGCTCTTCATTCTCCTCGACAAGGGTCATTGCCCTTACAAAAAATGGCGAACTGATGCCTGGGTTCCGCTGAATCGCTTCAGCGTATCACATTACCGCTTGTTCGTTTACCTTTTTATCATGCCTCCTTAATTTTCAGCTAAAAGAGGACTCTTTTAATCATGAAGCTTGCGGGTATCAATAACTCGCTTAGCCTTTCCTTCACTTCTTGCGATGCTCTTTGGAGCAACCAGAGTAACCTTTGCTTTAATCTGCAAAACAGAGAGCAATGCAGATTCCAACTGTTTTTCCTGCTTACTGATTTCAGAAACCACATCACTGAACTTTTCGGCAGTCATTTCTACCTTAATTTCAAAGGTATCTGTATTATTTTCACGTCCAACGTGGATTTCATAGTTTGGCGGATAACCATTCTGAAGCAGAACCCCTTCAATCTGGCTTGGGAATACATTTACACCGCGGATAATAAGCATATCGTCGGTACGTCCCATTGGCTTACTCATGCGGACAAAGGTACGACCACAGGCACAAGGAGCACGATTCAAAACACCAATGTCCTTTGTGCGGAAGCGCATAAGTGGGAAGGCCTGCTTTGTGATTGCAGTAAATACCAGCTCACCCTTTTCTCCATCTGGCAGGCGTTTTCCTGTTTTTGGATCAATTGTTTCTATAATAAAGTGGTCTTCATTTACATGCATTCCCTTCTGCTCGGCACATTCATAGGAAACTCCAGGTCCCATAACCTCAGTGAGTCCGTAAATATCATAAGCCTTAATGCCAAGAGATTTTTCTATATCACGGCGCATCTCTTCTGTCCAAGGCTCTGCACCAAAGATTCCTGCTTTCAGGTGGATATCATCAGGAGTAAGCCCCATATCATGAAGAGTTTCGCCCAGATAAGCGGCATAGCTTGGAGTACAGGCAAGCACTGTAGATTTCAAATCCTGCATAAAGGTAATCTGACGCTGAGTGTTTCCGCTGGAAATTGGGATAACCTGACAACCAAGTTTAGTTGCACCACCATGAAGTCCAAAACCGCCAGTAAAAAGCCCATAGCCATAGGCCACCTGAACTATATCATTTTCATCAGCACCAACAGCAACAAGCTGGCGGGCGGCACATTCATCCCAAATATCCAAATCCTCTTTTGTGTAGCCTACAACAATCTGCTTTCCTGTAGTTCCCGAAGAGGCATGAATACGAACAACATCCTTCATTGGAACCGCAAAGAGCCCGTAAGGATAAGTCTGGCGAAGATCATCCTTGCAGGTAAATGGAATCTTGTCCAAATCATCAAGCCCCTTAATATCATCCGGGCCAACTCCAGCTTCCTGGCAGCGTTTTCTATAATATTCTACATTTTCGTAAACATGACGGAAGTTTTTTGCCAGTCTTTCGCCCTGAAGCTTTCTAAGCTCTTCCAGGGGCATACATTCTTTTTCTTTCTGATAGTATTTTAAATTCATATTTTCCTCTGCAGCAGTGAATATAATAGAAGGTCTTTCACTGCTTATTGTCATTTTGATTTTAATTTATAAAGATACGTTACCGTGCACGGCCGCTAGTGCTCATTACACAAAAAATTAGAGAAGTTCGCCCTTAGGCGAAAAAGGAATTAAAGGAAAAAAAGCGGCTCTTAAGTAAGCCTGTAATTTTTAACATATATTTAATTTTATCATCCGCCAGACCACTTGTAAAGAAAAATAACGACATCTTCTCCACTTTTCGAGTCTGGCTTTTATCTAGAAACGGATATTCATAACTGTAATGTCATCAGGAAGAAGAGCATGGCCTATCCAGCTATTTACAGTTTTTTCAATTTCCTTTTCTGCAGAATAAACATCGGTCTTAAAGAGTTCACCAAAGAAAGCCTTAGTACGAGCCTCATCATAGCGTTCTCCGTCATCAGACTGCATGTCTGTAAATCCGTCGGAATACAAATCAATCTGAAGACCGTTTTTCAAAGGCATTTTATAGGCACCTTTTTTTTCACCGCTAATTGCATCTGCAACTGCTCCCATTCCAAAAGGCGGAAGTGTTGGTTCAAGAGTGGCAACACGTCCATGTCCAGAGTCATCCTTAAGGTAAGCAAGAACATTTGTATGGCCGCAATTATAGACACTAAGGGTGCGGGCTTTATAATCCACATAGCAGATTGCCCCAGTTATAAAGTTCCCTACAGGAACAATTTCCTTCAGAAAGTTATCCAGCATAATAACCAGTTGGCCTGCAGAAAGCTTTGAAGAATCCTGACAGGTAAGTGTTGAAAAGATTGTTCCAAGAGTAACTGTCAGCAGAGCCGCAGAAACATTTTTTCCGGAAACATCAAAAGAACCTATTAAATAATGGTCCTCGCAAAGTTCCTTGGCAATATAATAATCTCCACCTACTGCATTTGCCATACGGTTCCATATGCAGACATCAAAAGGAAACTTCTTTGTATTGGAATTTTTCTTGAGCATATTCTGCTGAATTGCAGCGGCCTTTTCCAGGTCGTGGGCCCGCAGCTCCTCCAGCTTTGAATTCATTTTTGCAACAGAAACAATTCCATAAAAACTTCTGTTATTAATAAGGACAATAAAATGTTTAATTTCTGATTTGATAGCAGAATCGTTTACCTTTGGGGCAACAGTTTCTATAAAATCACTGCAGTTCAGGGTAAAAAGAGAGTCCTTTACCTGATCCAAGCTTGCTCTACTGCTGACCGGTTCAATAGCCATTGTAATTGAACCAATCTGTCTTTCATTAAAACTGTTTTCAAAACCATTCTTTTTTTACATCAATCGAACTTTTTTCTTCCAAATCCTCTGAAAATATGCTACAACTTAGCAATCATGACAGAAATTGCAACAATTCTTAGCAAGCTAAAGGATACTCGCGAAGGTCAGATAATTTCTCAGGTTGAAGAAATTTTCGCTCACATAAAAGAGAAACAGGCCGCCTGGTATGAAAAATCCAATTTTTATTGTCCGGAAGGCTGCGGAGAATGCTGCAGAGCTTTTGAACCGGATTTACTAGAATGCGAAGCACTTTACATGGCAGCCTGGCTGCTAGAAAATCAGCCAAAAATTGCTTATAAAATTGCAGACGGCATTTTCCCCTTCCCCCGTTTTACAGGCTGTCAGTTCTGGAATGAAAATGATAAATATCACTGTTCTATTTACGGAGGCCGTGCCTTTATATGCAGACTTTTTGGAGCCTGTGGTAATCGTGATAAAAAAGGAAAGGCAGTTTTTAAGCCCTGCAAGTTCTATCCAGAAGACAAGCTGGCGGCCTACAGAATCCCCCTGACCCACAGACAATATTCAAAAGAAGAAATGGAAGAAATTTTTGGGATTAGCCTGCCAGTTATGAGTGATTTAATGGAAGTTGCGATTTCTATAACACCAGATAATCAGCAGACAGAATTGATTCGTGATATTCTGCCAAAGGCAATCCGCCGCCTGCAATGGATAATTTTTTTGAATGGAAATGACGGCGGAAATGACGGTGGCAACGACGGAGGAAATCAGCCGGAGCCACTCGCAAGTTAGCTATTACTCTCCTCTTCCCAGCATGAAAGCTTTTTTGTTCATTTCCAGGAACTGAGTTTTTACAAGCTTTTCAATTGCAGTCATCCAGGCTTCTACAGGGAAGTCCATGTATTTTGAAAGGCGGCCCTTCACTGCAAGGGGGCCTCTCCCTTAGGGGGCACTTCTGCGCAAGGTGGCCCTTCACTGCAAGGGGGCCTCCCCCTTAGGTGGCACTTCTACACAAGGTGGCACTTCTACCACCCCCGCCCCATCAGTCTAAAACCAAATGATTTACCGTCAAAGGTTCAAGGTCAATCACAATTTTATTTCCCTTGATTTTGATTTTTGAGTTAGCCTGGTGGATTTTTGTTCCGCTTTTATCCAGAACATAATTTACAGCAGCCTTGCAGCTCTGTTTACCCAAATCAATAGTAACCCTTGTCTTATTGTGAATCTCTTTATTTGTAAGGATAATATGAAGCTTTCCATCCGAAGAATTTTCTGCAACATAAGAAGACACTGTATAATCATCACTAGAAGAGGATTTTATCAGGGAATCTCCAAAGCCACTTCCCTGTCCGTCATAATCAGTAAAAATATTGATTGCCGCAAACTGATATTCCGCTTTATCAAAGGCCCAGATAGAAGCAAAATAAACCTCATATTCAGCAAGGACTCCCAAAAAATCAGCTTGAGCAATGGCCCCGGAAATATCTGTACCACCACCAAAATTATATTCTGTAAAAGCGATTTTTGTTCCCGGATAATATTTGTCTATAGAAGCCTGAAGCTTTGGAAGTAAAGGAAAATGCCTGGCACCGGTATCTGTAATCCAGCTTTTTTCCTTATAATTTGCATCATAAAGGGAACGCACAGCATTTATTCTGGCTTTAATACAATCATCATTGTCAAAGTGGCTGCAAGTTCTAACCCCGCAAGAGCCCTTAGCCTCTGTGTAGTAATGCAAATCAAGGACATCCAAAAGCCGTACTCCCTGACTTTTTTCGACCTCTGCCATTTTTTCAAGATAATAGTCTATAAACCAATCATATTTATAGAAGTTCTTTGATTGAATAAGGTCCCAGTCATAGCCCAGTCTGTCATAAGCTGAATAACCGAACAGAGAAGGCCCAAAAACATCAGCTTTAGGGTCAAAATCCTTTATAGTTTTTGCTAAATCGACTGATTTTGAAATTAAATCCTCTGCACTGATTTTATCCTTCTGGATAAGAGAATGGGTATGACTCCAAAGTGCAGGCTCATTATCCAAGGCATAAGCCTTAAAACCACTTTGAGAGTCTGATTTACCAATTTTATTGCCAAGATAATTCAAAAACTCATCTGTATAAACAAAGTGGTCATTTTTATCAGGTCTGAGCAAAAAGTCTGCATTTTTACGATTTACAACCTTGCACCAGTCATCTCCATCAAGAGAATTTTTTGGCCCTTTTTCGCCATCTTTATTTGCAACATAACCCGCCATCTGCAAGGTAAGAAGTGTATAGGGCACATTATGTTCCTTTGCATCCTGAGCGACATTCAAAGCTGCAGCTCCAGGCTGACGTTTCAGCTGAGGACGAACATTGGACAGCATGTAATCATCTGTATGATTTTTCCAGTCGCTTCCTGCGTTTGATTTATTGTTTTCCCAGTTATAGGCTGTCATTCGGTTTCCGCCAAGACGAATTGACTTTGGAGAAACCTTATTTAAATCAGCCCTGTCATTTATTCCAAAAATATATGGAGAAATGGCCTTCTTAGGAGCAGCAAAATCAAGACTTACTGTTATGTCATTTGCAAAAAGCCCTGTAGAAAAACTTGAAATCATAAATGTCATAAATGCCAAAAATGTCCCTCTTAGCAAAAGAGTTTTTTTATACATAAGGTGTCCTTCCGGTTAATTTTTCTCTACCATCTTACCTTCCACCGTTCACTAAGCTTTGCCGGATCTTCTTTGTGAACGGAAACTATTTTTTTCGCGGATTTTCTTTTTCCTTCTTACTGAGTTCAGCAAGCTTCTTTTCAAAAAGAGCCTCGTCTGTTGGTATTTCTGCCCAATCATCTGTCCAGGCAGAAAGGTAAGCGGCATTTGAAATGGAAAGGGAATTAAGTCCTTCTTCTCCCCTTGCTATCATTTCTGAGCCAGTCAAAATTGACTTTGCAAAGGCTTCAAGAACTTCAGGATGTCCCTCTGGTGCTTCTTCTTCAAACTCTTCATACTGAGTTTCAGGAGTAATAAAACCTTCTTTTGCTGTAAAACAGAATTCTCTTTCAGCTACAGCAAGCTTCCACCATTTAAGCTTTCCACCTTCTATTACTATCTTACCCTTATCACCTGAGATTTCCAAGCGATTTGTACCCGGAGCCTCACCAGTTGTGGTAATAAAGGTTGCAGAAGCACCATTTTCGTATTCACCGTAAATTGTAACATCATCCTCTACATCAATTTTGTGGTATTTTCCAAAGCTGCAGAAGGCACGCACTCTTTTTGGCATGCCGAAAATCCACTGCCAGAGATCCAGGTTATGAGGAGCCTGATTTAACAATACGCCTCCACCTTCACCACCCCAAGTTGCACGCCAGGAGCCTGAATCATAGTAGGCCTGAGTTCGATACCAGTTTGTGATAATCCAGACAAGGCGTTTTGGCTGACCAAGCAAACCGCCCTGAACAATTTCCCTTGCCTTAGCATAAAGTGGATTAGTTCTTTGATTAAACATAATTCCAAACTTTACCCCAGACTTCGCTGCTGCTTCGTTCATCTCTCTAACCTGTCGGGCATATACACCAGCAGGCTTTTCAGTGAGCACGTGAATCTTGTGGCTAAAGCACTTAATTGCCATCACAGGATGAAGGTAATGAGGAGTGGCAACAAGCACTGCATCCACGAGCCCGCTTTCAAGCATTTTATCTGCGTCTGTAAATGTCTCTACCCCTTCAAGGTCTTTAAGTTTATCTGGATTTATATCACAAACTGCCGTTACATTTACGGAAGGGCATTTTCCGGCCTTTACATTGCGAAAATGTCCGCTTCCCATATTTCCCATTCCGATTATTCCAAGTCTAAGTTTTTCCATAAAAATCTCCTCAAGTATGATTTATCTTTAATTGTCCCTTTATTTTTCTATCAAGCCTTTTAATGCATCTACAGCCGCATCAAAAGCCGCTCTTGAAGAAGGATATGTATATTCCATTTTAGTTTTTTCGCCGGCTTCAAGCTTTTCAAAACCTTCGAAAACCGAAAGATGAGGTTCAAGTGTAAGAACCTGGCCCTTATATTCCTTTAACAAATAAGGAAGATTTCCTATTCCCTTTCCTGCAGGTACTACATGACCATCTGCTTTTGCATCCTTAATGTGCATATATTCCACATAAGGAGAAAGCAGTTTCCAGGCTTCTAAAGTATCCTGACCACTCTGAATAAAGTTCGCAGGATCAAAGATAGCTTTAATTTCTGGAATGGCCTGGTGAATTTCCAAACAGCGACAAGCCATATCGCCATAAATGCCCTTTTCATTTTCATGGCAGACAAGCACATCGCTTCCCTTAGCGGCTTTTGCAAAAGCAGAAAGCTTTTCAAGAACCTGCTCCTTATACTTTTCTTCGCCATTAGTTCCATAAAAGCTAAAAAGCCTGACATGCTTTGCACCAAGAATATCTGCTATTGCCAGGCTGCGCTTAAACTTTTCCAGATGAGAGTCAAAATCATCATTAATTCCAATTTTTCCATATGGAGAACCCAGTGACCATACTCCAAGACAGGCATTATCAAGCTTTGAACGAACCTCCAAAGCCTTCTTTTCTGAAATATCAGCAATATTCTGACCATCAACACCCCTGATTTCCAGAAGTGCGATGCCATTTTCTGTCATAGCCTTAATCTGACCATCAATACTTCCATCTGCTTCATCAGCAAAGGCTGCAAGTTTGAAATTCATTTAAGCCTCCTTATGCTTAGGAGTGTATCATGACTTCTTTTACATTAACATTGTCAAAATAAGCAATTTATATTGTAATTTCACGCATTTACTATTATTCTGATTATAATGCTTGATGAATATAACTTTGAAGACATATATATCCGCCACGCCATAGACGAAAGTCCGGAGCCGAGTAATTACAATATGCATCTTCACAGTCGCTGCGAAATCTATTTTTTTATTTCCGGTGGAATTGAATATCTTGTGGAAGGTTCCCGTTATCCTCTTCATGAAAACAATCTGATGATTATGAGGCCTTCGGAGTCTCACACAGCACATATTATTGACCGCAGTAAATATGAACGCTTCGCTGTTAATTTTCCTACGACCTATCTGGAAGAGGTAGATTCAAGTAAGCTTTTGATGAAGGCTTTTCTGGACCGCCCTTTGGGAAAGGGGAACCTTTTTACCCAAAAGGACATGGATATGGAAGTGGTAAAAAAGCTTTTTTTTGAAATGATGAATCCTGTTTCAGCTTCAGAAAGAAGGGTTATTTTGCACACCCACCTTGGAATGATTCTTTATATGATTTTTAATGCTTTTTCTTCCACGCCTGCAGAAGAAAGAACTCCTCCAACTTTTTCTGAAAGAGTTATCAGCTATATAAATGCCCATCTTTTTGAAGAATTAACAGTCCCGGAGCTGGCAGAGCATTTTTTTCTTAGCAGCTCTCAGTTTTCCAGAATATTCAGAAAGGATATTGGTTCTTCTCCCTGGGAATATATTTTAAGAAAAAGACTTACAGCAGCCCGTGAAAGGTTAAAAAAAGGAGCCACAAGCCAAAGTGCAAGTTTGGAATGTGGCTTTTCAGATTACTCTTCTTTTTACAGGGCTTACGTAAAATATTTTCACGAAGCTCCCGGACAAACCCGGGAAAAGTTTTTTTAAGTGACCTAAAGGCTGCTTAGGCTTCCCTTCCCAACATAAAGGCCTTTTTATTTACCTCAAGGAACTGAGGCTTAACAAGCTTTTCAATTGCAGTCATCCAGGC
>JAIKYB010000174.1 GCA_024683675.1 Treponema sp.
ACAAAAGTATTCAATTCAGAAGTTTCGCGTTCAGAAATCTCTGCAAACTTAGCCTTTTCTTCATTTGACATATCTGCCTTTGGACGGAAGGCGCCTGCAACCATGCTTGAAGGAACTCCATTTATGTTATGCGATAATTCAGCAAGAGGGCCACATAGTTCTATATGGGCACGAGCATAAAGACCCGCATTCATTCCGGCAAGAAGTCCCTGTCCCGCAGCCTCTTCATAACCAGAAGTTCCGTTTATCTGACCGGCATTAAAAAGCCCTGCAACTCTCTTAGTTTCCAGTGAAGGATAGAGCTGAGTTGGTTCAACAAAGTCATATTCTACGGCATAACCC
This sequence comes from Treponema sp., assembly GCA_024683675.1. GTDB lineage: Bacteria > Spirochaetota > Spirochaetia > Treponematales > Treponemataceae > Treponema_D. The sequence goes on from JAIKYB010000174.1 coordinate 343, forward strand.
GGGCGGCTCTGAACGGCATTTTCAAAACCATGCATTGTGCGCATAAAGGAATCCTGAACACATTCTGGCAGGCTGGAAGAAAGTCCATTCAGGTAGATTTCATCAGTTTCGAGCCCTTCCGGTTCAACAAAAATCTGGTGGCGATCGCGTTCTGTAAAGCGCATAACCTTGTCTTCAATAGAAGGACAATAGCGGGGACCAATTCCACTGATTTTACCGCTATACAAAGGAGAACGGCCAATATTTTCACGGATTATCTTATGAGTTTCTTCATTTGTGTAAACAACATGACAGTTTACAAGGGGCCTTTCTACTCGTTCAGTTTCAAAGCTGAAAGGTATAACCTCCTGGTCGCCCGGCTGCTCTTCCAGCTTAGAAAAATCAACAGTTTTACGCAAAATACGAGGAGGAGTTCCCGTCTTAAGGCGACCAGTGGTAAAGCCAAGTCTGTGCAGGCTTTCTGTAAGTCCGTAAGCGGCAGGTTCCCCTACACGTCCGCAAGGCGCATCATATTCACCAATGAAAATACGGCCCCCCAGGAAGGTTCCTGTAGTAAGGACTACAGAGCGGACTGGTATTATTCGGCCCCGCTCTGTAACAAGTCCGGTAACCTTCTGGCGCATTCCACTTTTTGCAGCGGCAGTCTGGCCGGCATTGCGGCTTTCACCAGGGATTGTACCCTTTTCTGCAGAAGAGTCACTATTTGGAGGAAGGGGCGTAGAGCTGGCTGTAGTCAGGATATCAATTACAGTGTCCATAAGAGTGTAAAGATTTGGAGTAGTTTCACAAATCTTTCTAGCCAGCTGTGAATAGGTAATTTTATCTGCCTGGGAACGTGGAGCCTGAACTGCAGGCCCCCTACTCTTGTTCAGCATACGGAACTGAATCATGGACTTATCAATCAGTTTTGCCATCTGACCGCCCAAGGCGTCAATTTCGCGTACAATATTTCCCTTTGCAATTCCTCCGATAGAAGGATTACAGCTCATTCGGGCAATGGCATCTGGAGTTTGTGTGATAAGTACAGTTTTTAATCCCATACGGGCACAGGCTAAGCCAGCTTCAATTCCCGCATGTCCAGCGCCAACGACAGCAACATCATAATAATCATAAAAACCAGGCATTTCTTTTTCGTCCTTAAAGTCTTTTGAAAAGTGATAAGATTATACCCAAAAGAGACGGCTTATACAATTATAGGAAATTGTCATTATAGAAAATTAAAACGGGCTCCCACAGTAAGAGAAATTCCAGGCATAGGATAGCCGTCCACCGCCTGATACTGCCAGTTCAGGGCATTATCAATTTTCAGATAGGGAGTAAAACGTCCCTTTATAGTAGCACCCTCTGCCGAAAGGTTCAAAAGAAGGTAAGGATCAAGATAATAAATATTCATATTTGAAGTATAACGAAGCCCTGTATATTCAGCAGAAAGGGAAAGCTTTGCTAATTCAAAATTAAAATCAAGGATTAAAGTACAGGTAAAATCCGGAGTCCACATAATACGCTTTCCGTAAGTATATCGATTGGATTTATCCAAAAGCCGATTGTAGAGATATTCACCATTAAGAGTCAAATCTATCAGCTGATTAAAGAAGGAAGCTCCCAGAGAAAAATCCAGGCCCAGATAAAAAGCAGAAGAAAGATTTTCTGTTGTACCCGAAGACCACTGAATCTTATCCTTGTAGTAATTTGAAAAAAGAGTAAGACTTGCGTCAAAAGGACAATTCAAAAGACTGATTCCCAAATCAGCACCCCAACCAGATTCTGGCTTGAGTTCAGGATTTCCATGAAAGCCCCCGCCCTCCCAAAAAAGGTCGTCCATATTTGGAAACTGAACCATGCGATAAAGGTCACTTTTCAGACGGAAAAATGAAAAATCACATACGGCAGCAAGCTTTGGCACAAAGGCAAAATTCGCCTCTTCATCATTCAGACAAAGCTTTAAGGCAAGAGGAAGAGAAAGAGTCCAGCGTTTTGCTAGAGATAGCTTAGAGGTTTCCTTAAAAACCCCGGAAAACTGAATATGGTTTCCGTCATTTGTTGAATGAAGGCTGGTAAAATCAGCAGAAAGCCCTATAAGCTGATTAAGTCTGCCACCTGCAAGGGAAGTAAATTCTGCTGTAGTACTATATTTTATTGTATTTATAAAATGCTGACTGTCTTCGCTGCCCGCTTCATCTGCATAAAAGCGGTTATTGCAAAGCCAGGCCAGGGTGTTTTTCAAATTAAAAAGCCCCGCAAGAGCCGGATTCCAAAGGCTAAAGGAAAGGGTGTTATTATAATCCTGCTGAATTCCGGGATTTGTAGAAAAGGCCTTTCCCGGAGTATGTTTATAGCCCGCATAGGCTAAGTCGCCAAAAGAAAAATAGTTTCCGTTTCCAAAATAATGAGTGAGGTAAGCATTTGCCTGACCGTCTATTACCTGAGCATTTTTACG
>JAIKYB010000177.1 GCA_024683675.1 Treponema sp.
TGGCCGTGAAAATCCTCTTTTTGAAAAAATTCTGGCTGATTTTATTGCCTATTATGAAGAGCATTGTGCTATAAAAACTGCTCCTTATGCCGGAGTTGTTGATTGTATAAAGGCTCTTCGTGCAGCCGGTATAAAAATAGCAGTAAATACCAACAAGGTAGAAGCTGCCGCTATTGCTCTTTGTGATGATTATTTCCCGGGTCTTTTTGACCTGATTTCTGGCAGCCGTCCCGGAATGCCTCCAAAGCCAGCCCCAGACGGAATCTATGAAATCTTAGAACGTGCCAAGATGGACGGAAAATCTGAAGGTCAGAAGGCAGTTTTTATTGGAGATTCAGATGTAGATATGCAGACTGGAAGAAATGCTGGCCTTGATGTAATCGGCGTAGACTGGGGCTTCCGTGGTCGAGACTTCTTAAAGGAGCATGGTGCAGAAGTTATTATGATGAGTGCAACAGAGCTTACAGACTATCTGACAAAATAAATTTTTTATGCTAAAATCCCAATTGTATTTCAATGGAAGCAGGTGCAAGGCCTGAGCTGAATGCGCAACGGTATCTAGCCGGTGATAGACAAGTCACATGCTGATTTAAGAGTCGCACTGTGATTGAGCCTGTCTAAATCATCAGATAAAAGAATACAGCCACTGGAAGAAAATCCTTAGATTTAGTTCTGGGAAGGCTCTCTTGTTAATGCTAGAAGCCCGGAAACTTTGGTACAACCCTTCGTATGAAGGGATATCTCTACTTTTGGGAATTGCGCAAGTTCGGTTCCCGGGAAGGAAAAAATGAAAAAAAATTATTTTTCTCGTCTTTTTGCAATAGCAATGGTTATTGCATCTTTAGCATTGGTCGGTTGTAATGAGCCAGAAGAAGCAAGTGTTTATGGAACTTGGGCTTCAGAATATAACGATGGTTATGAAATTTCTGAAAGTACTATCGTTTATGATGATGGCGGATATGGTTATGGTTGGGAAGGAACAATTGAAGAAGTAGCTGATTCATATATTTACTATTCAATTTCCGGAAAATATTTTGCTCTTGCCTATAAAGATTTAACAACTTCAAGCTGCAAGTTTTCTAATGCATATAAAACTGATGGACTATCTTATACAGATACATTAGACGAAGCAAAAACTGAATTTACTGTCGATAATGGATATTACTCATATTTTGGAGAATATGCTAAGGAATAAGCTGGCATTTACAATCCTCTCTTTTATTCTGTTAGATTTTCTTGCTTTCCCCCAGGACACAGAAATCCGCTTGCCAGAGGTAACAACTTACGTAAAAGCTTCTGCAGAAGAAAAAATTGTTGTGACCGAAGAAGAAATTCAGGAAGCTCATCTTGAATCTCTTTCTGATGTAGTGGAACGCAGCGGAATACAAAATCTTGCTTACGGGCCTTATGGTCTGGAAAGTAAGCCTAGTATTCGGGGTTTTACAGACGAAACTGTGAGGGTTGTGATTGATGGTATTTGTGTAAATAATGCTCAATACGGAACCTTTGATTTTTCTACAATAAATCTGGATGGAGTAGAGCGGATAGAAATTGTCCGTGGAGGCTTTACAGAAGGTGTAGAAGACGAAGGTTCTGTTGGTGGTGTAATTTACATCACCATGAAAAAGACTGGTATAGAAAATAAGCTTACAGCAGATAGCAGTCTAAAAACTTTTTTTAATAAAGACCGTCCCCTGGATTCCTATTTTCAAAAGCTCAATTTTTCAGGACTGCTGGGAACCTCTACCTTTTTAAATGCCGGGGTAACAGCCAACTTTGCCGATAATCAGTATTTTTTTAAGACTGCCAGCATGGGAGACCTCCCTTCCGGCCCCTTTGCAGCCCTGGGCCAAGGCCAGTGGCAGACTCGTAAAAATGCTCAGGTAATAGACGGTCAGGCAAATGCTTACCTCACTCATTATTTTGGAAACGGAAACTATTTTTCTTTTGGCGACTTAGCCTATGCGGGCTATAAACATACTCCGGGAAAGGCCTTTTCTACAAATCCC
>JAIKYB010000195.1 GCA_024683675.1 Treponema sp.
TAGTCCTTAGCACGTTCAAGGAATGAACCATCACGTGTATCAATAACGATTTTGTCGTCTGTATTGATGAACAATGGAACACGAACTTCGATTCCTGTATCAAGAGTTGCAGGCTTCAAAGACTTTCCAGAAGTATCTCCCTTTACACCAGGTTCACAGTAAGTAACTACACGAGTAACGCGAACAGGAAGATCAATACCAACTGGCTTTCCTTCATAGAATGTAAGGTTTACTTCAAGATCATCATCTGGAGTAATATATCCAGCATAATCACCAAGATCTTCTTTTGCAAGCTCAAACTGCTCGTATGTATCCTGATCCATGAATACAAATGTATCTCCATCAATGTAAGACAACTTTGTTACATGTGATTCCAAATCAACTTCATCAAATTTTTCACCAGCATCAATACCAAGATCCATAGTTGAGTTTGTAACAAGATTCTTTACGCGGAAGCTAGTAACCATTCCGGCACGTCCTGAACGCTGTCCGAGCATCTTCTGAACGATAAGAGCATTTCCTTCATACATGAAAGCTGTTCCAACTTTTAACTGTGATGTCATTAACATAATATAAAACCTCTAAAAAAGAATTTACAAAATTTCTTACTATATTATATCAATTTTACGAATAAATGTCATTAAGTTAGAGCAAAGGTCTCCATTTTTTCTTAGCGAGACAGCAAAATCCCTGAAGCCATATTCAAAGGCTTCCAGACCTTCCAGAAAAACTTTACAAGCATTCTCAAAATTATATTCATTTCTTTCAGTAGAAGGTAAATTAAAATCCATCCATAACTTATAAAGAAAATCAAAATCTTCAGAATCAAAAAATCCTTTCATAGCCTGCAAAAGAGCTTCCATTTTTACCAGCTGATATTCTTCAGTCTGAGGATAAGCCTGCCATACAAAAGGAATACCAGACAAACAGGCCCTGGATAAAGATTCTTCCCCACGAATAAAAAGTGCAGAAGTTGATTTCATCATTAAATCCCATTGATTCTGATTCATAAAAGGAAGGATTTCAAGGTCCCTTAAGCCGCTTCTAGAACAGGCATCAATAAAAGAATCTCTACCCTTACCCTGTCCAATAAGAACGCTTTTTCCAGTATCTCTGATAGCGTTAGCTAAAGGAAGCCATTCATTATCATACATAAAAAATAAAAGAGGGCCATGTTCATTTCTTTCAGGCAAGGCTTCCCAGCCATCATCAATAATAAGTCCACCGGTTTTTGAGGTAAAACCAGGCATAAAGTTTACCTTTTGAACCTTTGCACTACGGGTTAAAGATTTAAGACAATGAAAATCCTCTGCATATTTTTCTGCAGTAAGATAATCAATCATAATTATATGTACAGTTCTTTCTAATTTCTTTTCAAAAAGAATTTCTTCCATCCATTCAGGTCTGCCACACTGAAAGCATTCAAGAATTATAGCAAGCTTCTCGCCATCATTTTCGGAGAATTTTTCAAAACAAAAATCATTAGCATTCCAATCATAAACTTCTAAATCATCTACGACCTGAAAGCTTTTTGTCTCATCTATTTTATTATTTATATTGTGAAATGAATCCAGCCCCTGAACAATGAGGCTGATATGATTTGAAGGTTCTATTTTTTTTAGCTGGCGTGCAAGCCTATAGCAAACGCCTATATCACCAAAATTATCTACTACCTTACAAAGAATTGTAATATTCATTATTTAATCTGGCTGTAAAGTCCGCTCATCTCAGAACGCCACTCAGACTTCTGCTCACGGTCTTCCCACTCAATTATTTTTTTGATGGTAAAATGACGCTGATCTCTAATGTTATCATAATGAAGAACAGCAAAACGTCCCTGACCAATATATGCAATTTTATCATTTTCACCAGTTGGTTCAGTTTCTTTTATTTGATTAAGTACACAGTCAAAATGAACAGGTTCTCCACTAGTCTTATCTGCAATAGAACTAGCCAAATCAGTAATTATTTCACCACATTTAGCGCAACGAACCTGGCGACCCTTTAATTCCTGGATAGCCTTCACACGTTCTTTTTCTGCAGCAGGATCTTCGTATGCTGTATGATTAAACTGGAATCCACTTTTTTTTGAATTAGACTCCTTTCCCTGCTCGTTTCTTTTCTGTCCGTTCCAATTACCGTTGAATTTTCTGTTCTTCCGTCTGTCCATACTAATCCCTGAATTTCAGTTCATCAGGATCATCAATCAAATGATTACTAATTACCTGTGCAATGCGCTGAATGGCATTATCCAGATATTCCTGACTCTGAATCTTCTTTCTCAACTCTAGAATTCGAGGCGGTAAGTTCATTTCGTCCCGTTTTTCCAAGACTAAAGTCTGCGCCCCGCTTGTTTTTCCACCAGAAAGCATAGAATCTCCCTTTATTATTCTGAAAATGCATTTTCAATATGATACACCTCTTCCAGACCTGGCATATCAATGACAATCACATCAAATCTCACATAACTGTCATTATATTGTCGATGATTTAACAGATAACATTTAGAAGTTTTTAAAATTCTTTGCTGTTTCTGATGATTTAACTCCTTTTGAATCATATCAAGAGTACCATTGGGAAGAGTTTTTACTTCCACAAATACAATTGTATTCTCTTTATAAGCTATTATATCAATTTCTCCCCTTTGTGTCCGCCAATTTCTATCAATAATCTTATAACCTTTTTCTTCAAGATATAGACAGGCTCTGTTCTCCCCTTCATTTCCAAGACTTCGTGTATTCATAAAAATTGCAGCTCTCTCCTAAGATTTTTCACCGTCGCCATTATTAATTATAAAAGCAAAAAGCTCGGCCAAAATATCCCAGGTTTCTTCTGGAACTATATCGCCAACATTTTGTAATCCAAGCATATCAACCAGAACAGTATCTTCTTTTATAAGGATATCATTCTTTTTTGCTTCTGTAATTATTTTTTCTGCTGATTTTCCTATTCCTTTAGCAACAATAATAGGTGCCTCCACCCCTTCGGGATACTTTAAGGCTACAGCTTTGCTTATCTTTTTCATACATAGCCCCCCAACGAATAAAAGTCTTCAGAGGCACTTGCAGAACCTTCTAGTTCTGCTTTTTCGCACCAGACAAGCTCAATTCCAGAGCAATATTTTCCAACCTTACTTCTTAACTGATTTAACAGTTCTTCTTTTTCTAAATGAGGCTTTTGAACATTCATTCTAATTTTTTTACATATTCCCTTAGAAAAATCCAAACTAAAATAATAATCAGAATCTTTATAATTACAAAAAAGATTTACCAATTTCGTTTTATGATTTTTTCCTAAAAGAAAACGAATAGAACCTCTACCCATTACAAGCTTGGCTTCCTCACCTAAAGTTCCTTCAACAAGATTAAAAGGAAATATAAACCAGCTGCCTTCAGAAGAATTTGCTTTATTCAAAAGCTTCTTCCCCTGCTCAAAGGAAGTCTCCTCTTTTCCTTCATTTCCTCCTTCCAGAAAAGCAAGTAAAGCCTGCAAAGCCTCTTCATCAAAAGAAATCCCCTTCTCTGATAAAAGTAAGGCTAACTCAGCTGCAAGACGACCTTTACTTCCAAAACGAAGTACAAGACTTCTTATTTTAGTTAGCAGAGAAGAATCAATACGCATTTCCATCTGTTTAGAAATCTGCAGAAGAGCTGTTGATATTCCATCTGCCGGTAATCCTAATTCTCCCAGCCAGGCAGAAAGCTTGCTTAAGTCCATTCCCTGAATAATTGCTCCCTCATTAAATCCAGTATTAGCTGCTAAAGCTCCTGCTTCTTTTGGAACAAGAACTATAGTATTACCAGAAAGCTTTACTGTTGCAACAAAGCTGGAGCCTGCGGTTAGAGGTCGACTGGAAGAAAATGAAACTTTCACACCAGACACAAGCCCTTCATAGCGTCCCCCTCCTTTATCAGATAAAACCCGGACAAGTGCAGATTCCCCCTCCCTCATCAATTTTGGAAGAGTATTTACATGAGAAGATTTAGAAGCCTGGACTATTAGATTAGAATCCACAAAATAATTTTACATAAAAAAAAGGGATTTGTAAAAGATTTACAAATCCCTTTTATAAAATTTCAGAATGTTATTAAGAAATTAACTTATTTTGCAGCTGCAGCCTTGTTTTCAGCAGCTTCAATGCGCTCTTCCTTAATCTGTGCTTCAGTAGCGGCAGCAGCAGCTTCTGCACGTGCATTACGAGCAGCGATTTCTGCAGCAATCTTTCCACCAACCAAAGTCTTAACCTTAGCACTCTTACCAACCTTATCGCGGAGGTAATAAAGCTTAGAGCGGCGTACTTTACCAGGACGTACAACATCAACCTTAACAATACGTGGACTGTTATAAGGGAATACACGTTCTACACCTACACCATAAGAAATCTTTCGTACAGTGAAAGTCTGGCGAGCACCAGAGTTCTTCTTACAAAGAACGATTCCTTCATATACCTGGATACGTTCTGTTTTACCTTCAATAATCTTGAAGTAAACCTTTACTGTATCACCAACATTGAAGCCCTGAGCTCCAGGACGCTTCTGTGTTTCTTCGATAGTTTTAATCAAATCCATGATAATTCTCCTCAAAGCTACTTTTCAGCAGCGGGATTTTTTACACTTTTCTTTCGTTTCTTTTTTTGATTCTTAAGAAAAGCAGTTTCAGTTATTTCCTCAATCATCTTTTCGGCTTCGTCAGAAAGTTGTCCCTTTGCACGAGCAGACACAATTAAATCGGGTCTGTTAGCAAGTGTTTTCATCAACCGCTTCTTAAGCCGCCACTTTCGGATTTCTTCATGATTCCCGCTCAATAATACAGAAGGAACCTTCATTTCCTTGTATACCTCTGGCCTGGTATACTGAGGATACTCCAAAAGCCCATCACAATAACTTTCTTCTTCTAATGATTCATGTGAAATAACACCATCTATCAAGCGATAAACTGTATCAATCACAACAGTTGCAGCAACCTCTCCAGAAGACATTACATAGTCTCCTATAGAAATTTCAGCATCCACATAGGAATCAATAATTCTCTGGTCAATACCTTCGTATCTTCCACAGATAAAAACAAGTTCGTCCTTGTGACTTAATTCCTGCGCCATCTTTTGGGTAAGCGTTTTGCCGCTCGGTGTCACATAAATAACATACTTCTTACGGGCATTTACACTATCAAGCGCATTTCCAAGAGGAACAGGCATCATCAACTGCCCGGCTCCTCCGCCATACGTTCCGTCATCACAGCTATGGTGTTTATCAGTAGCAAAATCTCTGATGTTCACCAGATCGTAAGCAATAATTTCCTTTTCTACAGCCTTGGCCATGATTGAGTTTTCAAAAAAAGCCTTAACTATATCTGGAAATAAGGTCAGCACAGTAAATTTCATGGAATTACTCCAGAATCCAGAGGTGCATCAATTGCACAGTTCCGTTCTTTACATCAACCTTTCCTATAAATTCATTATTAAAAGGCACAAGAACCTTCCTGTCACAACTTTCGGAGAGTGAAACTTCTAACAAGTAACCTGCTCCGCCTTCCAAAACGTCTGTGATTGTCCCTAAAATCTTAGGTGCATCCAACGTTGCCGGCACGTTTTTCTCTTCATAAATAAGAGAACAGTTTCGTAAATCCTCTATGTACCACTCGTCTTTTTTCAAAGGCTTGCAATACTTTCTAGGAACTTCAATTTCCCAACGAATCAGCTTTTTTGCAGCCTCGTCAGAATCAATTCCTTCAAATTTAACATAAGCAATTGCATTTCCAAGAGAAACCGATTCAACCTTTGCTTCTCTCTGCTCATCACCCTGTCGTAAAGTAACATCCTTCAATTTGAGCAAATGCTCATATTCGCCAGAAGTACTCTCAACTTTACATTCACCCGAAAAACCATGAGTCCCACGAATGAATCCAACCACCAAACGGCTTTTTTCCATCAGCTTATTCCAGATTAATTATCAAGAATATCAAGACTGTAACGTTTACCGTCTTTTACTGCTGATGCGCTCAAAACAGTTCTCATAGCCTTGGCAATTCTACCGTATTTCCCGATAACCTTACCAATATCGCCATCAGCAACCTTGAGCTGCAGAACCATGCCCTTCTCGCCTTCAGTTTCATTTACAGTAACAGCTGACGGATCATCGACCAATGACTTTGCAATGTATTCAATCAGGTCTTTTTCCATTTCCTGCCCCTGTAAACTACTTTGCCTGCTTTGCAGACTGAATGTTCAATAACTTCTTTACGATGTCTGTTGGCTGAGCTCCGACACCGATCCAGTACTTAGCACGGTCCATATCGATTGAAACCTGAGCATCTTCCTTTTCAATAGGCTGATAAGTTCCGATTTCTTCGATACATACACCGTCACGTGGCTTCTGTGAGTCTTGAACAACAACACGGTAGTACGGACGTTTTGCAGCACCAAATCTCTTAAGTCTGATTTTGACCATTTATATCCTCCATAGCACCCGTAGGCACTAAATTTGTATATTGAAACACTATTTTATAAGAAATAGTACTTTTAATCAAGGGTATGACAATTTCTAATAAGCTGAAAAACGGGCCAGAAAGGCCTTCATTCTTTCAGTCTTTGGATGATTTATAATTTCCTCTGGCTGCCCTTCTTCCACAATTACACCACCATCCATAAACATAATATGAGAAGAAATGTCTCTGGCAAAAGCCATTTCATGAGTTACAACAACCATAGTCATTTTTTCTTCAGCAAGCTCTTTTATAACTGCCAGGATTTCTCCTGTTAATTCCGGGTCCAAAGCAGAAGTTGGTTCATCAAAAAGTAAAACCTGAGGTTTTAAGGCAAGAGCTCTTGCTATAGAAACACGCTGCTGCTGACCACCACTTAACTCACAAGGATAATTATTTTCCTTACCAGAAAGCCCCATTCGTTTTAAAAGCTCACGTGCAGTATCCTCTGCTTCAGCTTTATTCTTTTTTAAAACACGAATCTGGGGCTCAACAATATTTTTTAATACAGAATAATGAGGGAAAAGATTAAAATTCTGAAAGACTAAACCACTTTTTAATGCAATCTCATGCTTTTTCTTCTTATCTGCATAAAGTCCATTTTCAACAAGCTTCTCTCCACAGATATAAATAGAACCATCCGTTACCTGTTCCAATTGAGAAATACAGCGTAAAATTGTAGATTTTCCAGAACCACTAGGGCCAATTATTCCAAGAACTTCGCCTCTTTTTACAGAAAAACTTATTCCTTTTATAACTTCCAGAGAACCGTTAAAAGTTTTTTTCAAATTTTCAACTTTGATGATTTCGTCCATAGCAAGCCCTAATTATAATATGAAAGCTTCTTTTCCAGCTTCTGGAAGGCAAAAGAAACTCCCCAGTTCATAACAAAGTAAAATACACCAGCAATAAAAAGAGGTGCAAATGAGAACATAGCCCCTTGCCTTTCCTTTGCAACCATAAGTAATTCCGATACACCAATAACAGAAACCAGAGCAGTATCTTTTACAAGAGTAATAACTTCATTTCCCATAGCAGGAACAATACGCTTAATAACCTGAGGAAGTACAATTCTAAAGAAGGTTTGTGGAGATGTGTAGCCTAAGACTTTTGCGGCCTCATATTGCCCTTTAGGAATAGATTCAATTCCACCACGATAAATCTCTGCGAAATATGCTGAATAATTTATTACAAGAGCAACAATAGCTGCTATAAAACGATTCCATCTAAAAGAAACTGAATAGCCCTGAAGAACCAGCCAACGGATAAAAAGTCCTGGTCCAAAATACACAACAAGCAGCTGTAACATTAATGGAGTTCCTCTTATTATTAAAAGAAAAACATTTGTTACGCCTGATAAGATTTTACTTTTTGACATCCTTCCCATTGCAATAGGCATAGCAAGAGGAAGAGAAAATAGCAATGTAAGAAAAAATACTTCCAACGATGTTACAGTTCCCTGGAGCATCGTCAGAAGCATTTTCAGATAACGCTCTGAAATCATATTACTCAATTACTGAAATATCTTTACCAAACCATTTAGTAGAAATGCCAGCAACAGTTCCGTCTGCCTTCATTTCCTTAAGAATATTGTAAACTTCATCACGAAGCTTTGGTTCTGTTTTTCTAAAGCCTACACCATAAGCTTCGTTAGAAAGAGCCTCTGAAAGAACAGTGAATGGTTTCTTAGTCTGTGCAATAGAATAGTTTGCAACAACACTGTCCATTACAACACCGTCTACACCACCAATATCAAGATCATTCAAAGCTGTAATGTTGTCTCGGAACATAACAATTTCAGCAAGGCTTGCAGAAAAGTCAGGATTTCCATCTACAGCTTCCTGTGCACTTGAACCTCTCTGAAGTCCAATTTTCTTTCCAGCCATATCAGCAAGAGAAGAAATTCCACTGTCATTTCTAACGACAACAACCTGAGCATTGTTCAAATAAGCTTCTGTGAAAGAAAGCGCAGCCTTTCTATCCTCTGTGATAGTAAAGCCATTCCAGATACAGTCAATCTTTCCAGTCTCAAGTTCCATTTCTTTAGCATCCCAATCAATTGGCTGAGCCTTAAAAGCAACACCAAGTCGAGAAGCGACTTCTTTTGCAAGATCAATATCGTAACCAACAATTTCATTATCATCATTACGATAACCAAGAGGTGGGAATGAATCATCAAGACCGATTACAAATACACCACGGCTCTTCAATTCTGCAACAGGATCAGAAACTTCAGTTTTCTGTTTTTTACATCCTAATAGTGTAAGCATGCTTGCAGCAAGTACAATAGCAAATGCAATTTTTTTCATAATATTATTCCTTCCTTTATTTATTATAATAATTTTCAAAAATTAAATCCCAATCATCTTCTTCTGAAGATAAATCTTCACTTTTATTAGACGAAGCAAATGTCTTAAGAGCTTCAATTTGCTTTTCTACCATTTCAGGAGCAGGACCTCCAATGGTTTTTCTAATGGCAACACACTGCTCTGGCAGGATAACATTAAAAATATCCTTTTCAAACAAATCAGATTCCTTTATATATGCATCAAAAGGCAAGTCTTCAAGCTTACAATTATTATCAATTGCAGAGCGGACAAGACGAGCTGAAACACCATGAGCAGTTCTAAAAGGCATTCCTTTGCGAACCAGATAATCTGCAATATCTGTTGCATTAAGGAATCCTCCATAACAAAGCTCTGACATTTTTTCTGTATTCCATTTTGCGGTTTTAACCATCTGAGTAAAGATTCTTACACTTGAAATAACAGTGTCATAGGCATCAAAGAAGCTTGATTTATCCTCCTGCATATCTCTGTCATAAGATAATGGAATACCCTTCATCATTGTAAAGAGAGCAATCATATCGCCATAAACACGGCCAGTCTTACCACGAATTATCTCTGCAAAGTCAGGATTTTTCTTTTGTGGCATTATAGAGCTTCCGGTTGACCATTTTTCACTAAGTTCAATAAAAGCAAATTCCGTTGTAGACCAGAGAACTATTTCTTCACAAGCCCTTGAAAGATGCATCTGTACCAAAGACAAAGCTGAAGAAGTTTCAAGATAATAATCTCTGTCAGAAACAGAATCTAATGAATTCTGACTTACTGCTGCAAAAGAAAGTAAATCTGCTTCATATTGACGATCAAGAGGAAGACCACTTCCAGCAAGAGCACAAGAACCTATTGGAGAAACATCTATTCTTTTATAAGCATCCCTAAGGCGATCAATATCACGAGTAAACATCCAGGCCCAGGCACATAAATGATGTCCCAAAGTAACGGGCTGTGCATGCTGCATATGAGTAAAGCCAGGAATTAATGAATTCTTATAAGTAGCAGCCAAATCTGCAAGAACACTTACCAGATTAAGAAGTTCTTTTTCAAGCATTTTTATCTGATGCTTAAGATACATTCTTTCATCCAGAGCAATCTGGTCATTTCTGCTTCTTCCAGTGTGAACTTTTTTACCAGGTTCACCTATTCGATCAGTCAGAGTTGCTTCAATAAAAGAATGAATATCTTCTGCTGAAGTATCTACCTTAAAAGGATTTCCTGCAGCATCTTTTCCATTGAGCAAATCTTTTTTTATTGAAAGAAGGCCTTCTACAATAGAGTCCTCTTCCTGTTTAGAAATAAGACCTGTTTTAGATAACATTTTGGCATGGGCAATACTGCCTTCAATATCAACCATAGCCATTCTCATATCATCAAAAATTGAAGTTTCGAAAGCGACTGCAGCCGCATCTGGACCTTCTTTAAAACGTCCATGCCATAAAGCTGCGTGATTATCAGAAGTAATAGTTCCGTGATTTTGCATAAAGAGATTATATAAAAAAAAAGGCTGTCGGTAAATATCCGACAGCCTTTTACTAACAAGTTAGCTTAAGAATTACTTGTTGCAGTCGTCAATGAGTGACTGCCAAGAGTTCTTACATCCTTCGTAAGCTTCCTGTGGAGTCTGCCATCCACCAGTAATTCCCCATACCATATCACCCTGGTTAAGACCAGAAATGAGTGTATCGAAACGTGGGTTTGGTGTATCCATCATCAACTGGAGTGTTTCATCTACAGCGCGTGAATCACGGAATCCGGCATAGTATCCGTCTTTCCATGCATCTGGAGAATCATATCCAGGAACATCTTCTGTATAGAAGTCAACGATCTTCATGATCTTGTCAGCTCTGTCTGAGTCATAAACACTTGGGAGTACCCACATGTTTGTATCATGAATTGTGTGATATTTTCCGTCTCCGCTTGGTCCGAGTGGGAAGCAAACGAATCCCCAGTCATCCTTCATAGCAGAGAAACGTCCGTTTGGCTGAGCATTGTATTCCTGGTCAGCGAGGAATGCTGTTTCACCGTTGATGAATGCTGTATAGAAGTAATCCCAAGAAGCACCTTCACCCTGTGGGAGCTGATATGTAGCAAACATTCTTGCAATCCAGTTCCAAGCTTCCATAGACTTTTCTGAACCAGCGTTGTTGAAGTAGTTACCATTAGCATCACGTCCTACAAGTGAAGCTCCGTTTGAGTCAAGAGCAGCATAAGAGAACTGTGTATTGAAAGAAGACATAGCATACTGATCGATTACACCATCGTTATCTGTATCTTTTGTAAGTTTCTTACACATATCTTCGAATGTTTCCCAAGTCCACTTTCCTTCTTTCTGAAGATCATATGGATAATCTGGATCATATCCATTTTCCTGAAGGATTCTCTTGTTGAAGAACATACCATCTTTTGGTTCTGGCTTTCCATAAGAGAAACAGTAGAAAGAATTACCTTTCTTAAGTTTAGCAATAGCACCCTGATCCCACTTTGGCTTTGACCAGTCGATGTTATTGATTTTTGACAAATCATAGAAAAGGTTTGCTTTAACACCAGAGTTAGCAGAACGTCCATCAATAATGAATACGTAGTTTTCGTCTCCACCTGTTACACAGAAGTTAGAAACGAATTTTGGATGCTCAGACCATCCAGCACAGTCAGACTGAATTGCTTTGAAGTTATATGTTTCTCCAAGCCAGCTTCTGAAAGCTCTTGTATCTTCGTCCTGTTTTGAACCAGGTTCGCTATCTGGATTTGACCACCAGTCACCGATTGTAACTGTCATTCCACCAAAGTCATAAAGCTTCTTAGTCTTTGGATCCTTTTCTTTTTTTACTTCAGCATAAGCTCCGTCTCCGTTTCCAGAACCAGCACTTGCTGCTCCATCTTTCTTGCTACATCCAACTACTGTAAGTGACAATACAGCAGCCAAAGTAAGCACACTGCCTGCAATTTTTTTCATAAAAATTACTCCTTTTATTTTTTTTATAACGCTATTCCTAGCAAACTGCATTATATATTATACCACCATATCTCATGATTACAAATTTTTTTTTCTTTTTTTTTAATAAAAAAAAGGGAATATCCGTTAGAATATTCCCTTTTTATACTTATAAAATTAGTAAAATAAGAATTACATCTTAACACCTGTACTTGCCAAGCTTTCAACAAAGAGTCTCTGAGCAAATACATAAAGAAGGATCAGTGGAAGAATTACAAGCAGTACACCTGTTGAAAGGATAGCCTGAGAATATCCCTGAGGAGGTACAGTTGATGCTCCGTTTATAATTGTAAGGTAAGCACCGAAACGGTCTACGATACTTGATACACGGATAGACAAAAGCTGAATCTTTCCAAGGAACAAACTTGAATAGAAGCTATCTGTCCACTGCCATACGAAAGAGAAGAGGAAGCAAGATGTAATAATTGGTTTTGCTCCAGGAATCATAATTCTAAAGAATGTCATGAAAGGACCACAACCATCTACATAAGCAGCTTCTTCCAATTCAAATGGGAAACCTAAATAGAACTGTCTAATCATAAAAATATACAATCCATTTTTAAGACCCATACAACCCAAACACATCATAAGATACGGTATCATTGAACCTCGCAGGTTTAACTGCTGGCCAAAGAAATTAAAATACCTGAAGTGTAAGAAGAGTGAAGTTGAAATTGTCTGTGGCGGAATAACAATAATAAGAATTACACAGAAGAACCAGAATCTCTTTAACGGGAACTGGAAGCGTGAAAATCCATAACCTACCAGACAACACATAAATACTTCAATAACTGATACAAGAACTGAAACCCAGATTGTATTAATTAAAGAGGTCTTATAATCTAGAAGGCCCATTGCAATGCGCCAGTTGTTAACAGAGAAGTGCTTAGGTACAACAATAATTGTTGTATCATACAAATCCTGTTCAGCCATAAAACTGAATGAAAGCTTATTCAAGATTGGCTGAATAATCATAAAACACATTCCAAACAAAAGAATTGCTCGGAAAATTGAAATTGCATATTTCTTTATAGTTTCATTAAGAAGCATTCCACCAGAAGCTTCATTACGTTCCCAAAATGAACGTGTATCAACTACAGGCTTATCTTTAGTTTTAGTCATAATTATACACCACCTTTGAAATAATCAATGAGCTAAGGCCTATTAAAGCCATACATACGAGGAAGTAAATCCATGCCATTGCAGAACTAAATCCGTAATTTAACTGAATTACCATCTGGTCGTTAATTTTAGCCATTACCTGGTTATCAGATTTCATAAAGAAGTCTACGATTGTATAAACCCAACAAACGAGCATCAAAGGGCTTACCATTGGAACTGTAATTTTCCAGAGGCTTTCCCAAGAAGTACAACCTTCCATCTGAGCTGCTTCATACATACTTGGAGAAATATTCTGAAGACCAGAAAGGAAGATGATAATCTGAATACCTGAAGCCATAGCTACATCGTAAATAGAATCAATAATCTCAAAGAGAAGATTAAAGAGTCTATCCATCTTACCTACACCACCAACATTGGCAACAAGTATCTGTTCCAATACATCAGTAATGGAGTTTGTATTACCAGATTCTTCAATAGTAGCTTTAAGCTGCTGCATCAAAGTATTGTTATATTCCAAACCTACAAGAACACCTGAAGAAAGAATTACAGCAAGGAAGAAGATAGAACGTGCTAATGTTCTTCCCTTGAATTTCTGATTCAGAATAAGAGCTACGAAGAAACTGAATACGATAGTTGCCAAAGAACGATAAATCATAGTTGATACCGATTCTGTAAGAAGTCTATTGAATTCAGGGTCTATTAAAAGTGCCCTTTTATAATTTGCCAGCTGATTCAAGTGCATAGAGAATCCCTGGTTTGAAATAATTACATCACAAAAACTCATTTTCAATGACTGAGCCAAAGGCTTAATCATAAAGAAAACAAATCCTAGAATAAACGGCAGGATAAATATATAACCATATAAAGCCCTGCGGCTTGTTAAACCGACTGTTCTTTTTTTCATGCTCTAGACCTCCTATTGCAAAACCTTATAAGATCTTGCAGGAATCACAACGCCGTTTTCTGTCGTGAAATCCAAATAACCAAAATTAACGATAACCTTATAGCCATTCTCATATTTAGTCTGAGAAACATCATCGCTTAAATATTCAAAATCAGAGATAAGACTATTTCTAACCTTACCCATTTCTTTGTTATAACTTGAATACAATGATGAAAGATTATCTTTCCAACCATCAAAGTTAGCAGAATAGTATTCTGTATAGCTTGACTCCTGAAGTTTCTGTTCTGGAGCATTCATAAATACGAAATATAAACCAGCCCCTGCTTCAGCTGACTCAAGAACAAGCTGATCAGCTTCATAACTAAGGTTTATAGGTTTTCCTGCATATCTTCTGTAACCATGCATTGCAATCTGATAGAAAGGAACCAACTCATCAAGAATAGCATAACTATTTCCGTGAAGAGTCATATTAGTAACAAAATCAGCGGTTTTAAGAGCATAAGCATTTCCACCATTAATCATGATAGAAGTACCATTATTTTTAATCTCTTCAAACTTTTCAACGTGCTGATTTTTAATTTCTGCACGAGAAACACGCTTGTCATCATTATAATCAGCTGACAACAAATATCCGTTATCTCTAAATGAAGCGTTTACTCCATACTTCTTAACATTCTTTGCAAAAACATCTGTTGTATTAGAAATAACTCTTGGATTAAGCAGATAGTAAGAATCTTTATCCTTAAGTTTACCATACCATATTGGAGAATATTCATTTAATTCTGCAAGCTCATCACTTGCAAACTTTGCAGCATCTCTATAATGAATGAAACCATCAAAAATATTAGATCTGTAAGCAGTCTGAACAGAAGCATCAATATAAATCTTAGCAGAAGTATCTGCTGTATCTTTTAACATCTTATTAAAATCAGATTTTCCACCAAGAGCTTTAATAAACTTAAAGTGTTTCAAAATCTTCTGCTTTATTCCCTGATTTACTACACCAGAAAGTTTGATATTAGCATTCTTAATGCCCATTTCTTCAATCTCATTGATGATTTCTGCAGATTCAGAATAAGTTGTAAGAGAAAAAGGCAAAGTCTTTGGAATACCAGCTACCTGCTGTACCTTATCAATAGCACCTACAATTTCTGCAGAGAATGGGATTTCTGTATCAGAAAGCTTCTTTTCTCCGGCAAATAAATAGTTTCTATATTCTTTTGCCATATCAACATAAGAACCAGAATCTATAAATGTATAAACCTGATGAATCTTTTCATTTTCAGGCAAGCCTTTTTCATAAGAATACTGGGCACTAGTATTACGAGTTGTTACTTCAAACTGCTCTCTATGAAGCATTTTGTAATCAGCTCTTACATAGTTATAGCTTGCAAGTTTACCAGCAATTTCGGCTGTAATTCCGGCATATTCAGCAGACTCTTCAATAATTGAAATAAAACTACTGTCACCATAAGAAACACCAAATACAGGGAAGGCATTTCTTGTTTCTGTGATAATAGCCTTACGGTCTGTTGCATAATCCCAACCATAAATATCTGCATAATAACCGTTCTGTTTTGTTTTACCATTGTTGAAGTTAATAATTGCACCACTTCCCTCTGGAACAAACATAAATCCCTGATCATTAACACCTGCAGCAGCAAAATATGGAAGTACAGAAACCTGTACGATAGGATACTTTGACTTGTAAGATATTTCAGAGAATGGAATATCAACTGTGAAGTTCTTTCCGTCAAGCTTATAAATAACCGAAATATTGAAAGCAGGAACTTCCTTTACATTATTTTCTTTGTACAACTCTTTATGACGAAGATAATCATCATAAGAATAATCCAAGCTTTCAAAGATTTTCTCCATCTGCTCTTTCAAATATGTCTGAATATTTTCAAATACAAGATAGAGTTTTTCATCCTTTAACTTTGGATACTTAGACAACATTCCTTCAACATCATCAGTAGGCTTCATTTTATTGATATCATACTCATGATAAGCACGGTCCATTGCTCTCTTATCACTGCTAGAAAGTTTTTCTTTGTACTGATTCAATTCTTCCTCATAAATAGCAAGAGGGAAAATATATTCACGGTCCATCTGACCTACTGTATAATCAATACGAACCTCATTGCCGTTTTTAGAAACATTATAGAACTGTCTCTTAATAGAATTAGAATAAAGGTCATAAATATCATCCGATCCATTGATAGTAGAATACTTAATCAGGAAAGGTGACTGCATATTATTCTTTTCTTTTCCAAGAGCAATAGGATCATTATTTGAATCCTGAGGATTTGAATACCAGACATGTCCTGTATTCTTCTGGAGAATAGAAAACTGTGTTGTAGCTGGATCAAGCTCAAACTTAAGGAAGTTATTTTCAAGAACATAACTTTCTGGCTGTTTAGCTGCATCATAGCTGTAATATTCAAAATCCAATTCATGCTGTTTTTCTACATTAATAAGGCGAATCGCAATATATGTAATAAAGGCAGCAATTATAAGAAAAATTCCAAAACCAATGTAATTCTTTAAGGTTGGTTTGTGAAATTCAAATGTTTTTGTTTTCATCGGCTTTGGTCTGCCGATATATCCTTCCGGATACTTTGATTTCTTTGCTTTATTTGCCATCTAAATATCCTCCCATCAATTCAATCTGAACATAATTTCTCGGGCGAGAGAAACGAAATAAGCAACACCTTGAGAAATCATACTGAAGAACAGAAGAAGGATAAAAATGAATACCAACATTCCGAAAATAGTAATGATTGTAAATAACAAGGTTTTTCCAAAACTGTATTGATGGATCATCATCATTGCCATAAATATCAACATGGCACACCATAACAACGAAACATCGCTGAATACGGTATAGAAAGTTCCCTCTTCTACAGTAACAAAGTTACTCAAGATGATTAAAGGAAGCTGAATAATGATATATGGAGTTAATGCGTAAGCAGTTCCCATGTAAACATCACCAAGATGTCCTTTACCATCGAAAAGGGTCGTACAGGCCCAGTTACATATACAGAAGATAGCAAGTGGAACAAGAATACTTGCAACTTCCATAAGGATATTTACTTTTTCCCAGTTTTTGTCATTAAAAAGGAAACTAGTAAAATGTAATTTCCAAAGATGAATAAACAATGTAAGAATTACCAATACATTTGCAGCGGCATAAGAGCCTCTCTTTGCATGTATTAAATCCCAGTATCCGTCAGCCGGATGGAAGATTACATACAATGAGTAACGCAAAGTATTTAAGAAACGTGTGTAAGTTTCCTTCTTCTTAAATTTCTGTAATTTTGTAGCTATATAACTCATAATGACATCAGCTCCCGTCTGAACGCTCTAACACGTGAAATAATAAATGGAACAAGAATAATAACAAGAATAACGATTAAACATTTTCCTATATTCTTTTCAACCCACTCTTTTCTATAATACATAAAGGCTTTTGAATAATACTTTTTCTCACGTTTGATTTTAAAGTAATCCATAGCTTCTTTGTATTTATTCTGTCTTAAATAAGATTTTCCAAGACCGATATAAGCAAGGTCATAGTTTCCATTTACAGCAAGTACTTCTTCCCAGGTAGCGGCAGAACCATCATAATCACCTTCTGCATACTGCTCTGTAGCCTTGTAAATAAGGTTACCATAGTCTGTAGGAGTAAATACGGTAATTGAAGCATTCTGAGAATCAAGAACGAATAAATCCTTTCCAATATGTTCAATTGAAACTGGAGAACGGAAGTATCCGTCAATATTACCCTTGTTACCGAAAGCAAAAAGCAGGAAGCCCTGATTGTTATAACCAAAGATTCGGCTTCTTGACTCATCAATAGCAATGTAAACTTCATTATCAAGAACTGTAATATCATTAAAATGTGATGGATCTTTAATACCTGCGGCATTATTCCAATCGAGGTCTCCAATAGGAAGAGCAGTACCGTTCTTAATAAGAATATCCTGTCCTAAAGCATTAAGACGGCGGATAGGTTTAGCCTGGTCACTTAAAAGAGTCCATTCATCAAAGGTCTTTGTAACAGCATAAATAAAGCCTTCGTTATCCAGGTAAGCATTTGAATATTCTGTTGGAACAAAAGATTCCATCTGTTCACGCTGAGCACGAGTTGAGAACTTTTTCCAAAGCAAATCTGCCCAGTTATAAGTTACTTCACTTGCACCAAAGAAACCTGTAAATGTACCATCATATTCATACTTAATAAAACCACGGTTTACGTTCTTTGCAAGAACATAAGCACGACCTTTTGAGTCAGCTACAACCTTCTGTGGGTAGAATACCTTACCCTTTTCATAAGTAGGATCATCTGGCTCGCGGAACTCGCGGATATAATTAAGCTCTGAATCAAGGTGAACTACACGACCATTATTAGTATCAGCAATGTAATATTCACCATTTTCAGCATTAACAAATACATCCATTGGAGCATTAAATGTATTTACTATTGATTCATCTTCAGTATTGAAGTGATCAATAACTCTTACAAGCTCCATTGTTTTCTTGTCTGTATATTCCAATTCGATAATACGATTATTTTCAGTATCACATACATATACCAGATTATCAATTGTAAACAAACTTGATGGATTTCTAAGACCTACATCAAGATCCAAATCATCAGCATATAATACATTTGAAACACGATATACATCAGGTGACTTTTCAATTTCATCCCAAATATCGTAAATGTATGTATCACCCTTCGCAAAAAGTCCTGCACATAATGTGAAAAGACTTGCAATTGTAAGTATTAATTTTCGTCTATTCATATCGCTAGTCCTTAAGTCCAGATGAAGACATTGTATCCAAAATCTGATTCTGTGAGAAAATAAAGAAGATAATTGGAACTGACATTGTGAATACGATTACAGCCTGGGCCTGACCAGTACGGGCAATACCACCAGCCTGAATCTGACTCAATGCGTAAGCCATCATCTTTTTACTTTCTGTATAAATATAAGTTGTCTGAGGATTGTTCCACAAACCTGTGATTGAGAAGATTGAGATTGTAAGCCATGCTGGTTTTACATTAGGCATTACGAGCTTCCAGAAAATAGTAAATTCTCTGGCACCGTCAATCTTAGCAGCCTCAATAAGAGACATTGGGAAGCCTTCCATAAACTGCTTCATAAGGAAGAGTCCGAGGGAACCTCCAATAGCAGGAAGAATTAAGGCCCAATAGGTATCAACCATGTGGAGACGGCACATAATCATGTAGTTAGGAATACCAGTTACATAACCACTAAACATCAAAGCAACTACAGCCACACGGAAGAAAAGATTTCCACCAGGGAAGCGATATTTAGCAAGTACATAAGCTGCCATTGAAGCAATAATTACGTGACCTACAGTAGCAACAACTGTAACAAAGAGTGTGTTATAAACATATCTTGAGAATGGTACCCAAGACTGACTCAATGTAATAAACAAATCAGAAAAGTTTCTGAATGTTGGGTTTCTTGGGAAGAATGTTGGTGGCTGCTTAAGCAACTCATCAAGAGGCTTCAAAGCAAGACAAACATTGAATACCAATGGGAAAACCATAATTACAGAGAAAATAGCCAGGAATATATAAACTCCTATATCACCACCAATAGAGCGATTTGGCTTTCTTCTGTGTTTATAATGATGAATTACCTGTTCATCATTCATGTATTTATTCTTTTTCTTCATTTTCAGCCTCCTCTATTAGTGTCCTACTCTATTCAAGAGAGCCTGAATTATTTTGTTACAAACAATCATAGTAATAAACAATACAGTTGCGATTGCTGAAGCATATCCCATTTCAAATCGTGTAAAACCATAGTCGAACAAGTGAGTAACTACAGTTCGTGCACAATAGTCTGTTGAAGGATATCCTGCAAGGTTCATAGGAACATCACAAACATTGAATGCCTGAGTAATTGACATTACGGCTCCGAAAAGCAACATTGGCTTCATATTAGGAAGTGTAATAAACCACAATTCCTGCCAACGGTTCTGAACACCATCAATATAACCAGCCTCGTACTGAGACTTATCAATTCCTTTAAGACCTGCAACGAATGAAAGGAAGCCAGTTCCTAATGACATCCAAAGAATTACAGGAACAACAACTTTCATTACATACTGTGGGTTAGTAAGGAAGGTAATAGGCTGATTAGTAATACCTGTTTTAAGAAGCCAAGCATTTACCCAACCATAACGGTCATCACTAAATACTGTCTTAAAAATCAAATATGCACCACCAGCAATAGAAGGTGTATAGAAGAAGAATACAACTACTGATCTAATCTTATTTGGAAGCTCATTGATAAGCCAGGCAAACAAGAATGCCATAATATATCCAACAGGACCTGTAATAACAGCCACAAGGAAAGTATTCTTTACAGCTGTCTGGAAAACTTCATCCTGAAGGAATAAGTTCATATAGTTTCTCGCACCGATAAAATCTGGTTTTTCCAAAATATTAAAGTTTGTAAAACCATAGTAAATAGAATTTATCATTGGGAGAATATTAAATGTTATAAAGAGGACAGCATAAGGCAACAAGAATAAATAACAAATCTTATTTACCTTAGCTTGTCTAGCAGTATCAGAAATCTGCTGCTTTTTTATGCCAAAATATTTTTTCCACATTTCGCTCATTATTTTACTCCTACTCTGTTGGAAGATTGAATTCCTGACGCTTACGAGTCAACTCTTCATTAACTTTACGTGTATAATCAATGAGAGTTTCGCGAGGATCTTCTTTTTCGTTGTATACCTTGCGAATACCGTTAGCTACGTGACGAGGTGTGTAATAGCTACCAGGAACTTCAGGCAAACCAATTGATTCGTCCAAAGACTTTTCAAGGATTTCAATCTGATTTGATTTCCATGAAAGCTGACGAAGAGCTTCAACGTTAGCAGTTGCATAACGACCTGAAGAACCAAGAATGGCTTCCTGTTCACGTCCATAACGAACCTGAGTTTCTGTAGAAACCCACCACTTGAGGAACTCCCATGCATCATGCATACGAGCTTCATTTTTCATTACTTCATTGTATGTCTTTTCATCAATATTAGGAGCAATTTCATCTGCTACCTTTTCAGCAAATACAGAGTCATAAGACATATTTGCAGAAGTCTTTGAAGGATCGATATCAGAAAGGTCAAGTCCCTTCTTAATCATCATAGAACATACAGAACCGGCAACATTTGCACGGTTTATATTTCCATCTTCATCTTCTGTTCCAAGAATATAAGTGAAATCCCAAAGTCCACGAATTTCAGGAGCTGATACAGTCAAAGTATTGTATGTTGTATAGTTCTGAATACCAAGTGGCATTTCACCAGTACGGAAACGGCTTAAGAAGTCGAAAATCTGAGGCAATCCATAGCTATTATAGAAGCTTGTATACTGCTTAAATGCAGCAATACCCTCTTCACTATCAATGATAGACTTAGTACCCTTTTCATTATAAACTTCACCACCACGCTGATAAATCATTGAATAGAAGGTAGTAATATCACCTTCAGCGGTAGCAAGCTGTGGATAAGGAATACCTACAGCAAGGTTCTGTCCCTGCAAAGTTGGGAGAATTTCAACAAGTTCATCCCAAGTTTTTGGAACTTCAAGTCCAAGCTGATCAAGAATATCCTTTCTGTAGAAAAGAAGATTGAAGGTTTCCTGTTCTGGAACAGCATAAACACCACCATCATACTTATAAGCTTCATAAGCACTTGGCTTGAACTGAGAAAGAACTTCATCACAATCTGGGAAGCGTTTAAGATTTACAACAGCATTACGAAGAGCATAATCAACAGGGGCTCTTGAATAAGCTGAAATAACGATATCCGGACCATTACCTGCAACTACAGCTGTAAGCAAAGCATTAATATTAATAAGTTTTACGTTTACATTAATTCCAGTCTGAGGAGTAAATGTATCATCAACCATATTCTTAAGAATCTGGCTCTGATCACGACCTGTTACGACCCAAACTTCAATAAGATGATCTGCATTTTCTTCATATACGTTACCAATATTTGTTGAATCTACGAAGAAAGAAGAAACGAAAGAAGCAATTTCATGACCAGCATTCTTAAAGAAGTTTGCACGAACAGGTTTAATTCTATCATTAGCACTCTGAACAAGGATGTAGTCTACATCGAGTTTTGTTTCGGTCATTGTAAGCAATGAAGAACCCAAAGATGTAATGTTATCCTTAAAATTAGAGAATGCTTTAGTAATTCTATCAGGCTGCTTATAGAACTGTTCAAGCTGAATAGCAAGAGTTTCTGCAGGAGCAATCTTATCTGACTTTTCACCAGTGATTTCTACAAAGCGGTCTACAGCTTTATAAAGACGACGGCTTTCAAGCATCATTGCTTCTACTTCATTTGGATAAACCTTATGAATTTCATAATCTCGGTACTGATCTGGATATGAACCAGTAAGAACCAAAATTGTACGATAAATTATATTCAAACGATAGATACTATCCTGAAGATCATTAATAAGAACACCAATATCACCAAGAGTTGCTTCCAATCTAATTGAATGACTACCCTTCTTAAGATAGAATTTATATGGCTCTTTATCCTCATCAGCTAATGTGACAAGTTTCCAGTCAGAACTATACGCAAATCCTACAGACTTAAGTTCCTCAATAGGGATTTCATTATCAATATAAACAGAACGACAAGCTACATATCCGCGCTGATAGAACTGACGTCCCTTGATTGAAATTGTATACCAACCATCATGATCTACATCAAAATTCCATTCAATCCATTGTCCTGGAGCCTTCCATGAATCTCCACCAGAATAGTTCAAGATTGTATTTGTTACACTATGTGGAGAAGTTGTAGCTGAAGAACGGTCATAACGTGCAAAAAGAGATGGATCAGAACGAAGAACCGAATTTTCACCTTCGATTATTTTTGAAAATCCGCTGTTTGTATCATCTTCAGGCTTAGTTTTAAAGCCAGCCAGGTACTTTTCATAATTGTTATACTTTACAACAGGAGTTAATTTTAATGAGCTGATTGCCATTGGCTCATTAGTTGATTCTAATGTAAGGGTATTTACACCTTTGTTAAAGTAAAATTTATATGGGTCTACATCATAGCCCAAATCACTTTTAAACAAAACATTTTGATAAGCAAAATGCTCTACTTGTGTAGGTCTAATATCGTTACCCTGGTTGTCCTTATTTACAGGACCACCATCCTTCCATAAACGATAGAAAGACAATATATCTGCACCACTAAATGGCATTTCACCATTTATATACAGGATACGTTCCATATTAACATTTCTTGAAGGAATAGCTATATATTCCATAGAAATATTATAGAAGCCAGACTCAGGGACATCCACAGACCAGGTTACAGAAGAACGATCTTCTGTAATAACGACATCTTTACCATGAAATGCATTCTCTACATGAGAACCTGAAGAAACAGAAGAATCAAAGTTAAGTACATCCACATCAACAGTTACAGAAGGCATTTTAGCATTTTTATGCTCATTGCAATATTCTGTATAGGTTTTTGTGGCAGAAGTAGCTCCGACAGATGTGTCTAAGTCGAAACCGTCGTACTTTTCCTTAAAATTCTTATCAGGTAAAAGACTTGAGATTGCGAATACAAGAATAATCGCAGCAATGACGATTACGGTATTACGCACAGTTTTATTGATTTTAATTCCTACCATAATTTTACATTGTATCACAAGTCAAAGATAATTGCATAAAAATTTTAGGAAAAGTATCAAAAATAATCATTTTTTATTGAAATAACTATCAAATTCTTCGTCCGTATGCATACCTTCCTTACTTTCCCCTTCATTTACGTTTGCACTTTTAAGATTATCTATATCATCCTCATCCTCTACATCTGGTTCACGAGGTATAATGATAGCTGCAATCAAATAAAGCAGAAGGCCAGCTCCCTTTAAGACGATTAAAAGTGCCATAATAAGTCTTATAATAGTTGCATCTATATTAAAGAACTCAGCAAGACCACCGCATACTCCAGCCACCATTCTATTTTTATGTGATTTATATAATTTCTTAGACATAACAAACTCCTTTTTATTTTATTACAATTGCAACATGTCCTATGCCACAATTAACTGAAAAATGATTTGATTTCTTCTCTTTATGATATTCCTGACAGATACCTGTCTTTTTTATATCATTAAAACGAACTTCTCCCAAACCAACTCTCGCATCGAAAGAATAATCTTCTGCAGAACCACGAAGATCTAACTTTACATTACCCATTCCACAATCAATATTTGATTTTCCAGAAATACTTCCTGTAAGTTCAAGATTTCCCATTCCACATCTAATGTCAATCATTCCACCCAAAAGTTCTTTCATAACAATGTTTCCTGCAGAAACTTCGAGGCATCCTGTTTGACATCTAAGATTTATATCCTTTGTTCTAAAGTTTCCAGCTCCTACATGAAGATTAAATCTATATAAATCCGCATTTTCAGGTACTGTAATCAATATCCTGGGAACTGAATGAAACCTTCTTTCATGAGAGGTAAAATTCAGATTTAATCGACGGGCATTATTTACCGAAAGAGTACCATCAGAAGAAAGAAAACAAGTTAATCCTCCCTCTTCAACATACCTGCTTTCTACCATAAATTTTGAACCAGAAATCATTACAACTTCTGCGGCTCCAAAATCAAGGCTAAGATTTTTTACAGAGTCAGGATCAAAAGAATAAAACAAAACTCCACTGGCTTCTGATTCTGATTCTTCATTATCTTTATCTTCCTTAGAAGATTCGCTTTCATTTTTAGCAGGAGCATTTGCACATTTATCTACAATTGTTTTTGCAAGCTCTTCCGGACTTCCAAGTTCTGCCATAACTTTCTGATCATCTGCAGCTTCATCAAAGTAATCAGAATAATACTGAATTGCTTCAAGCTGTTCATCGATTGTTAAAGACTGTAAATTGTTTTTTAATTGATTTAAATATTCCTCTCTAGTCATTACTTACCCCCATAAGGATTCCATCGACACTTTTTCTAAATTCAAGCCAATCACGGCGATTTCTATCTAATAAAATCATTCCATTGGATGTGATTTTATAATACCTTCTATTTCTTCCTTGACACTCCATATCATAAGTTTCAAGATAACCTTCTTTTTGAAGTCGTCTTAAAACAGGATACAAAGTACTTTCAGAAACATCCATTACCTGACGGACATCCTGTGTAATTTTATAGCCATAAGTTCCTTCTCTACTAACGACAGATAGGACTACAGCATCCAACAAAGCAGCGCCCGCTGTAAAAACCATTGTCACCTCCAGATAATTATTTACATATATAATATTATATAATATATAATATTATGTCAAGAAAAATATTATAAAAAAAAGGATACCCTATAAGAATACTTTATAACAAGTAACCTATTGGATATCCAGAAAAAAAATAAAGTTTAGATTGTTTAAGCTAATTCCACAGAAACGTCAGAATTTGTAATTATTTTCATATTTTTATCTGCAAAAGGTGAAGCTCTTAAAATTATTTTTTCTACTTTTCCTTTTGACCAGGTAAAATCAGCTTTATAACCGCCTTTAATACCAACTCCACTAATAGAACCACAGGACCAGGCTTCAGACGAAGGTAAAGCAGGAAGAAGTTTTATTACAAGTTCATTTTTTTCGTTTATTTCACTTTGTATTAACATTCTTACAATAGCGGCAAAAGCTCCAAAATTTCCATCAATCTGGAATGGAGGATGATTATCCAAAAGATTTGGAAGTGTAGAATGCGTCAATAGCTTTACAATAGCTTCAAGAGCAAGATCTCCCTCTTCTAACTGAGCACGGAAATTAATAATCCAAGCCTGACTCCAACCTGTATGACCTCCACCATTTGCAAGACGCTTGGCCAGAGTCTTTTTCGCTGCTTCCATTAAATCGGGAGTTTTTTCTTTTGAAAGAGTATGTCCCGGATATAAACCGTAAAGGTGACTTACATGACGATGCCCCGGTTCAACCTCCGGAACTTCCGTATTCCATTCCATCAAGGTTCCATCAGAATTAATTTCCGGAGCCTTTAAATGCGATAAAACATAAGCAAAATCATCATAATCAGAAGAAGGATAAGCTTTACCTTTCAGACTTTTATCTTCCCCATTAAGAACTTTGTGAGCCTTAAGACAGCTTTTGAAAAGATGTTCAAGAATCATGTTATCCATTTCACAACCTTCAGAAAAGGCTCCTGTTTGACCAGTTTTTGTAACATAGGAATTTTCAGGGGAAACAGAAGGATTAATAACAAGATATGGCTTTCCATCTGCAGCTTTAAGCTCTGAAGGAACAAGAAAATCTACAAAGAACTGGCAAGCCTCGTGCATTAAATAATAATATTTCTTTAAAATAGCTTTATCAAAGGTATATTCATAATGTTCCCAAATATGAGTTGCAAGCCAGGCTGCACCAAGCACCCAATAAGTACCTGGCAGCCAGTTATCCTGAGGAGCAGCATCTCCCCAAAAATCAGTATTATGATGAATGACATAACCTTTACAATGATACATTCTACGGGCAACATCACATCCATTATTATAAGCCCTTGCAAGTAAATCAAATAAAGGAAGTTCGCATTCGTTTAGAGAGCTCAGATTTACAGGCCAATAATTCATTTCAGTATTAATATTAATTGTATATTTACTGCCCCAAGGAGGATCCATATAACAATTCCACAGACCTTGAAGTGTAGTTGGAAGTTGACCTGGAACTCTACTTCCGGCTATTAAAAGATATCTTGAAAAATTCGCATATAAATTAACAATATCAATATTGTCACTTGAAGCTGTTTTTAGAAGCTCTGGGGTAGAAATTAAAGCTGAAGAGGATTCATTTTTTCCAATAGAAAGGTCAAATCTATCCCAATAAGTTTTATATTCAACAAGATGCCAGGCAAAAAGGTCCTCTGCAGCAACTTCAATCCCATGAGAAAGAATAAAATTCTTTGTTTCATTTAAATGTTTTAAGAGTTCAGGCTTCCAGGTATTTTTCTGAATCTTTTTTTCATACTGCTTTTTAGTCAAAGGCTTTTTATTCCACTGCCAGGCTTTTATATCGATAAAGAAAAGAACCTGATCACAAGCTTCTCCTGTAAGACAGAAACCTTCGGCCTTAACTTTTCCTCCATTTGAGACAGCCCCAGCACCTGCACAATAAGGAATTCCATGAGCATCTTCAAGGAAGATAAAATTTTCTTCAGCATAAATTGAATCAGCCCAAATTCCTCTATCAAAATAACTTCTAAAATTTATCTGGCCCTTTTTGTCTGCGGTGACATACATAAAAAGCATATCATCAACTGCACTAATCCAGGTTCGTCTTGTAAAAGTTACTCCATTTTCGTCTTTATAAGAAAGAGTTACGGAAGCCTCATCCAGATTTAATTGGCTTTCATAAGTTGCTAAACATTCAGGAGAAGTCTTATGTTGTAAGGGAAAACCGCAGGCTATACCATAATTATCATGGGAAAAGAAATCAATTTTAAAATCACCAGCTGTTTGATAAACACGTTCGTTGAAACAGGTACCTGAAAGTGACTGAAAACCAAGCTCCTGAGCATCAAGAACTTTTCCTTCTTTTACAAGATTTCTGATTTCTTCAAGATGAGCAAAAGCCGAAGTATTTACTCGATCAATTGGTCCACCAGACCATATTCCTTCTTCATTTAACTGAATAATTTCATTACAAGGATGGGCCTTAACCATAGCCCCAAGTCTTCCATTACCAAGAGGAAGAAAATGCTCCCACTTTTCAGGAGGGTTCTTAAAAACAAGAGTATTTTTCATAATAAACATTATAATAGAAGAAAATATAAATAAAAAGACCAATTTCTCGTGGATAATTGTATAAATATGATTTATGCACAGATTGTTTACGTTTTGTTTACCTATTGAGAAAGATGTTATGTGGTAACGGATGCCTAAAAGAAAGTGTAGGCGCCGTAGGTAGCTGCCGGCGTGAAGAAAAGTAGAAATGAAACACTAAGTGGAACTTGAAAAGTGGGCACCTTGTAATATGGGCACTTAAAAAAAAAGGCCGACAGCATGCCCATAATCGGAAATCCGTTAAAAAAAATTGCGAACAGCAATTTTTTAGGATTCTCCGATAAACGGCTCGGAGCAGCTGCGCTGCGACGACGTAGGTAGCTGCCGGCGTTAAGAAAAATATTAATTATAAGAAAAAATGTACCGACTAGAGTATAGTTTTGTTAAAAAAAAAGCCCGGCAGCTACCTACTTTCCCGCTAAAGAGCAGTATCATCGGCGTAAGAGAGCTTGACTTCCGTGTTCGGAATGGGAACGGGTATTACCTCTCCACTATGGCCACCGGGCAATAATTCAAGACGGAAAACACAGAACGTAGCGGATAAAACCGGCCGTTTTGTGCAGTTAAGGAAGAATAACGAAGAATGAAAATATGGTCAAGCCTCACGACCTATTAGTAATGCTCGGCTGAACGCCTCACGACGCTTACACCTG
This sequence comes from Treponema sp., assembly GCA_024683675.1. Lineage (GTDB taxonomy): Bacteria > Spirochaetota > Spirochaetia > Treponematales > Treponemataceae > Treponema_D. Next base: position 28,389 of record JAIKYB010000195.1, read on the forward strand.
CATC
>JAIKYB010000200.1 GCA_024683675.1 Treponema sp.
ACGAGACTACTGAAGAAGGAACAGAAGAAGAAAGTGCAAGTACTGTTTATACAATTAATCATTATCTGCAGAATCTTGATAATGACATTTATACTCTTTATGTGACCAACACTTTCACCCTTGAAGGAAGCAGCGATTCAATAAACGAAGAGTTTGCAAATGATTATGAAGGCTTTACTTTCACTAAGCTTGAAGAAGCTGGCGCTAATGAATTTGGAGTTTATATTGTAAATCTTTATTATGACCGCAATGTTCACAAGCTTTACTATGTAGAGCCTGTAGAAGTTACACTTGATTCTACAGATGAAGAGGCAGAACCTGTAATTCTTCTTGAAGAGTCTTACCGCTATGGTGCCGAAGTAAAGCTTAAGTTTGATATTATAGAAGAAATTGAAGGTCACGAAAATTCCAGCTTTATTGGCTGGTGTACAGAAGACGAAGTTATTCATACTCAAGAAGAAGAAAATACTCTTACAATGGGTGATGAAGATATATTCCTGATTGCTCTATGGACAGAAGCAGAAGAACCAGAAGAACCAGAAGAGCCAGAAGAGCCAAAAGAGTCCGCTTCAATCTCCTTTACAATTGCTCAGGAGGAAGTTTCTGATATTTCTGTAGAAGTTACAGTTGATGATACTGAATTTACTGGAAGCGGAACTATAAGTGGTGAAGCAACATCTGTAATTATCTTTACTGCAGATGATTCTTGTACTTCATACACCTGGAAATTTAATGGTGAAGTTGTAGATACAACAATAACCGATGTAGTTGCAGAAGACAATGTACTGAAAGTAATGATGTCTGGTCTGTCTACAGGTGTTATTTACGATATTTCACTTTTAGCAGATGACTATTCTTATTCTGCTCAAATTAAAAAGAACTAAGGGGGCAAGAATGAAAAAGAATAATACTATAAAGCATTTTTGTTTAATCCTTTTACTTGCTTATTTCTTTGTGCTTTCTTCTTGTGCAAACTTGTTTAATTCCTCTGTAAAAGATAAGAATGCTGCAAAAAAAACTTACTTGTCTGTAAATGTTGGAAGAATAAAGGCAGCTCGTACTGTTAATCCTGCAAGTATGCCTATAGAAAGTGTATTACCCTTGTTCAGCGATTTTACTTTGACTGGAGTTTTTGACGCAACTGGTGAACTTTTTACCTTTCTGGAAGCTGTACCGTCAGTAACAGATCTTGCTGCTTTTAAAATCGAAGTTTCTGCAGGTAAGTGGGAATTTACCCTTTCCGGAAGCTTTAACGGAATAGTATTCAAAGGCTCGCAGGTTATAGTAATTAAAGAAGGCGAAGAAAATATAATCAGCTTTGTCCTTAATGCCAGCGAAAACTATGGTGGTTATTCAATTACTTTTGATCTTGCCGGCTCTAGCGTTAGTCAGGCAGAAGCCATTTTGCAAAAAAAAGATGGTACAATCATAGAAGAAAAAACACAGACTGTGCAGGAAAATAAAATTGTCTTATCCAGAAACATTACAGATTCTGCAAAAAGACTGGAAAGTGGAACTTATCTGCTTTCTGTAAAGTTTTATGCAGATGATGACAAAACAATTCTATTGAATAATTGGGAAAACTATATTGCCATTCAGTCTGGTGTAATGACAACTGCCAATATTGCTCTTGATTTTAATGAACTCTACACAATTACTTATGATTATGACGGTGGTGAACTTGCTGAAGGTTTTGAAACAAGCAAATATTCAGCCAACAGTTTCTTTGACCTTCCTGTAGCTAAGAAAACAGGCTATCTCTTCCTTGGCTGGTACGAAGAAGTAGGCGGCAGTTTAAGTTCAGATAAAACTAGCGAAATTACAAAGGGTACAATTGGAAATAAAAGCTTTGTTGCTAAATATCAGAGTACTTCTATTTATGTTTCTTCTTCTGGTGATGATGACACAGGGGATGGTTCAGATGCAAATCCTGTGAAAAGTGTTAATGGAGTCTCTACATTTATAGAAAGTTTTGGAACTCCTGATACAGAGTGGGTTATTTATATAGACGGAATTCTTGCGGTAGACACTTCTCAAACAATTTCAGCTACAGTTACTGCTGATTATGCTAAGTCTATTTTGATTACCGGTAAGAATGGCCCGGATGGAAGTGGTGAACCTCAGGATGCTTTGGACAGGGGAATTACAGCAACTACAAATGGTTCTACTAACGGCAATGTTTTGATTATTAATACTGAAGTTCCTGTTACAATCACAAACCTTAAGCTTATGCGCGGGGCTGCGGCTGATGGTTCTGCCCTTAAGATTACCCAAGGTTCAACGGTGAAGCTTGGAGAAGGTGTTCGAATTATAAAAAATCATTATTCTTCAAATGCCTATGGTGTTGTTCGTAATGAAGGTACTTTATTTATGTACGGCGATGCTGTAATTGGAGATGCTTCTGCAAGTGATTATGCTACTGACAGTTCTTCTCCTAGTAATGTTAATGATGGAACTAATGCAAATTATGCTACTTCCGGCGGCGGTATTTACAACGGCAGCAATTCAGTGACCTCTACAGTAGTTGCAAAGCTTTACCTTGGTTACAGCGGCTATGATAGCGATGGCATAACTCCTGTAAAGGAAGCTCTTACCGGCGGTATTTATAAAAACGGTGGTGGTGGAATCTATAATTCCTATAACAGCTTAGTTTATTTTGACAGCGGAACTATTGCCTGGAATGCAAAAGATAATGGTGCCGGTATTTATAATCAAAATAGTGGTACTGTAGAAATGAGTGGTGGAAGTATTATAAATAACAAGTGTGAATCTTCCAGCGATGTTGCTGGCGGAGGCCTCTACAATGCCATGTCAAGTTCTAAGTTCATCATGTCTGGCGGTACTATTAATCAAAATATAGTAAAATGCACAAATACAGCGTCATCAAGTTCTCATGGTTACGGTGGTGGCGTTTATAATGCCGGTTACATGTTTATGTATGGCTCGGCTGTTATTGGAAATAAAGCCGCTTCTTCACTTGCAACTTCTAGTGATTATGGAAACTATGCACGCGAAGGAGGCGGAATTTACAATGATAATGATTCTGCCAGCAGTAAAGTGGGAAAGCTTTATATAGGATATGAACCTTCTTCGGATGTAACCAGCCCTGTGAAGGCAGAGCTTACTGGAGGCATTTATCAGAATTACGCAGACACTCTTACTTCACAAACAAATGGCGGTGGAGCGATCTCTTCTGCTAACTCTGTGCAAATTGCTTCCGGTACTATTGCCTATAATGCTACTAGCCGTTTTGGTGGAGCTATTTATAGTAGTAAATCTTTTGAAATTACAGGCGGTACAATCCGTGATAACGATGCTTCTGTAAGTGGTGGCGCTATTTATATGGCAGCAAATTCCAGCTATATTTTGACTCTTGGTGGAAGCTTTGAAATTCCTTACATTTCTGGCGGTAATGATATTTTCCTTGCTGGCTCATCTGCTACATATCATGCTTCTATTCAGATTTCTGATTCTTTGGACGGTTCTTTTGAAGCAATGCTTACTCCAGGCTTTTATGCAGAAGGGGTTCAGTACATTTCTCTGGCAACAGGATCTACTGCAAATCTTGCTGCCGAAGTTCAGTGCTTTGAAGTTACCCCTCAGGTAAGTGGAACTGCCCCTGATACGGTTACTACAGAATGGGCTTTTGATTCTAGCGGAAAGCTTATACAAAGCCCTGCAAGTGCTAGCTTAGATATTTCCTTTACACAAGTTTTTGCAGAAGGTGATATAGAAGTAGAGGTAAAAGAGATAAGCGGTTCAGTAGAGTACTCTACTGGAACAACTTCTTATCTTTCATACAGCTGGACCTTTGATGGAATGCAAATGTCAACATCACCTGGCTATTCTATAACTATTGAAGATCTTTCTCCTGGTATTCATGAAATTGGCCTTGAAGTAGAGGATTCAGCAGGAAATCATTATTCCTGGTATGGCCAGTATGAAAAATCATAAAAATAGAGGATTATTAATATGAAAAAGAATATTTTTTATAAATCACTTTTTGCCTTTTTTTTAATCCTTTCTTTTGTGACTACTGCCTGCAGCAATATATTTTCTGAAAAAAGTAAGGCAGGTGGTGGTAAAGCAAAAATCTCTCTTTCTATAAACTCTATTGGAGCAGGCAAACTTTCAAGATCTGTTCTTCCTTTAGTAGATGAAGAAGAGCTTTCTAATATTGTCTTAAGAGGTTGTCTGAATGGTGGTACAGAAGAGCCCCTGCAAAGCTGGGACAGCTATTCTGACATGAAGGAAGCGCAGCTTACTATTCAGCCTGGTTCCTGGGATTTTACCCTTTCTGCACAAATGAACGGCTGTACTTTTTCTGGCACTGCAAGCAAATCCTTTAACAGCGGAGATGATGAAACTCTTTCTTTTGAACTATCCCCAGCTTCTACCGTCACTTATGGTGGTATAGATGTAACGCTAAAATATTCTGGAAATGCAGCTTATGTGGAAGCAAATCTTACTCCATATGCAAATCCAGAAGGAGGAACACCTGTTCAGCTTACTCCAGAAGCTAGTGGTTCTGATATGTCTGTAAGATTTTTTAAGGATATTACAGATGCTTCACAGCAGGTTGAAGCAGGAACTTACAGGCTTAAGATTGTCTTTTATGGTGACAGTGCAAAAACAATTATTCTTACCAGATATTCTTCCTTAATAAATGTTGCTGCAGGTTTTGTAAGCAGTCTGGAGCAGAGAATTTCTATAAATCAGCTTTATTCAATTACTCTTGAGTTGAATGAAGGCGAATTGCCTGCTGGTACTGTTGTGCCGGAAAGCTATTCAGTTTTCTCTGAAGCAATAACCTTACCTGAACCAACTAAAGAACATTACGTTTTTGCCGGCTGGTATGAGAATTCAGAGTTTTTAGATTCTGCAATAAGTGTAATTTCTTTTGAAAAACTAAAGAATTACACTTTATATGCAAAGTGGGAAGCTGAAACCCAGGAAGTTGATATATCAGTTGATTTGGATGGTGATTTAAGTAACATAACAGTAGATATTTCCGGTTCAGCTAGTTCATTAACCCTTACAGCAAAAGACGCGCTTTATGGTGATGTTCTGGGCAGCGAGTATAGCTTTGCCTGGTCGGTAGATGGTACTGCGCAAAGCTCAACTACAAATCCTCTTACTATTAATGCTTCTACCTGGCCTGCAGGTATATATGATATCAGTTTAATTGCTTCAAAAAATGATGGCGGCGAAACAAAAAGCTATTCCTGGACTGGTCAGTATGTATTGGCATCCTATGCTGTAGCAGCAGGAAGGGGCTGCGCTAATATAACAGAACTTCTTTCTGCAGTTGAAGCTGCAAGTGGAAATTTCTCTATTGTATTCTATGAGACAAGTGTATCTTTAGATGATATAGCAAGCGTAGCTTCTGCAATAAAAGCAAAAAGTTCATCGGTAAAGGTTTCTCTTGATATGTCTAATATTACAGGCCTTACAGAGTTGCCTTATTCTGCATTTATGGATTGTAACGCACTTTATTCTGTAAAACTGCCGGAAGGTATTACAGAAATTTCTAGTCAAACCTTTAGATTGTGTGAAAATCTTGCAGAATTATCAATTCCATCAACAGTAACTTCAATTGTGGGTTCTGCATTCTACAGATGTGGTGCACTTAGAAAGGTTACTTTAGCAGCTGGAAATACGGCATTTATTCTAGAGAGTGATAATGCTTTGTATTCAGCAGATAAGAGTAAAATTGTGCTTTATTGTAATAAAACTGAACAATCAGTATTTACAGTTCCTGCATCTGTTACAGAAATTTGTGATTATGCTTTTAATGGAGCAGATATTTCTGGTATAGAATTTGAATCTTCTACTAGTTTGACAAAAATAGGAAACACTGCTTTTGATAGTTGTGATTATTTAGTTTCATTTGAAATGCCAGATAGTGTTACAGAGATTGGAATGGATGTATTCTGTAGTTGTGCTATACTTTCTTCTATTCATTTTTCTAATAATCTTACTACTATCCCAACTCGAGCATGCTCTTATTCTGAATCTATTGTTAGTGTTGAAATTCCAGAGGGAGTAACAACACTTGGATATGGTATTTTCTATGGTGTTTCTAGGCTTGAAACAATTATTCTGCCTTCTACACTTACCTCAATAGATGAAGATGTCTTCCAATATACTTCACTAAAAAATGTTAATTATAGAGGTACAGAAGATCAAAAAGCTAATATCACAATAAGTGATACTGTTATAACTTCATCTGATGTAACATGGAACTACGGTTATACAGGAGACTAAAATGAATAAAATCAAAACAATTTCCATAACTCTAATATCAATTTTTTCTATATTTCTTTTCTCTTGTAATAATGGTGCAGAAGCTCTTGCAGTTAAGGATGATGTTTCCTATATAACTATATCATCTAAAGTATCTGCAACAAGAAGCATTGTTCCTACGACAGAAGAATTCAATATAAGCAAGCTAAAAGATTTTGAATTATCTGGCGTATGGAATGGTTCGGAAACAAGGACACTTTTAGAAGCTGATGATTGGGATGGCATTTTTGGTTCCTGTCCTTTTGCTGTTCAGACTGGTACCTGGGATTTTACCCTGTCGGCTTCATTAAATGAAGCACAATACTCTGGGACAATTAATAACAAGGAGATAGAGCTTGGTGCAGATCCAATACTACTCTCCTTTACGCTTTCACCAGAAGCAGAAAGCTATGGTGGATTTAATCTTATGTTTAATATTACTTCTGGTTCTGCCGCTCTTGGAGAATTTACTCTTTCAAAAGATGGAACAAATATAACTACTCAGAATATAGCAGTAATTTCAAACTCTCTTATTTGTGAAAGAGATAGAACAAATTCTTCGGAGCAATTGGAACCAGGCGATTATGATATAGAAGTTGTATTCAAAAATAATGATAGTGAAGCTTTAAGTACCTGGAAGGGCATGGTTCGTGTAATAGCAGGCTTAACAACTACTGCAAAAATAGACTGGGCTTTGAATCCTGTTTATTCAATAACCTATGAAGACAATGGTGGTAGTCTGCTAGATACAACATTTGTTCGTGCAGAAACCTATACAAGTAAGGGCTCTGCTGTTGAATTACCTGAAATGCAGAAAATAGGTCTTGTTTTTGATGGCTGGTATGAATCTGAAACATTTACAGGGGAAGCTATTACTGAAATTTCATCTGGAACTACAGGTGATAAAATTTTGTATGCAAAGTTTGTTGCTCCATATGCCTATATAGGAGATATTGCATATTCTTCTTTGTCAAAACTTACTGCAGCCATTACCAATGCAAGTTCAACGGCAGATATAACAGTTTCTCTTACTTCAAACGTCACTCAGGCAGATTTAGGAAAGGCAGAGACTTCTGCTACAATTGCCTATGCAATTACAAATACAACCGCTAAGAGCCTTAGCCTTGTAGTGCCATCAACAGAAAATATAGCCTTATCCGGCGACTGTTCTTATATGTTTAAGAATTGTTCAAAACTTGCATCTGTTGACTTTAGTGGAGTAGATACTTCTGCGGCAACAGCAATTTATGGAATGTTCTATGGCTGTAGTAATTTAACATCTGTAAATGTATCAAGCTTTAATACCTCTAATGTAACAAGCATGATGTTTATGTTTGCCTACTGTTCAAAGCTTGTCGCAGTTGATTTATCTAATTTTAATACTTCTTCTGCTACATCTATACATGGAATGTTTTCGGATTGTACAAGCCTTACAGATGTAAATCTAAGTTCTTTTGATACATCACAAGCAGATTCCTTTACCGGTATGTTTACAAACTGTACAGCACTTACACAGGTAGATATAAGTTCTTTTACTTTAAGAAATGATAGTGTAAATGCAGCTTCTATGTTTTATGGCTGCACTAATCTTGAAACAATTTATGTTTCTTATGGTTTTGATATGACAGCATCTACAACAGATAATTCGGGTATGTTTACCGGCTGTATAAATCTTGTCGGTGGTAAAGGGAAGACCTTTGATTCTGAAGCTATAGATAAAACTTATGCGCGCTTTGATACAGTTTCTAATCCTGGATATTTTACTGCAAAGCCATTGGGAGAAAAGACCGCCCCTTCAGCACTTTACGACATTGTTTTTGCGGATGGTTCTGCTACGGCTTATTCTGCAGATTTGGAGCTGACAGACAAGCAAAAGGCTTGGGCAGTTGGTGTCGTTTATAATATTGATGACAGTAATGGAATACCAAGGGGTATTTTGGGTAAGATTCATACAACAGACCGTCTTAGATGGACGACTGAAGGTACTGCGTATAAATCTGATTATGATGCAGGCTTGCAAGTAACACCTTCAGCAACAGGAGATAATGTAGTATCTGGTGCAACATTTACAGGCGATTCTGATGGAAGCGATAACTGGCCTCTTATCTGTGCTTCTTATTCAGGTATGACTGAGGCCGAAATTATAGCCTTGCATCCGGCTTTTGAATATGTAAACAATTATGCTGCAGCAAATGGCCTTGCTGGAACTGAGTTTGATAATGGCTGGTATCTGCCAAGTCTTCCTGAACTTCATGCATTCTTAAAA
>JAIKYB010000213.1 GCA_024683675.1 Treponema sp.
AGAGGAGCCTGTCATTGAAGAAAGCCCTGCTGAAGACTTCTCACTAGGAGAAGAGCCCGTGGAAGAGGAAGTCTCTGAAGAAACGGAAGAATTTTCGCTTGATGATATAGAAAATAACGAAGAAAATGCCGAAAATATAGATATTCAGGAAACTGAAGAAAGTTCAGAACAAAATGGTGAAAACATGGACGACATTAACAAAGAAGATGATTTTAGTAATCTTGATTTACCAGATTTAGATATAAATCTGCCGGAAGAAAAAGAAAATGAAAGCGAAGATGATCTTTCACTTCCAGATTTTAATTTCCAGGATGATTTTTCAACAGAAGAAAACTCAGACACAAGCGACACTAGCAGCCTTGATTTAGACCTGCCTGATTTCCCAGAAGAGCCAGAAAGTCAGGAAGCAGAAACTCCTAATTTTGACGATTTTGACTTACCGGAAACAGATAATAGTACTGCCGCTCCTGCAGCAGGCCTGGACTTCGCAGGACTCTATGATGACGAGCCTGCTCTGGAAGATGAAGAATGCAGCGGAAAGAAAATTAAATTACCACTGATTATCTGTATTATTTGTGCTGTAATTTGTATTCTAGCAACCTGCGCACTTCTTTTCATAATTCCTTCAAAATATAATTTAATCAACAGAGGTGCAGAAAAGACTGAAAAGGTAATTGAAGCAACTCCTAGCGAAGAGCCAGTTGAACCAGAAGCAGAAGAGGAAGAAGAGCCGGAACCGGAACCGGAGCCAATTCCAGAAGTAGACGCTATAGCTGCAAAAGAAGATGAAATTGTAGTAATTGAAAAAGCAGAAGAAGTTGTTCCAGAGCAGCCTCCTGTAGTTGAAGAAAAACCAAAGAATATTGTTTACAAAATTAAGTGGGGCGACACCCTTTGGGATATTGCTAACACCTATTACAAGAACCCTTGGCGTTATAAAGAAATTGCAAAATACAACGGCATCAAAGATCCGGATCATATTGTTTCAGGAACAATCATAGAGATTCCGGCGGAGTAACGCTTGCATAATGCGGTCAAAACTCAGCTTGTAATTTTTACACTTCTATCACTTATCATTAGCTCCTGCTCTGCAGGGAATCCGCTCCAGAAGGAATTTGGGGCGGATTCAGATTATTTTATAGGCCTGACTTTTTTAAAAAACGGGCAGGAAAATGAAGCCCGCTCAAAATTCAACAGATGCATCAAAAAAGGCTCAAAAGAATGTGTCAGAAAAAGCTATGAAAGTCTTTGCACTTTTGGAACTGTACAGGAAAGAAATCTTGCAGCCCTGCGTTACGTAGAAAAATACAAGGATTCAGAAGCCCTGCTTACCGCAGTCCGCCAGTTAAAATCAGCAGGAGAAATAAGTAAAATTATAGAAATTACCCAGGACTGCAAACTGGAAGAAGAAAATAACGAAATCATAAGAATAAGAATGGAAGCACTTGCCCACAGAGGAGACTCTTCTCTTGAAAAAGAGGTTTTCAAATGGTTTATGAGCAGGGCCATTTCCCAGGAGCATTATCAGTTTTACAGGGATACTTATGAACATTCCATTTTTTCAGACGAAACAGAAGAGGAGATGATTACGGGTTACAGCCCGGAGCAATTTGCAATAAACTACAGAATTGAATTATACAAGCGTGATTATTCATATACCTTTCCTGCAATAAGTCAGCTTTTACAATACATTGAAGACAGAAGTCTGCAGGCAAATACTCAGCTTATTTCAGATATAGGGAAATCCTGCCTTTACGGAAGCACAGACTTTGCAAAAAATGCAGAAATTTTTAATGAAATGGCAGAAAAATACAAGGGAAGCGAACTGGAATATTACCTCTGGTTTTATACAGGCCGCCTTTTCGACAAGGCTCAGATTTATTTCCGCCAGACAAAATATGCTTTTGAACAGGCTGTCCTTACTGCAAGTAACGACAATCAGAAGGACAATGCCCTTTGGTATCTGCTTGTTTCTTCGTTAAATTTTTCTCTGGAAACAATAACTGATGATATAAAAACTTATTCCAGACAATGGAGCGACCCGGAATATTTTGAAGATTTCTTTGAATCCCTTATTTCTGGACTTTTGGCTTCGGGAAAATGGAATGCCTTTGGAGATATCTATAAATCCATAGACGGCTTTGCTACAGATTACACAGTTGCCCAATATGCATATTTATACGGCAGACTGATTCAGGAAAAACTGGCAAGCGGAAGTGCAGAAGATGCAAAAATTGCCTTCAGACGGGCATTAAAATCCGGCAGTTCCCCCTACTACAAGGTACTGGCAGCCTATCAATTACAGGTTGATGGAACAGAACTGGAAAGCATACTTACAGCCCCTTATAATTCCAGTCCGGAAGCACCAGAAAGCACATATTCAGAGTCTATGGAAAAGCTTTTGACAGGTTACGCTTATTTTGGCTTTCCGGAGCTGATTTATCCGGCCTGGCAAAAAGGCAGAAGTGAAATAAGCGATGACACAGCATTTTTCCTCTCTAAGTTTTTGAACCGCTGTTCAACTGGTAAGGATGACTATTATCAGCAGGCCTTAAGAATCGCTTCAAAAACAGCAATGGGACATGCGCATCCTTTTACAAAGTCCCAGCTTATGCTCTTGTATCCTCATAATTATGAAGAATACATAGAAAAGTACAGCAATAAATATGAGATTTCAAAATCTATTGTTTATGCAATGGTAAGAAGCGAAAGCTTTTTTGATCCGGATATTCAAAGCTCAGCCGGAGCAATCGGACTTACTCAGCTTATGGAATTTACAGGAAGCGATATAGCCCGAAAATTAAAGGTTCAAAGCTACGATTTAACTGACCCGGAAATAAACCTGCAATTTGGAATTTACTATCTGTCAGAATTGATTCACCGATGTGACGGCTCAATTCTTCAGGGCTTCTTTTCTTACAATGCAGGTATTACCAGAGTTCGCCGCTGGGTACAAAGCTCCATGATAGAATTCGGTAAAAAAGAAAATATGCCAATAGATTTGTTCCTTGAAACAATTCCATACACGGAAACCAGAGAATACGGTCGCAAGCTGGCAGGTGCCGCAGTTTTGTATGAATGGCTTTACGGCTCAACTGACAGTTTTAGAAACATTATAGAATCAATGATAAGGTAGGACAGAATGGAAAATCCATTTGCACAATTACTTCCAGAGGCTTTTCATTTTACAAAGCTTCAAGCCTCTCAGTTTGTATTACTTTTAGGAATTATACTCTTTGCAGGAGCCGCCGGTGGCTGGCTTTTTAAGAAAATAAAGATTCCCCAGGTTGTAGGTTATATAGTTATAGGAATTATTATTGGTTCCTCTGGCATGCACATTCTTGAACCTTCGGTTATCAGCGCGCTAGACCCAATCAGCACCATTTCTCTTTCTTTAATCGGATTTCTTGTAGGCGCTGAGCTAAAAATAGGCACAATAAAGAAATATGGCAAACAATTTGTAAGCATACTGATTTTCGAGGCCGTAACTCCAGCTATTGTAGTTGGCTTTTTAATCACCCTTATTGTTTACCTTGTTACAAAAAATCTGGCACACGCTCTTTCACTGGGTCTTTTACTGGGGGCAATTTGTTCTGCCACAGCCCCAGCCGCCACAACCGATGTCCTTGCCGAATACAGAACAAAAGGCCCTCTGACCAGCACTGTTTACGGTTTAGTTGCAATGGACGATGCCGTTGCCCTAATTCTTTATACAATTGCCTCCACAATAGCATCCCCTTTAATTGGCGGCACTCCCCTTCCAGTTGGCATACAGCTTCTAAACATAGTAAAAGATATTTTTGGCTCCATTTTATTGGGCTGTATTTTTGGCTTCATGCTGATGCTGATTACCCGCTTTATTTACAATGATGAAGGCAGAAGTCTCTGCTTTTCACTGGGAGCACTTTTTCTTTCTACAGGTATTGCTCAGGCCCTTAATCTGGACAACATTCTTGCAGCTATGAGCGTCGGTTTCTTTCTTGTAAATTTTGCCCCGGCAAAAGTGCAGTCTGTATTTACCCTGACTTCTAAATTTACACCGCCAGTTTATGTTTTATTCTTCGTACTTGTAGGCGCCAAACTGAATATCTGGATTATAACTCCCTTTCTGGGTATTCTTGCCCTTGTATATGTTCTGGGCAGAACCTTGGGAAAAGCTCTGGGCTCAACCTTTGGTGCCGTTATTACAAAAGCACCAAAATCAGTTCAAAAATATCTGCCCTTCTGTCTGCTCAGCCAGGCAGGTGTAGCTATTGGTCTTTCTATTGCAGCCGGAAATGATTTTGCAGATTCTATTGGTCCGGAAATTCTTCTTATAATCACAGCAACAACCTTTATAGTTCAGCTTATAGGACCAGTTTTTGTAAAAATTGGAGTTACAAAAGCCGGAGAATGTGGACTTAATATTACAATCGACGACATTAAGAAAAACACCAGGGTTACGGATGTAATAGTCGGTAACGAAAAAATCTGTAATTATGACTCGCCTGCTATAATCAGTGAAAACGAATCTCTCTTTAATCTATTGAACAGATTCAGTCATAACCGAAATTTAAATTATGTTGTAAAAACCGCTGATGGAAAAATGGGCGGCGTTATTACACTTGAGCATCTTAAAGAAATTATGCAGATTGGAGAATTTGCGGAATCAATGCTTGCTATTGATGTTATGATTCCTTCTCCTGTTTCCTGCAAACCTTCAACAACGCTGCCAGATGCCTATAAGCTATTTGAAAAATATGATATAGATGCAATCCCAATCATAGACACCGAAGATGAACCTCTTGGAATCCTTGAAAAATCTACGGTAGACCACTTCCTTCATACTCAGGTTATCAATCTTCATAGAAAAATCGAAGAACTTGATAATTAATTTAGATTTTGGGTGACTTTTCACTTTATTTTCAGTAGATTTAATATAGTGAGGTAGAAAATGGCAGAACAAACTTTAGAAGAGACTGTAAAAGAAGCCCTTGAAATGTTCCGACCACAGCTACAGGCTGACGGTGGCGACATGGAATTTGTATGCATTGATGAAGATAAAAAGGTTCACTTGAATCTTACAGGTGCATGTGGAAGCTGCCCTATGGCTTTAATGACACTCAAAATGGGAATTGAACGATATCTACAGGATGCATGCCCTGAAATTACAGAGGTCGTACAAGATAATGCAATGACCGATATGGAAGGATTTGGATTCTAATGAAAATTGAAAAGAACAAATGGGTAAGTATTCATTACACCCTTAAAGATGACGATGGAAATCAGCTTGATTCCTCTGTAGGCAAAGAGCCACTTGGCTACCTTCATGGTAACGGGTACTTAATTTTTGGACTTGAAAATGAACTTGAAGGTAAAAATCCTGGTGATAAGTTTACTGCAGTTATTCAGCCAAAGGACGGCTATGGAGACTACGATCCAAGACTTATCGTAGATGTTCCAAGAAGTCAGTTTGAAACAGAAATGCCTATCGAAGTTGGAATGCAGTTCCAGGCCATGACAGCTCAGGGACCTTCTATCGTAAAGGTAATTGAAGTTGGTGACGACAAAATTAAAATTGACGGAAACCATGAACTGGCTGGAAAGGTTCTTCATTTTGATGTAGAAGTTGTAGAAGTAAGAGACGCTACAGAAGAAGAATTGAATCCTCGTGGCTGTGGAGGCGGTTCTTGCGGAGGTTGCGGAGGCGGCTGTGGAGATTGCGGTGGTTGCGGCGGAGACTGCGGCGGCTGTAACTAAAAATTAGCCAGCTTATTTAAGTGCCTCGAGGATGCGATTTAAGTTCTCATCTATCGGGGCATTTTTTATGTCCACAATAATATCTGCAATCGCTTCATATTTCAAAAATCTTTCCTGAAACTTTTTCTGCAGAATCTCACGAACATCCTTAAGAGTCTTTGGATTTTCAGCTTCTACATAGGCAGGAAGGTTTAAAAAGGTTCCAAATTCATTCTTTTGTATTTTATCCATAATCCTGTTGATAGAAAAATCCATATCCAGTCTTAAAAATACAAAGGTATTCAATTCACGGAGTCTTGTTATTGCAGGAGGATTATCACAAATGCCTCCTCCCGTTGCAACAACTATCTGTTTACCGGCATTTTCACTAACAATTTTATCGCAGGCTTTTTCTTCCTGCAGCATAAACTCAGAAGCACCCTTTGTTTTGTATAAAATGCGTACAGGCTTTCCAACTGCCTTTTCAATTTCCTGGTCAATATCAAAAAAATCTACTTCCAGTTTTTCTGCAAGCAGCTTTCCCTGAGTAGATTTTCCACAATGCTTTAAGCCCATTAAAACTATTGAATGATTCTGAGTTTCTTCCATAAGTAGAATTATAGCATAGAAAGGGGCCTAAGGCTATTCTATTGACAAAGCCTTTATTCAGACTAAAATTTTAATAAGAGGAAAAAATGAGTAATATTTATACATCTGTAGACCAACTGATTGGACATACTCCACTTTTGGAGCTTAAAAACCTTGAAAAGGAATATAATCTTGAAGCAAAAATAATTGCAAAGCTTGAATATCTTAATCCGGCAGGAAGTGCAAAAGACCGTGTTGCAAAAAACATGCTTGATGAAGCAGAAAAAGCAGGTAAATTAACTAAGGATTCAGTTATTATTGAACCAACCTCTGGAAATACAGGAATTGGCTTAGCTTCTGTTGCAGCTGCACGCGGCTATAAACTGATAATTGTAATGCCAGATTCTATGTCTGTGGAACGCTGCCAGCTCATGAAGGCTTATGGAGCCGAATTGGTTCTTACTCCAGGCAAGCTTGGTATGAAGGGTGCTATCCAAAAGGCAGAAGAAATTGCCGCTTCCCTGCCAAAAAGCCTGATTGCAGGTCAGTTTGTAAACCCAGCAAATCCAAGGGCCCATGAACTGACTACAGGCCCCGAAATCTGGGAAGACACAGACGGTAAAGTTGACATTTTTGTTGCTGGTGTTGGAACCGGGGGAACTATAACAGGAACAGGACATTTCTTAAAGGCAAAAAATCCTGATATAAAAATTGTTGCAGTTGAACCAGCGGGCTCTCCTTACCTTTCACAGGGAAAGGCCGGAAGCCATGGACTTCAGGGCATTGGAGCCGGCTTTGTTCCAGAAGTTTTGGATACCAAGGTTTATGATGAGGTTATTGCCGTAGAAGACCAGGCTGCCTATGAATGTGGTCGCAAAATAGGACAAAAGGAAGGAGTTCTGGTTGGAATTTCGTCTGGAGCGGCACTTTGGGCTGCAATAGAAGTGGCTAAACGTCCTGAAAATAAAGGTAAAAATATTGTAGTTTTACTCCCAGATACAGGCGACAGATATCTTTCTTCTGCTATGTTTACAAGCGCCTCATAGAAACAATTTCACCAAAAACTGTTTCGCCATTTTCCTGGAAGCCACACTTTTCAAAAAAGGCCTTGGCTCCCTGGTTTGCAATTGTGTAAGAAGCCCAGCATGCCTTGGCTTCTCCACAAGGGGCAGTGCGCATATATTCAATCAATTTATTTAGAGCCTGTCTTCCATAGCCATTTCTCTGGTATTTTTTATCAATCATAAAATGCCAGAGATAATAGTTTCTGTAGGCAACAGAAGGCATAATTCTATCTTCTTTAGCTCCGTATGTAAGGATTATAAATCCAACAAGGATATCGTCAGCATAGATGCCAAAGGTAATAGCCATTTCATTATTTGTGATTGCGACATGGGCATCCATAATACTGCGGGAATTTGGAGACACAAAGCCTTTCTGGCTTTCTGCGACCTGAAGTGCAATGATATCGTCTACATTTTCAGGAGTCATACGTTTCAGTTCTACCATAGACTTATCTCTCCTTTCCGACTGGAACCCACTGATTCATAGAATCAGCCTCTTACCCAATGATACAGTATACAACCGTATTTTTGGATAAGCAAGAAAAATCTTTTTCCAGTAGTAAAAGAGAAGACTATTATCAGACTGCCTGAAAATCTATTAAATTAAGCAAAGAGCTCTGTTTTCTTAAGCCATTCAGCTACTGCAGTAGCATCTTTATCGAGCTCGCGATCATCCTCTACAAAGGCACTCATCTTACGAACCTCGTCGTGAACCTTCTTTGTAAATGGAGCAAAGTCATCCTTACCGGCAAGATCGACAGCCTGCATTGCAGCAAGCAGATGAGTTGCAAACTGAAGGAATACAAGGTCAATCTGTTCAGCCCACTTGCGTGCAGAAATTGTACCCATAGAAACCTTGTCCTGATTCAAAGCTTCGGTTGGAGCACTTGTAAGAGAAACAGGGAAACAATAAGTTGCAACTTCACCACGAATAGCAGAAATTGTAATCTGAGCGGCCTTAAAGCCAAGACGAAGTCCTGCGCGTGGATGATCAGCTGGTGTAAAAGGAATCAGGTTTTCTGTAAGACCGTTGAACTTTCCGTCAATAATAACTTCAGCCTGCTTGTCTGAAAGATCAGCAATATTTGCAAGAGCAGTTCTCATGTAATCGCAGGCAGCACAAATGTGTCCGCCGTAGAAGTTACCTGTGTTGTAAAGGCGTTCAGCATCAATATCAACAAGTGGATTATCGTTAGCAGAGTTTAATTCCTCTGTAATAAGATCTCGGGCAAAGCGTAATGTATCGCGATAAACACCTGTAATCTGAGGAGCACAGCGGATTGAATAGCGGTCCTGAATCTTATTAGTCTGAGCAACAAAGCCCTTTCCTTCCATCTTTTCAATCTGATTTTTAAGGAAGTCTTCGTAACGCCAAACACGCTTTGAATCCTTAATGATGTTATAAACATAGGCAGCAGATTCGCACTGTCCCTTATGATTTTTGATTTCGCTAACCTTTGCAACAAAAGGAGTATCCTTACCGCGGGTAATTTCAGAAGTAACAGCTGTAAGGAAGTCTGAAATATTTGCAAGGCGCTCAGCCTTTTTCCAGGCCAAAGAAGCAACGGCAGTCATGACAGAAGTTCCGTTCATAATTGCAAGGCCTTCCTTTGCTTCAATTGGAAGAGGCTCAATTCCTTCTGCTTTGAAAGCTTCCATTGTTGGACAGATGCGGCCCTTATAATAAACAGTTCGCTGTCCCATAATAACAGCACCAAGATAGCTCAAAGGAGTAAGGTCACCGGAAGCACCAACAGAACCAAGCTGAGGAATTACCGGAATAATATCCTTGTTCAAAAGAGTTACCATCATTTTTGCAAGCTGAGGACGGATTGCAGAATGACCACCCTTTACGTTTCCGTTAAGACGTGCAAGCACGACAGCGCGACCTGTTTCATGGTCAAACTTAGGTCCAAGACCTATTCCATGATAGGTACAAATTACACGCTGCAGTTCCCCTGCCTTTTCTACAGAAATCTGATTGTGACAGCTATCACCAAAATCTGTTGTTACACCGTAAGTTGGAACACCGGTTGCAATGTAATCTTCAAGAAACTTTCTGCTCTTTTCAAGAGTTTCCCAAAAGCCCTTATCTTCTGGCAACTGAACTTCTTCTCCGCCAAGAGCAACATCACAAAGATCTTCAATAGTTAAATCATTTCCACAAACAGTTTTCATAGAGTCCTTCTTTATTAAGTTTTTAGCCGTAAACTATCCGATA
Organism: Treponema sp.; assembly: GCA_024683675.1. Classification (GTDB taxonomy): domain Bacteria; phylum Spirochaetota; class Spirochaetia; order Treponematales; family Treponemataceae; genus Treponema_D. The sequence continues at coordinate 9,592 of JAIKYB010000213.1, forward strand.
AGAGGCTTCTGCTTTTTGCTTACAGGCTCGCAGGTAAGATCGACGCCAAGTTTCTTGAAGATTTTTCGATCAACCTCGCTGAGCATTACACTTGTATGAACCTGACAGCCCCGTAAATTAGGAAGCTGTTCAAGAGCAAGCCGGCAGTTATCATCTGTTTTTGAAAGCATAGCAAGGGCAACAAGGACCTCATCTGTATGAAGACGAGGATTATTTCCGCTAAGATAGGTAACCTTCATTTTTTGAATAGGTTCAATCATTTCTTTTGGAATAAGTTTTAATTTATGATCCAGTCCTGCAAGGTGCTTTGTAGCATTTAAGATTAAAGCTGCACTTGTTCCAAGCAAATCAGAAGTTTCAGAAGTAATAATTGTTCCATCTGCAAGCTCAATAGCGGCACTTGGAACCTTTGATTTTGCAGCACGCTCTTTTGCGGCCACAGTTACGCGACGGTCATCTGTTGTAATCTTAGCCTGCTGCATAAGAAGTTCAATCTTATCAGCTTCAGATTCTTCAGCATTTCCTTCAACAAGGCGACCAAGAGTTTCATAATAACGGCGGATAATTTCCTGCTTACTTGCATAGCAGCAGGCTTCATCATTAAAAATACAGTAGCCCGCCATATTAACGCCCATATCAGTTGGAGACTTATAAGGATTATCACCATATATTCCCTTAAAAATAGCATCCAAAACAGGGAAGATTTCTATATCGCGATTGTAATTTACAGTTGTTTCTCCATAGGCTTCAAGGTGCCATGGGTCAATCATATTTACATCATTTAAGTCAGCGGTAGCAGCTTCATAAGCAAGATTTACAGGATGCTTAAGAGGAAGGTTCCAGATTGGGAAGGTTTCAAACTTTGCATATCCAGATTTCAGTCCCTTTTTATAATCCTGATACATCTGGCTCAGACAAACAGCCATTTTTCCACTTCCAGGGCCCGGTGCTGTAACAACAACTAAAGGTCTGGAGGTTTCTACATAATCATTTTTTCCGTAACCTTCATCACTATCAATAAGAGCTACGTTTGAAGGATATCCAGGGATTGTATAATGATAATAAGCCTTAATTCCCATCTTCTTGAGCTTACCACGGAAGGCCTTTGCAGCTTCCTGGCCTGTATAATGAGTAATTACAACGCTTCCTACCATAAGCCCGCGATTCTGAAATTCGTTACGAAGACGCAAAACATCCTTATCATAAGTAATTCCAAGGTCACTGCGAACCTTATTTTTTTCAATATCTACTGCTGAGATTACTATTACGATTTCCGCAACATCCGACAGCTGCATGAGCATACGCAGCTTACTATCCGGCTGGAAACCTGGAAGAACACGGGAAGCATGATAATCATCAAAAAGTTTTCCACCAAATTCCAAATAGAGTTTATCGCCAAACTTGGCAATCCTTTCTTTAATGTGTTCTGATTGAATTTTAAGGTATTTATCGTTATCAAATCCGTTTTTCATACGGGATTTAATTATATCGCATTGCATTAAAATCTACAATTAGTAAAAGGTTTAATAAAAACTTGATTTTATCAGTTTATATGTTAGAATTATATTAACTTGTAGAACACAGGGGAGAGATATGTTCTTAAAGCTTCTTAAGAAAACTCTTGGGATGGAAAAACTTCATCCTGATATTCAGTTTTTCTTAGACTGTTCCAACCTTCGAATATCACGTGCAGTTTCCATTATAATGATGCTTGTTGAAGCCTTTGTCTTCGCAATTTCCTTTTTCTTTCAGGTCAATCAGGAAGTAGAAAATCCCGCTCATTGGATTTTTATTCACAGAGTACTTTATGTAGTATTGTTTCTTGCATCTATGCAGCTATGTATTTATTCCTTTACCCACCAGCCGGAAAAGGATAAATTTACCCATCATGGCTTTAATGCAAGCCTGGGATTATTTCTTCTCGTCACTTTCATTTTTGCCATTTACATAGCCTATAATGATTATATTCTGAACGAACAGATTTTAGTTTTTATTACGCTGGAGCTTTTTATAGGCAGTCTTTATATGATAAAACCCCTAATTTCAATTCCGACAATTGTAATTTCCTTTGGAGTTTTTTATTTTTTAATGAAGACATCTGTTGGGGTTTCTGCAGCAACAAAAATCAATTATCCAATTCTTATGGTAGTCTTTCTTGCTGGTAATATTGTTCATTTTCAGCAATATCTAAGAATTGCAAAACGTAATATTATAAGCCATAAGCTTGCAGAAGAACTCAGGATTGCTTCTCTTTACGATCCACTTACAACGTTAAAAAACCGCAATGCACTTAGAATAGATTTTTCCAAATTACTAGAATCAAATATTACTCTTATGCTTACTGATATTGATGATTTCAAATCCTATAATGACACTTACGGTCACAATTTTGGAGATGATCTTCTGATAAAATTTGCGAAAATACTGCAGGACTCTTTTGGAAAAGAACACTGCTACCGATATGGAGGTGACGAATATCTGATTATGGTTCCGGAAATCTCAGAAGAAGATTTTTGTAAGATGATAGATAACTGTATGACTACCATTAATGGTGAATTCCACTTTAGTGGAGGCTATTCAGCAGGATTAGTCACAACACAAGCTGATTTACACAGTTTTATAAATAAAGCTGATGAAAATCTTTATAAATCAAAAGGTTCTGGTAAAAATAAAGTAATTGGCTCTTAGTAAAAATCCACTGTAAAATTATTATGGCAAAAAAACAACAACATCTTAAAAAAGATGTTGTTGTTTTTGCAGGGCTTATGAGTTAGCTCTAGTCATGCCACTTCTTAAAAATCAAAGATGTATTAACTCCACCAAAGGCGAAGTTATTTGCCATAACATATTCAGCATTTATTTCACGACCATTTCCTGTAATGTAGTCCAAAGGAGCACATTCTGGGTCGATATTCTTTAAGTTTACATTTGGATGGAACCAGCCTTCGTTCATCATGTTGATTGTGAGCCAGCTTTCTACACAACCACATGCACCAAGGATGTGTCCAATGTAAGATTTTGTAGAAGAAATTGGTACAGACTTTCCAAATGCCTTATAAACTGCCTGAGTTTCTGAAATATCTCCGTGTGGAGTTGCAGTTCCGTGAGCATTTACGTAAGCAATGTCATTCTTGCTGATTCCTGCATCTTCAATAGCCATTTCAAGACATTTAGCCTGAGTTTCGCTGTTTGGAGAAGTGATGTGAGAACCGTCCATGTTTGTAGCAAATCCAACTACTTCACAGTAAATCTTTGCACCACGTTTTACGGCATGTTCCAAATCTTCAAGGATTAAA
>JAIKYB010000214.1 GCA_024683675.1 Treponema sp.
CCAAAATTTACACGGCCCATATTTTCAACAAGGAAATCAAGTTGGGCTCCCTTGCCTGTAGAAAGCTTCCATTCCTTACCTTCCTTAAAGGTTAAAGGCCACCTTCCCCGGGATTCCGAAGAGATTTCCTTATCAAAAGCTGTAATTGCCTTTTTTCCGTCTGCAAAAACCTGAACCCTGTCTGCACATTTTTTAAACAAGAGGGTCTTTGCTTCCTGGTCTTCGGCAATTTTTGTTCTATATAGAATATATCCGGTAGCCTGTCCGGCTTCTTCCATAGACATAGGATAAACCGATTTTTTTACACCGCCATCAGCATCTGCAAGCAGGCCTATATTTTCAAAAAGATCAGCACTTGCATTCCATTTCACTTTTCCATAAGCCTTTCTTTTTATATCTGTAGTAAATTTTACCTCAGGAACTTCCTTATATTTTTTAATTATCTGGCGGAAGGCCATGTATTTTTTTGTAAGCTGACCATCTTCAGAAAGAGGCGCATCATAATCATAAGAAGTAGTATCCGGAGTAAGCTTTCCATAATAGTTTGAACCGTTCATAAAGCCAAAGTTCGTACCACCATGGAACATATAAATGTTTATGTTATGCCCGTTTTTAATAACGTAATTAAAATCCAGCTCATTAATCTTTAAGTTAGAGGATTTTTTCTTTTTATTTCCCCAGGCATCAAACCAGCCGGCCCAGAATTCCATGCACATAAGGGGCTTATCCTTTGGCATCATCTTTTTCATCTGACCAAACTGCCATTCGCAGGCTGAACCAAAGTTTCCTGTAGGAAGAGCACCCTCTAACTGACCGGCAAGAAAGCCACTGCGGCTCCAGGGACCATCAGAAGTAACAAAAGGAAGAGTAATTCCCAAAGAACGCATTAAATCAGCCAGAAATTTCAGATAATTTTTGTCATCACCATAGTAGCCGTATTCATTTTCAAGCTGCATCATGATAATGTTTCCGCCCTGATCAAGCTGATAAGGCACTAATTTTGGAATAAGCACATTATAGTAGTCTCTGACATGATTTAAATATGGCTCATAAGAACAGCGTAAATGCATTCCAGGCTCTGCTAAAAGCCAGGCAGGAATACCACCCAGCTCCCATTCTGCACAGATATAAGGAGAAGGCCTGATTATAATATAAAGCCCCAGTTCCTGAGCAATTTCTATGAAGCGGCAGAAATCATGCATTCCATCCCACTTGAACTGGCCCTTTTTAGGCTCATGAAAATTCCATGGGATATAAGTTTCAACGGTATTACAGCCCATATTTTTGAGCTTTTCCAAACGGTCACGCCAGTATTCAGGTACTACGCGAAAATAATGAATTGAACCGGAAATAATTTGTATTGCCTGTCCATCAAGGTAGAACTTATCTTTGATTTCAAATGTACTCATGATAGTAATACTATCACATTGTCATAAAAAAGCAAATAAAAAAGGCTGTCTTCTGAAGTGCATTTCATTTTGCAAACTTCGTAAACAGCCTTTCTTTTATTCCTATGAATATTTTCTAAAGAATGATTACTCTATAATGAAAGTATCCTTTGGGGCACCACATTCAGGACAGGTATAATCTTCAGGCACATCTGCCCATGCGGTTCCAGGTGCAATATTATTTTTTGGATCACCTTCATCTTTATCGTAAACATATCCGCAATGATCGCATTGCATTCTTTCCATAAATAATCACCTCCAGATTTTCCTTAATTTAGAATTATTATATCACCAAATATAATTAACTCAAATTATTTTTCATCACTTCTCATGCTGGCAAAAGGATCTTCTGTACGGTACATTTCGCGCAGCTTAGGCTTTTCAATCTTTCCAGTAGGATTACGAGGAACCGGAGCAAAGATGATTTTGCGAGGTCTCTTGTACTTTGGAAGCTCCATACAGAAAGTGTTTACATCTTCTTCCGTACAGTTATAACCCTGCTTTACTTCTATAATAGCAGCAGCAATTTCTCCAAGTCTCTTGTCTGCAAGACCAATAACTGCAACATCCTTTACTGCTTCCATTTTGTGAAGGAAGTCTTCTATCTGAACTGGGTAAAGATTTTCACCACCAGTAATAATTACATCCTTTTTGCGGTCTACCAGATAAATAAAGCCATCCGGATCCATCATAGCCATATCACCAGTATAGAGCCAGCCTTCCTTATCCATTACTTCATTTGTAGCTTCAACATTCTTATAATAGCAGACCATTACACCAGGGCCAAATACAGCAAGCTCACCTACTTCGCCCTGTTTTACTTCCTTGCGATTTTCATCAACAATCTTTACCTTCCAGCCATAACCCGGAATTCCGATTGCACCAATCTTTCTGTCATTTCCAACTCCAAGATGAACACAACCAGGTCCAATACTTTCTGAAAGCCCATAGTTTGTATCATAATCATGATGAGGGAAGTATTTTTTCCAATCTTCAATAAGCTTTTTAGGAACCGGCTGAGCTCCAATGTGCATAAGACGCCACTGGTCCAGCTTAAAATCAGAAATCTTAAGATCTCCACGGTCCAGACTATCCAGAATATCCTGAGCCCAAGGCACAAGCAGCCAAACAATTGTACAGCCTTCATCAGATACAGCCTTCAAAACTGTTTCAGGCTTTGTACCACGCAAAAGCACGGCCTTACTTCCGGAAATTAAAGAACCAAACCAGTGCATTTTAGCACCAGTATGATATAAAGGTGGAATACAAAGGAAAACATCATCCTTTTTCTGACCATGATGCTTCTGTTCTACAGCAGCTGAATGCATTAAAGCTCTATGCTTGTGTAAAATTGCCTTAGGGAAGCCTGTTGTTCCAGAGCTAAAATAAATAGCAGCTTCATCATCATCAGTAAGTTCAATTCCCAGATTTTCTGAAGAATAGTTCATTGCAGACATAAAATAGCTTTCTGAAAAACTTGGAGCTAAGCCTTCTCCAACGTAAATCAAAAGGCGGTGCTGCATAATTTTTTCAGAAATAGCTTCAAGACGGCCAATAAATTCAGGCCCAAAGAACAAAACAGAAATATCAGCAAGATTAAGACAATATTCAATTTCGTCAGAGGCATAACGGAAATTTAGAGGAACTGCCAGGGCTCCGGTTTTTAAGATTCCAAAATAAATTGGAAGCCATTCAAGGCAGTTCATCATAAGAATACCAACCTTGTCACCCCGGCGAACACCACGCTCTAAAAGATAGTGAGCACAGCGGTTTGCTTTTTCGTTAAAAATTCTCCAGGTAATTTCTCTGCGATAAGGCAGATTTGGTTCAGGCTGAGTTAAATCAAATTCTTTCCAAGTGATTCTACGGTTATCCCTAACTTCGGGATTTAATTCTACAAGTGCGCAGTCGTTAGCATAAAGCTCTGCATTTTTTTCCAGATATTTTGTAATTGGCATAATAGACAATTATACCCTACAAAAAGATATTCTACAACTTCAAATTTTCGTGATAGCTGTGCCACCATTCCAGTTCTTTTGCATTTTCACTTGCTTCTGAAGTCTTGAAATCCTGGTCAATTAAAGTAATTAAATGCTTACAATTGATAACGGCGTCTGCAATGCAAGGTTCAAAATGACTACCCTTACACTTTTCAAAAACATCCATAGCTTCATCAACTGATAATGGATCCTTATAAAGACGCTGGCTTATCATAGCATCAAGAGAATCTGCGGCAGTCATGATGCGGGCACACAAAGGAATCTGTTCACCAGAAAGTCCATTTGGATAACCGGAACCATCCCATTTTTCATGGTGATGATAGGCCATCATAATTGCAATGTCATTAAATTTACCGCCTTCAATTGGAGGAAGATATTCCAAAAGCTCTTTACCAACCTTTGGATGACACTTCATCATTTCATATTCTGCAGGTGTAAAAGGTCCCATTTTATTAAGAATTCCTTCAGGAACATGAATCTTTCCAATATCATGCAGGAAGGCCGCGGTTGAAAAAAGCGCAATATTTTTATCTGTAAGCTCTTCTTCATAATAGCCTTCGTCCCTCAGCTCTTTAGCAATAATTTCTACAAACTTCTTTGTATGCATTACATGGAAGCCTGTAAAAATATCATGCTTACCCAGACACTGGGCAACAAACTGAATAATTTTGTACTGAGTACTATTAAGCTCACGGTTTGCACTTTCAAGCTCAAGATTCTGCTGCATAATGTACTTGTTGCGTTCAGAAAGCTTATCATAAGCAGCGTCACGGTCAGACTTGGTCTTCACAAGATTTTGGATTGTCTTATAGTTTCTGGAAGCCAGGAAGCCGGCAATCAAAAATACAAATACGTATTCAATTGTAATTCCTGAAACATGACCTATAAACCAGGTTACTGTATTCTTATTTGAAATAACAGGTGCTATAAAATCTCCAATACCAAAAGCCTGAATTGCATGAACTGCAACAATAGAAAGGTAAGCGAAAATAGAAGTAAGGTTTGTCAGCTTTTTATTATAGTAAAGACAGCTTAAAAATGGAGCACAGCCATAAGTAATAGAAATCTGTACTACACGGTTATAGCCCAGGAAATCTACATAGAGAACAGCTGAAAGTATACCAAAATACATGCTGAAAACCTGAAGCTTGGGATTTTTATTTGCATAAAGCAAAATCAGATAAATTAATACTGACAAGCCAAGCATTATCATGGAATAGTTATAGGAAACAGACCAAATTCCAATATGAGTAAGGATTATAAAAGAGAGAGGCACTATAACTGTTGCAGCCATAACCTTGCGAACCATGCGATTCACATTGACTACATTTTCGGTAAAGAATAACTCATCTTGCTCGGACATTATCTTCTCCTTCTTATCAAAATAACTCCAGCCGAAAAGTATGAAAAACTAAGATATTATAACTGTATGACCGTACGATTATATATTAAATAAGTAGTAAAATCAATAAAAAAAAGGAAAGCAACAGGGCTATGGAGGAGGTAAAAAAAGCCCTGTTGCTTATATATAACAACTATTTAATCAGCTCCCAGGACTCCAATTCTATAGCCCCGGAAAGCAGAAGATACAAATCATGGGTACCAGAAAGAGGCTCTACTTTTGCCTCAAGCTCTGTCTTTTTACCCACTTTTATATCTGCCAAAAGGCTTCCGTTTCCAGCAAAATGATCTGCAGTAAGTTTAATGGAAGCATTTTTATCACCTGATGAATTAGCAAGCTTTAAGCGGATTTTTGATGAGCCTTCTGCTAAATCTACTCCCTTAAGGCAGAGGTATGCAGAATCAGAAATAGGAATTACAGTCTGCTTTGAAGTAATAGTAATATATCTGCTTGAATGGAAGCTTGCTGCCGGAATTGTCTGGTAAGGATTAAACCTTCCAACCTGTTCGGCCCCTGTCATGGATGCATTCTGAACCGGCAGACTGCCATCTTCATTTACAGTAAACTCGTTTATAAAGATTCCCCTGTAACCACCGTGTTCAAGGCCCATCTGTTTTTCCATTGTCTGTGTATGGTATGCAATATAATGCTTTCCCTTAAAATCAAAAATCCAGTGATGATTATTTCCCCAGGCACCAAAATAGTTTCCCGGATTTTTTAGAGTCCAGCCCTTATAAGTAAAAGGTCCAAGTGGATTATCAGAGGTCATATAGGCAATAACAGCCGGAGGAGGAACTTCAGGTCCAGAGCCTTTAGGGCGTTCTGTCCAGTTTGCACAATAACTGTAATAGTAAGTATTGTTAAACTTATTGATTCCGGAATCTTCAAAAAGGTAAGGAGCATCAATTTCGGACGGAGTACCAATAATAGAAATCATATCATCACCAAGAGCTGCACAGCGGGCAGTTTTTGGATGGTCAAAATTGTCAGGATTATGACCTCCACCAAAGTAAATATAGCCCTTTCCATCATCATCTACAAAAACAGCAGGATCAAAAAGCCAGTTTACATTTGCACAGTTTGGAGTCTGTCGGGAAATTAAAGGTTTTTTTATAGGATCTGTAAAAGGTCCCTGAGGACAATCTGCAGAAAGCACTCCAATTCCGTTTCCGCTATCAGCAAAGTAGAGGAAGAATTTATCTTTACCGTCAATTTCCTTGCAGGCTATAGCAGGAGCCCAGGAATTTGAAGCCCACTTAGCATCTCCTTTACCGCCATTTTTTCCGGCTACAGGAATTTCTCCAAGGTCAGTCCAGTTTACTAAATCCTTAGAAGAAAAAAGATTAAGGGAAGTAATTTTATTATATCTGTTATCTTCATTTCCCTTTGTATATTCCATCTGCTGCATATCATTTGTAGAATAAATATAAACAGTATCCTTGTAGACTAAAACAGCAGGATCAGCTCCGAACTTATGAGCCATAATTGGATTATTCTGAGAAATCAGCTTTACGCTCTTTTCCGCCATCATTTTCTGCATTTCTGTAAGTTCAGTCATTTCCATTTTTCCAACATCCTTCGCATAACACGACATTAAAACAAGACCGGCTACAAATAAAATTAAAAAAATTCTTGCGTTTTTCACAATTTGATTGTAACCTATTTTTAGTGAAAAGTAAAACGTTTAACGTTTAATTAATCAAGTAATTGTTTATAAGTAATTGAGGTTTTTATGAAAAAAAATGCTTTTAATCCCTACTTGCCTTCCTGGGAATACGTTCCCGATGGAGAACCTCATGTTTTTGGTGACCGCCTTTATGTTTACGGTTCTCACGATTTAGCTCACGGCTATGTTTTCTGTCTGGGAGACTATATATGCTGGTCTGCTCCTCTTAATGATTTAAGCGACTGGCGTTATGAAGGCGTAATTTTCAGAAAAGAAGATGACCCTATAAATAAAGAAGGCCGAATGGTGCTTTATGCCCCTGATGTAACTCAGGGCCCCGATGGCCGCTACTATATTTATTATGTTTACGACAAGATAAATATTGTTTCTGTTGCAGTTTGCGATAGTCCAGCCGGAAAGTACAGCTTTTATGGCTATGTTCACTACCAGGACGGCACCCGCCTTGGAGAAAGAAAGGGCGACATGCCTCAGTTTGACCCCGCAGTTCTCTGTGAAGGAGAAAAAACATACCTCTACACAGCCTTCTGCGGCAACAACATGAAAGATAGAATTGGGGCCATGGCTACAGTTCTGGACAAGGACATGCTCACTATCATAGAAGAACCTGTCGTAATTGTTCCCGGCGACTGCTATAGCCTGCCAGAAAAGGAAGCCCTTACAGCGGCTAATGAGCAGAAAGAAAAAGCTGCCTGCCCCTATAAGCTTTCCTCTGTAAATAATTGGGCTGGCTTTAAAAATCATGCCTTCTTTGAAGCATCTTCCATAAGAAAAGTGGGAGACACATATTATTTTGTTTATTCTTCACAGGTTATGCACGAGCTTTGTTACGCCACAAGCAAAAATCCTACAGGAGACTTTGTTTACGGCGGAGTAATTGTAAGTAACTGCGACCTTGGCATTTCCAGCTACAAAAAGGCTGACATGCCCGCCGCTTACGGTGCTAATAATCACGGCGGTTTTGAATGTATAAATGGAAAATACTTTATTTTCTACCACCGGCACACAAACGGCACCTGGTTTTCACGTCAGGGCTGCGCAGAAAGAATTTACATTCAGCAGGACGGTTCAATTCCGCAGGTTGAAATTACCTCTGCGGGCTTAAATGAAGGGCCTTTAAAGGCAGAAGGAGAATACCCGGCCTATATAGCCTGCAACATCTTTACAGACAAGCCTTCTATGTATGTTGCCCCAGATTTTCCTAAGGTTAGTCAGGACGGTCGGGATAAAATGGATGGCAGTCCCTATGAAGGACCTGCTGCAGCCGAAGATTCCTCTTACATCATGGGAATTGTAAACAAGACTACGCTGGGCTTTAAGTATTTTGAATTCAAGGGGCTTAGACGCATAAGTGTAAAAACCCGCGGCTATATTCACGGAGAATTTGAAGTAAGGACCGCCTGGGATGGAAAGCTGCTGGGTAAGATAAAACTGCGAGACAGCTCAAATTTCTGGGAAGAAAACACAGGAGAAGTTGAAATTCCGGATGGAATCAGCCCTCTTTACCTTACTTTTGCAGGAAGTGGTAACGGCTATTTAAAGTCAATTAAATTTGAATAATTTTATAAGTAAAAATAGGCTTTTAGGGGATTTTCCCGATTGCGATATTAAAAAAATAGGTTTAACATAAGTTTAGGCAATCGATTGCCGTACAATCAATCGGTTATAAAAAAGTCATAAAAAATAAGGAGGACTTTTATGAAAAAAGTAATGTCAGTTGCATTAGCAGCACTTATGGCATTAAGCTTGGTTGGATGTAAAGGCGGCTCTGCAAAGGGCAAGGCTATGGACATCTCTATCTTCACTATTCAGCAGAGACAGCAGCCACCTGCTGACAACAAGATGTACAACTGGATTAAAGAAAAATTCGGTGTAACATTCTCATTTGATATTCTCGTTGGTGACAAGGACCAGAAAATTGGTGTACTTATCGCTTCCGGAGACCTTCCTGACCTGGTAGAAGTTGATTCGCCAAAATTCCAGGAAGCTGGATGTCTTCTTGACATTAAAGACTTAGTTGAAAAATATGCTCCAAACCTCAGAAAGCACTACGACAGCGCTTGGAAGCAGATGCTGGAAATTGACGGTGGTCACATCTACTCTCTTCCAAACTGGGGTGTATATGATGGTGCAGATCAGGGTACATTCTACAATCAGAATGGTTTCTGGATTCAGAAAGAAGTTCTTAAGGAATTCGGTTATCCAGAGATTAAGACTGTAGACCAGTATTTCGATCTTCTTGAAAAATATGCAGAAAAGTATCCTACAATCGAAGGACTTCCTACAATCCCATTCTCAATCATTACAGCTGACTGGGAAGCATTCAACCTTTGGAACCCACCTAACTTCCTCGCTGGATATCCTAACGACGGAAACGGACACGTTTACAAGAAGGGTGACAAATATGTTTATGAAGACAACTTCATTGATGAAAATGCTAAGAGATGGTTCAAGCTTGCTAACGGTTACTTCCAGAGAAAGCTGATTGACCCAGCTTCTTTCACAGACAACCGCGACCAGTACTATGCAAAGATTGCTCAGGGACGTGTTCTTGGTATGTTCATTCAGGGATGGCAGTTCCAGGGAACAGCTGAAAATACCCTCAAGACAAATAACATGTATAACAGAACTTATGCTCCACTTCCTGTAGTATTTGATGAATCAATCAAACCTCACTACCGTGACCTTACAATCCCTAACCTCCAGAGAGGATACGGATTCACAACAAAGTGTGGAGAAAAGAAGGCTATTGAAATCCTTAAGTTCTTCGATCAGTTGATTCTTGAAGAAAACCAGAAGATTCTCCGCTGGGGATTCGAAGGTGAAGACTGGCAGAAGGATGCTCAGGGACGTCCATACAGAACTGAAGAACAGCGCAAGCAGCAGGAAGATAATGACTGGCTCCTCCACAACAGAGCTCAGCTTTTGTTCGAAGAAGCTCCAAAGATGGAAGGTTCATTCTCTGACGGATTGGCTTGTGATATTACACAGATGCCATGGGAATTCCAGGCAACAGCTCGTGCAGAAGATGTTGAACTTTGGGCTGCATACGACGTTGCTTCTTATGCAGCTCTTGTAGACAAGAACCCACCTGCAAATGCCGGATGGTATCCAATGTGGCAGATTGCTCCTGTTGATGGTTCTGAAGCTCAGCTCGCTTTGAGCAAGCTTGAAAGTATCCAGAGAAAATATCTTCCTAAGATGATTATGGAAAGTCCTGCTGATTTCGACGGCACATGGGAAACTTATGTTTCTGAAATGAAGGCTGCTGGAATTGACAAGTACGTTTCATTTATGCAGGAAAACCTGGACAACCGTGTTAAGTTGTTCGGTGGTTTCCCTGATGACAAATAATCATAAATAACTAAATGGGGGTGTGTGTATTCCGCACACACCTTCATATCTTGTTGCAGGAAATATCATGAAAAATAAAAAATTAAAGAAAACAGTACCAGAGACAGCTTTAGCAAATAAAAAAAGTTTCTGGCAGATGCTTTTAAAACAAAAACAGCTCATTCTGATGTCTGTTCCTTTTGTTCTTTACATTATTCTTTTTAAGTTCGTTCCCCTTTGGGGCTGGAATATGGCCTTCCAGGATTATAAACCGGCCAAAGCATTCTCTCAGCAGACTTGGGTAGGATTTAAATGGTTTGCCTTCCTTTTCAAGGATAAGGAATTCCTGCTCTCACTCAGAAATACAGTCTGTATGAGTTTAATCAGTACAATCCTTGGATATATCACAGCAATTCTTATTGCAGTATTTTTGAATGAAGTACGAAGCATTGGTATAAAACGCTTTGTACAGACAGTTTCTTACCTGCCCCACTTCCTGTCATGGGTAATTGTAACAGGACTTGTTGCTAATGTTCTTTCTGTAGAAGACGGAATCTTAAACAACATTTTAATGTCACTTAAAATTGTAGATGAACCTATAAGATGGCTTTCCGTTCCAAAATACTTCTGGCATATCATAGGCTGGACCTATGTATGGAAAGAGGTTGGTTGGAACACAATCGTATATCTTGGTGCAATGACTGCTATTGACCCATGTCTTTATGAAGCAGCTGAAATTGACGGATGCGGACGAATCAGAAAGATTTTCCACATCACACTTCCAGGAATTAAGGCAACAATTATCATTATGATGATTATGAGTGCCGGACACATCCTTGATGCAAACTTTGAAATGCCGTTCTTCCTGCGTAACGGTATGATTGATGATGTAGCTTCTACAATCGATATTTATGTATTGAAGTATGGTTTCAAGCTCTTCAATTTCTCTCTGGCAACTGCTGCCGGAATCTTTAAAAATGTTGTAAATATCCTTCTGCTGCTTTTAGCTAACTGGTTTGCTAAGAGAGCCGGAGAAGAGAGGTTGATATAATGGCTGCAAGAACTTTAACCGCATTTAGACGTCGAAAGCACGTTGGCGATATCATATTTGATCTAATTATTTTCATTGTACTTGCATTTCTTGTTGTAGTAACTGTATACCCTTTCTGGAACACAATTGCTATTTCTTTTAATGAAGGTCTAGATTCTATCAGAGGAGGAATTAAGTTCTGGCCTAGAAAGTTTACCTGGCAGAACTATAAGGTTCTCTTTGTTGATGACAGACTTTTTAAGGCCTTCACAATTTCTGTAACAAGAACAATTTTACAGACCGTTTTCAGTGTATTCTGTACCTGTATGCTGGCTTACGCCCTTAGCCGTAAGGAATTTGTAATCAGAAAACCTCTGACTGCTGTTCTTGTAATTTCTATGTATGTTAGTGCGGGTCTTATCCCAAGCTATATGCTTATTAAGAGACTTGGACTTTTGAACAGCTATGCAGTTTACATTGTTCCAAACCTGGTTGATGTATTCAACTTTATTCTTGTAAGAACTTATATAAATGGACTTCCAGACAGCTTTGTTGAATCAGCTAGAATTGATGGTGCCGGAGAATTCAAGATTTTCCTCCGCATTATCATGCCGCTTATCGTTCCTTCTGTTGCTATGATTTGTCTTTTCGTAGCTGTAGGCGCATGGAACAGCTGGTTTGATACATATCTTTATTGTTCTGGAAAGGTAAACCTCCACTCTCTGCAGTACAAGCTGATGGAATTCCTTCAGTCAAGTCAGAATCAGAGTGCCAGTGCCGCAGATGCCAACTCTATGGCAATTGCCGCTGCCGGTGGTTCAAGTGGAAATCAGGTTACGCCTATAAGTATTAGAGCATCTATTACAATCGTTGCTACTCTGCCGATTCTGGTAGTTTATCCATTCCTCCAAAAATATTTCGTTGTGGGTATGACAATCGGTGGCGTAAAAGAGTAGTTTGTCCTCCATTTAAAAAAGTTATAAAGCCTTACTGCGGTACATTCCTGTTGTGTACCGCAGTTTTTTTAACTAGAGATTTTCTCCGTTACTTTCAATAACACTTTTATACCAGTAGGCAGAATCTTTTGGAGTTCTTTTTAAGGTCTGGTAATCGCAGAAAACCATACCAAAACGAGGATTATAACCTGAAGCCCATTCAAAATTATCCATGAATGACCACTGGAAATATCCTTTTACATCGCAGCCTTCATCTGCAGCCTGGCGCAGACACAAAAGATAACGATTTAAGAAGTCTATACGATTTGGATCGTGAACCTTACCATCAAGGCTAACCCAGTCATGGCAGGTCAGACCGTTTTCTGTTATATAAATAGGAAGCTTATATCTCTTTGTAAAGAGTTTTACACCCCAGCGTAAGGCTTCCGGCTTAATATCCCAACCAAGCTCGTTATGAGCCATTCCAACAGGTCGCTTCCAGTCACCTACATAACGGCCCTGATAAATATTCAGACCAATAAAATCAATTTTCTGACTAATCAGCTTCATATCTTCTTCTGTAAATTCAGGGAAAATATCCTTACATTCATCCAAAAGCTCCTGTGGATATTTACCAAAAACAATCGGATCAATCCAATAGCTGCTGGACCAGAAAAAGCCACCCTTTCCACAAGAAAATTCCGAATTGTAAGCCATTTCTTCATCAGCCGGACAGGTAGGAATTGCAGGCATCATGGCAACTGTAATTCCAATTTCTGCATCCGGAACAAGTTTTCTTAAGGCACGAAGAGCTTTTCCGTGAGCCAGATGAATATTAAAACCGACATTTAAAAGGTCACGACTGCCAAGCTTTAAACCAGGGGCATGAGACCCCTGCTGCAAGCCACAACCAACAAAAACAGAAGGTTCATTAAAGGTAATAAAATGCTTTACCCTGTCACCAAAATTCTTTGCAATCACCTCTGCGTATTTTTCAAACCAATCAGAAATTTGAGGATTAAGCCAGCCTCCACGAAGATAAGCATAATAAGGCAAATCCCAGTGATATAAGGTAACGTAAGGAGTAATGTTATACTTTAAAAGCTCATCAATCAGATTATTGTAGAACTCAATTCCCTTCTGATTTACTCTTCCATCAACATCACTAATAATTCTTGGCCATGCAATAGAAAAACGGTAAGCCTTAAGGCCTAAATCAGCCATCAGCTTTACATCTTCCTTATAACGGTGGTAGTGGTCACAGGCTGTATCACCACTTGAGCCATCACTGATTTTTCCATCTTCATGACAGAAAACATCCCAAATGCTTGGAAGCTTTCCATCTTCATTCCAAGCGCCTTCAATCTGAAAGGATGCAGTTGCAGCACCCCAAACAAAATCCTTATTGAATCCCATAATATCAGAATCTTAGCACAGCAAAATAAAAAAAAATATAATGATTCAACACGAAAATTTTAATAAAATATTAATAAAAGAAAGAATCTACAATTTTTCTGAAGATTTATACTTCTTTTTGATTTTTATGATGTTATACTTCTTATACTTAGAAAACTATTCCTTTGGAGAATAAAATGAAAAAGACAAATTTATTGATTCTTGCTACAGCCTTGTTATTTGCAAGTGCCTGTTCTGTAGCTCCTAAAGTTCCTGCCCCTGAAACACAGTTTGACAAAAGTCAGGCTCTTGTTGATTCTGAAAGCAAGTCTATGAGCTCTGCTTCATCTGCTGAAATTGTAAAAGCAATGACAACCGGCTGGAATCTGGGAAACACATTTGATGCCACAGGCACAAAAAATGTCCGCTCCGAAATGAGCTGGGGACAGCCAAGAACAACAAAGGCAATGATAGAAGCCTTAGCTGCATCTGGAATTAAAAGTATTCGTATTCCTATTTCATGGCATAATCATTTAATTGATAAGAACTACACTATCGATCCAAAATGGATGACAAGAGTAAAAGAGGTTGTAGACTGGGCTATTGGAGCTGATATGTATGTTATCATTAACTCTCACCATGACTGCAATAACTCTCCTTCTGCTATGAGAGCCGGCAACGGTTACTATCCAAATACAACAAACTATGAAGAATCAAAACGCTTCCTTGAAAACATCTGGACTCAGATTGGAATGGCCTTTAACAATGGTTATGATGAGCACCTTATTTTCGAAACTATGAATGAACCTCGTCTTTGCGGAACAGGGCATGAATGGTGGTTTGACCCTTATGCAAAGGAATGTCAGGATGCTGCAGAAAACTTGAATAAATTAAACCAGGACACTTTGAACGCAATTCGTGCTACCGGTGGTAATAACGAAAAACGTCTTGTTGCCTGCCCAGGACTTCAGGCTTCTCCTGATTCTGCCCTTGCAGATGAATTTAAAATGCCGGAAGACATTGTAAAAGAAAGACTTATTGTCTCTGTTCACATGTATTCTCCATATAACTTTGCTATGGAATCTCCTGGTGCTACAAAATACACAAAGCAGATGAAAAATAGCAATGCCCTTACCTTCAAACGCCTCAATGATAAATTTGTTTCAAAGGGATATCCTGTTTATGTTGGTGAATACGGCGCAACAAACAAAAACAATCTTGAAGACCGAGTTGCCTGGTTTACAGACTTTATCAGCGATTCAGGAAATTATGGAATACCATGCTTCCTTTGGGATAATGGTGTTTGGGAAGTAAAAGGAAAAGACTATAACGAGCATTATGGCTATTACAACCGTAATGAACAGACCTGGTTCTTTCCAGAAATCCTTGATGCTATTGTAGCTGCATCAAAGAACTAATCTACATTTTCAAGAACAATTTCAAGCTGAAGGGATTCTAACTCTTCAGCTAATTCCTTCCTCAGGCGTTCAATACCCTGGGGAATGGTTTCCTTTCTAGTAGAAAGAATAAGCAGCTGATTTATACTGTACCAGGAAAAAATTCCCGGCAAAAGAGAATCCTTTATATAATTAGTTATCTTATCATTAATAGAAACAATCTTTTTAGAATCCGGATTATCGGCATTTTTCTTATCCAAAATATTGAGCAGACAATAATGAGCTACCAATTTATCTTTTGTGTACCTTTGATAGGTCAGGAAAACGATTCGGAACTCACCAAATCTTAGCCAGGTTTGAATATCTTCATCCTCTCTAGGCTTCAGCATAAATTCCAGGGACATATTTGTACATTCCTGGCGCCCTTTTAAAACCTCTTCACGGTCATCACGAGCGGCATGAAATTTATAGCTGTTTTTTCCATGATTCTTTACATAAACCATGGCATGGTCAGCCTTATTTTGCAGGATATCAAAGGTGGTTCCAGTATCAGGGAAAAGAGAAATACCAATTGAAGTTGTTACAGGACGGGCTAAATCTGGCAGCAGGGCCTTTAAGAGAACCATTTTTTGGAAACGGGCACAAAGCTCTGCAATCTGCTCTTTTGAAGAAATATTATTCAGATAGATACAAAATTCATCACCAGAAATATGGGCAACAAAAGCATCATCAGGCATAGTTGCAAAAAGACAATCAGCTACCTTAACAATCATCTCATCTCCAACCTGATGAGAATAGTTGTCATTAATATATTTCAACCCGTCCATATCGCACATAATAAAGGCACCGGGTTGTTTTAATCTAAGGATTTTTCTGACAAAAGAAATAAAACCAGCCTTATTAAGCAAGCCTGTAAGAGGATCAGTTATAAGCTGTTTTTCGTAATTTGTAACATTGCTTGTAAGTGAATTTATTTTTACAAGATTCTGAACACGTTTTCTTAAAATTATGGAATCAAAAGGAGTATAGAAGATTTCTGAACACCCGGCAGAAAGAAGCTTTATTTCTTTTTCAACATCGGATTTTCCTATTATCGCAGCAACAGGAACCTTTTCCATAACCTTACGCTCGCAGAGAATGTCAAAATAATCATGCTCTACACCGCTTTCCTTAGACAGGTCTAGAATAATAAGGCTTATATTACCAGCAGATAAAAGCTGTTCAGCCTCATTAACCTTTGAAATCGTAAATAATTCAAAGCTATCAGAAAGGAATGCGTTAAAACTTCTAGCAAGCGAAAAGTCAGAAATAAACGATAGAATCTTTTCCATGATATAGATAAATTATAACTTATCAAAAAATATCTGTAAATAATAAATTCCCCCTAAGCCTCTATA
>JAIKYB010000076.1 GCA_024683675.1 Treponema sp.
ACAATATTACTGGTATAGGGATGAGCTCAAAAAAATCTGTAAAATTCTCGGTATAGCTTCCACCGGGATGAAGTCAGAACTGAATCACAACCTTGAAGAATATTTTAATGGCAGACTAATTTCCAGTCCTGCTTCAACACAGAAAATGAATAAAGCGGTCAGGACAAAAGCAACTGAGGCGGAACTCACTCTGGATACAAGCCTTATTGAATGTAATTTTCGCTTTAATGAGCGGTTCAGAAACTTCTTTTCAGAACAGACTAACAGTAAAAGGTTTAAGTGTACAGTTGATATGGTGGCCTCTGCCAGAAAAGCAATACAAACAGGGGATGCATCCTTTACACTGGGAGATTTGCTTGACATATATTTTGGGAAAAAGACCTATTCCAAATATGATAAGGTAAGCTTACAATGGAATAAGTTTGTTAAAGATTTTTGTGCAGATCCGTCTACAAATATTTATAAGAATAAGCTGAAAGCAGCCGCCGCATTATGGAAAACTGTTCGGGAATCTACTCTTGAAAAGGTTTATAAAACAGAACTACTAAAGACTTTTGATTATAAGGAAAAACAGAATGACTAGTAAGAATGAACTTATAGAAAGCTTAAAGCTTCTCCACACTACCCCAATGGGAAGAGAACGAATCCGAAAGAATCTCCTGTTAGGTGAAGAAATTGAAGATGAGGTTACATGGTGCAGAAAAAAAATACTTTTGCCGGAAGCTGCACTTTCAAGGCGTGGAAAGAACTGGTACATTGAAATTGAGAACTGTATTATCACCGTAAATGCCTACAGCTATACGATTATAACAGCTCATAAAAAATAGGAGAAAAATATGCCAAGACCAAAATCAAAAGACGACCTTCTGGCCGCCGCAAAAGAAAACTACGAAAAACTCATGAAGATGATTGATGAGCTTTCTGAAAAAGAATTATCTACACCCTTTGATTTTTCTGGGGAAGCAAGTAAAAAAGAAGCTCACTGGAGCCGCGACAAAAATGTGCGTGATGTTTTAATTCATCTTTATGAATGGCACCAGCTTCTGCTTAAGTTCCCAAAGAACAACATGGGCGTAACTGATAAAAAATCAGCCATTGCCTTTTTACCTTCCGAGTACAGTTGGAAAACTTACGGAGCAATGAACCAGGCCTTCTGGTCCCGCCATCAGACAACCTCTCTCGAAGAGGCCAAAAAGCTTTTTGCAAAAAGTCACGCAGATGTGATGAAAATGATTGAAGGCTATTCCAACGAAGAGCTTTTTACGCCAAAGCATTTTGCCTGGACTGGAAATGCTGCCCTTGGTGATTACTGTGTCAGCGCAAGTTCAAGCCACTACGACTGGGCTATGAAAAAAATCAAGGCTCATAAAAAGAATTGCGCAAAGTAAAAGGAAAACGCATGCACTTTGTAACCGCCAAATCAATTCTAACTCCTCGCAGTATGAATATCTACCGTGGCTGTAGTCATGGCTGCATTTATTGTGACTCCCGCAGTAAATGCTATCATTTTACCCACGACTTTGAAGATATTGAAGTAAAGGAAAATGCACCCCAGCTTTTGGAAGAAGCCCTGCAAAAAAAACGCCGCCCCTGTATGATAGGGACAGGTTCCATGTGCGATCCCTACATTCCGCTGGAAAAAGAACTGGGTCTTATGCGTCGCTGCCTTGAAATAATTGACCGCTACAATTTTGGAGTGGCTCCCCAGACAAAATCAGACTTAATCCTCCGAGATCTGGACCTGCTGACTTCGATAAACCGCAAGGCAAAGGCGGTGGTACAGATGACCCTTACCACTGCCGACGACCAGCTTTGCCGTCTCATAGAGCCCGCTGTCTGTCCGACCAGCCGCCGTTTTGAAGTTTTATGTGCCTGCCGCGATGCCGGTATTCCAACCGTAGTCTGGTTCAGTCCACTTTTGCCCTTTATAAACGACACGAAAGAAAATGTAGAAAGAATTGTAGATTTATGCGCCCGAGCCGGAGTCCACGCAATAATTTGTTTTGGAATTGGACTGACTTTGCGTGAAGGAAACCGTGAATATTTTTACGCAGCCCTGGACAGAATCGCCGCAAACAGAAATGACCCACGTTTTATTGGGATGAAGGAAAAATACCAGAAGACTTTCGGCTACTCTTACGCAATAAACAGCCCCCACAACAAAGAACTCATGGCCTACTTAGCAAAGCTCTGCCGCCAGAAAAATATCCAGCTCGGTACAGATTCAGTTTTCAAATGGATGGAAGAGTTCCCAGCCACAAATCCTATGCAGCCGGAATTGTTTTGAAGAAACGGAGCTCAGAAGGCATTTTTTTTAGAAGGCACGTTTTTCAGAAGGTGTTTTCCCAAAAGGCCCCCTTTCAAAAAGGCACTTTTCCCAGAAGGCATATTTCCCAAAATACACTTCCCCCTTTCTTACAGCACAATATTCCTATCCAGCTTATCCAAATTCTTTTTATGAATCAGCATTAAAAGTGGAACTCCAGCCTTAAGTGGCATATCAGGATCAACAAAATCCTTTACCCCGCTGCTATCCTTAATCGCAATAACATTTACCCCGTACTGCTTTCTAAGATTCAGTTCCTTTAGATTCTTTCCAACCCACTTTTCCTTTGGTTCCATTTCCACAAGGCAGAGGTCATCGTTAATTTCAAAATATTCCAGAAAGTTGCTGGCAATAAGACTTTTTGCAGTGTGAATTCCACTTTCTTCTTCTGGAAAAACAATCTGATCAGCCCCAACTTTTGTAAGGACCTGGCCCATTCTATCGTTTCCGGCCTTTGCAACGACCCACTTTACTCCGCTTTCTTTTGCAATCATTGTACACATGATGCTGGCTTCGAGGCTTGTTCCCATTGCAACAACAGCACATTCTACATGAGCAATTCCAATTGCCTTAATGGCAGAAGTATCAGTCAAATCAGCTACAATTGCGGTTGTTGCTTTTGAAGAGTAGGCTTCAATAATGTCTTCGCTGTCATCTACAACAATTACCTGAGCACCGCTTTCTATTAATTTATCTGCGACCGCCTGTCCAAACTTTCCAAGTCCAAAAACAACAAAAGAATTATATTTCATTCTAAGCCCCCTTTTTACTTTTTATTAAGATTACCGGGTCAAGCCCGGTAATGACAAAAGCCACCTCCGAGCCCGGCAATGACAAAATGTCCTTGCACGGCAGTGACACATTCCTGCGCCGAGCCCGGCAATGACGTATTGTTGTTGCCCGGCAATGACACTGCTTCAATCTTTTATCCAACAATAAAATGACCGCTGGAATATTTAATTTCATTTTTATCTGATCGGCTTGTACTAAAGAAAAGTGCCATAGAAATTGGCCCGATTCTTCCTGCATACATCCCAATCATTACCACAATTCGCCCTGCCCCATTCAAAGTGGATGTCAAACCCCGTGAAAGTCCGACAGTTCCCGTAGCACTAAAAATCTCGTAGGCCGCAGAAAGAGCTGGTAGCTGGCAAACTTGCATAAGTGCCACAATCAAAGCAATAGTCATCATAAGGTTTGTCATTACAATTGCATTTGCCTTGTTTATCAGTTTTTCTGACACTGCCCTGCCAAACACTACCGGTTCACTTCTTCCCCGGATAAAGCTCATCACGTTGAGTAAAACTACAAAGGCCGTAACAGTTTTTACACCACCGGCAGTTCCAACCGGAGAACCACCAATAAACATAAAAATACAGCCCACAAGACAAGTTGATGGAGTCAGCGCTTCCTGTGGGATGGTGGCAAACCCTGCTGTTCTGAAGGTCACCGACTGGAAGAAACTGACCAAAATCTTATTTCCAAGAGAAAGCCCGCCGATTGTCAAAGGATTATTCCATTCAAA
>JAIKYB010000231.1 GCA_024683675.1 Treponema sp.
GCAATTGAAGAAATGCTTTACATTGCCATGGAAGATTTTGAACTGGACTGGATTATAGGTCAGGGGGCTGCCGCTCGTACCGTCAGAATTCCTATTCCGCCTTTTACTCTGGTAGGAGCAACCACAAAGGCAGGCTCTGTAAGCTCTCCTTTGCGTTCCCGTTTTGGTTTTATTCCACGTTTTGAGTTTTATACCCAAAAAGAACTTGCTTCTATTATAAAACGTTCTGCTTCTATCCTTGAAATTGGGATTGAAGAGGATGCTTCAATGCTCTTAGCCCAGTGCTGCCGTGGCACCCCCCGTGTAGCAAACCGAGTCCTGCGCAGAATGCGCGACTTCGCCCAGGTCGCCGGCAGCAGCACAATTACCCTGGATATAGTAGATAACGGCCTTCGCCGCCTCGAAATAGACGAAATCGGCCTTGAAAAATATGACCGGGAAATCCTGCGTTCAATTATAGAAAACTTTGGAGGCGGCCCGGTGGGTGCGGAAACCCTGGCAATTTCCATTGGCGAAAGTATGGATACTCTGGAAGATTACTACGAGCCTTATCTGATTCAGTGCGGTCTGCTGCAAAGGACACCCCGTGGCCGCATGGTTACAGAAAAAGCCTATAGCCACCTGGGGCTCACCCATGCTTCCGATTCAAAGGACGGCGGTATGCAGGGGACCTTGTTCTAAAGGGAAATCTTTTTCTACTTATCCCCGTGTTTCCCATTTCTTTTAATTTGTGATACTATGTCCCCATGTTAACTTCTGATTTTAATTTTGATTTACCCGAAGAGCTTATTGCCCAGCATCCAAGTGGAGTGCGCGGTCAGGACAAGCTCATGCTTTTAAATCGCCTGACTGGTCAGGTGGAGCACCACATGATGGATGAACTTCCTTCTTTAATAGAACCGGGTACCCTCATGGTTTTTAATAACAGCCGTGTACGACGAGCCCGAGTTTATGGAATTAAGGAAACAACCGGACGTGAAACTGAATTTATGTTCCTTAATACTATTGATAAGGAATGCTGCATCTGGAATACCATGGTTAAATCAGCTAAAAAACAGAAGCCCGGAATGCATTATAAATTTCCAGATGGAACTATTGCCCAGATAATTGAACACGAAGGCAATGCCGGTACAGAATTCCGTGCCTTAAAATTTGACTTTGCAATAGACGAAGACTGGTTTGAGCGCAACGGGCACATTCCTCTTCCTCCTTATATTAAACGAGGAGATACTCAGGAGGATTCTGAGCGTTATCAAAATGTTTACGCAAGTAATACCGGTTCTGCAGCCTGTCCTACAGCAGGACTTCATTTTACTCAGGATATGCTTTCCCGTCTTGATGCAGCCGGCATTGAACGCCATTTTGTAACCCTTCATGTAGGGCTTGGAACCTTCCTGCCTGTTCGTGAAGACAATATTGAAAATCATAAAATGCATGAAGAGTGGTACACTGTTCCCAAGGAAACTGCAGACGCTATAAATAAAGCAAAGGCCCAGGGACGGCCTGTACTTGCAGTTGGCACAACAAGTGTCCGTACCCTGGAAAGTGCCGCTCAAAAACTGCTTCAAGCGGGCCAGACTCCAGGACAAAATGGAGAATGGATACAGGCTGGAACCTCTTCAACCAGCATTTTTATGTATCCGGGTTATAAGTTTAATGTAGTAGATAAAATGTTTACAAACTTCCATACTCCAGAAAGCACTCTTATTATGCTGGTTTCAGCTTTTGCGGGTCGTGAACACATTTTACAGGCTTATAAAACTGCTGTAGAAAACAAATACCGCTTCTTTTCTTACGGCGATGCTATGTTTATCCGCTAGAGCTTATATTTCCAGGATTGTATATGAAAAAAACTTATGTAACCACAATGCCGGATAAGTCTGGTGCCTTCCTTGTTGCTGGAAAAATCATTGCCAGTAATGGAGGAAATATAGTTCGCGTTAATTATAATAAAGCTGTAGATTTACATACCCTTTTTATTGAAGTTTCTGCAGATGAAAATCAGCATAAGAATATTAAAGAAGCTTTGGCAGACTGTGGTTATCTTTCTGATATAACTAACGAAAGCCAAATCTTAATGATAGTTTTGACTCTGCCTGATGTAAGCGGAGCTGTTTTGCCGGTACTGGAAATTCTTAATAAGCATAAGGTTAATATTTCTTATATCAGTTCTCAGGAAAATGGAACAGAGCTTCAGTATTTTAAGATGGGCCTCTTAATCGAAAATACCAGTGAAATCAGCGACTTAATAAATGAAATTTCTCGTATTTGTGAAATAAAGATTCTTGACTACGAGGTAACTGACCGTCTGCTGGACGGAACTGTTTTTTATGTAAGCTTTGCAAACGAAATGAGAAAAATCCTTTCTCTGGACCAGAAGCAGACAAATAAGGTTTTGATACATGCAAACAGAATGATGCAGATTCTGGATGAACAAAAAAAATCTCCCCTAAAAACCTTTGATTATATAAGACGCTTTGCAAGTCTTGTTCGCCAGCGCAAGGGGGACAATTTTAAGCCTGAGGTTTCTTTTATTACTCTTACAGATAAACTGACTCTTTTTATAATAGAGCCTCCTTGTGGCAGCAATACTTATGTAATTCAAAGTGATGATGAACTGCTTTTTGTTGATTGCGGCTTTGCCTATTTTCGTTCAGAAATGCTGGCTCTTTTTAAGGAGCTTTTTCATGGTTATACAACTCTAAAAAAATCAGCCTTTATTACCCATGCAGATTTAGACCATGTTGGACTTCTTTCTGAATTCGATACAATTTATATGTGTGGTAACTGCTATGATAATTTTGAACTTGAAGCTTCTGGTAAAAAAGATTTTCGTGAGCAGAATCCTTTGCATGAGCCATATTGCCAGTTGAGTAGAATTATTTCAGCTTATCAAACTCCTCCTTTGGAAAAGTGCATAATAGTGGGCAGAAGACCCTTGGACTCTGAAGAGGTTTTTGCTCCAATAGGAAGTCATTTCTTTGGTGGAAAGCGTTTTGATTTTTATGAAGGAAAGGGTGGTCATGTAAAAGGGGATACTGTAATTGTCTGTGATGAATTAAAGCTTGTCTTCAGCGGCGATATTTATGTAAACATCAAGGGCTTTTCTGCAGAACAAAAGGAATTTAATGCTCTGGCTCCATTTTTAATGACCGGAGTTGATTCAGATTCTGTTCTTGCAAGGGAAGGCAGAGAATACCTTCTTTCAAAATACGGCGATTATATAATTTGTCCTGGGCATGGAGCTGTAAAAAAGTTTTAAGTCAACTGTTCAAAGCTGTAACGGGCTATGTTGAAGAACTGCTGTTTCATAACATCAGAAATCATCTGGTCTTGTGCCGCTTTGTCAAAAACCTGATGTAGTAATTCTTCTATTTGAGAAACCTCTTTTTGACTTAAAGGGAGTCTTTTACCCATAAGGGAATTTTCAAATTCTTTACTGTGGAAGGTAAAAGGACCTGCAAAGGCCAGATGAACATTTAGCAGAGAACTTTTTTCCATATCAGCCATAAAAGCATAAGATGCCGACTGATGGTCTATTTTTTGTTCAGGACCAATTCTTCGGAAAATAGAAAGCTCTGGTCTCATAATTGGGATTCTGATGTTTGAAAGAATAAAGCCTTCCGGTACGCTCTTAAAGTTTCTTATATTTTCTGTCTTTGTTTCAGTCTGATTTTTAAATTCCAGTCTAGCTTCAAGAGCCATCAGTGGGGCAAAAAGCGTCAGCCTGTAATCTTTGTTACAAATATTGCCCCCGATAGTGGCTACATTTCTGATTTCAGGATTTCCAATACTTGCTATTGCTTCACAAAGAATCTGAGGGAGATGGCTTTGTCCTATGTTGTATAAATCAGCCAGACTTGTTCCTGGTCCAACATCAATGAATCTTTCATGGCGCACAATCTGGGAAAGATCTTTAATACCAAAGGTTGAAATAAACTTTTCAGGCAGCTCCTGAATACGAGTACAGCCTCCGACTACCTTTGTTCCAGGATTATTTATAAGAAGCTTTATTAATTCATAGGAATTCTTTGCATATAAAATCGTCTTACTCATTAGATGTTATCCTCTTGATTTTCATTCCACTAAGCTTAATTGCATAAATAATTCCGGTTGCAAGAGTCTCAATATCAGTACAGCAGGGGGAAAGACTTTTTATCTGTTCCGAAATTTCTTCTTTTGATATATTTTTACTTGTCTTCATTATCTGGTAGGCTGTAAAGATTTTTCCGGCGTTACAGTAACCACAAAGCTTTATTCCGGCTTTTTTAAAGCCTTCCATTATAACCTTATACTCATCTGTATGAGAAAAGCTTTCCAGTGTAATAATATTAGCATCCTTTACCAGACCTACAGGCATTTTACAGGATGCAACGGGCTTGTCGTTAAATAAAACTGTACAGGTTCCGCAAAAGCCTTCCTGACAGCCGCTCTTTACAGATATACAGCCGTTTTCATGCAGGGTTTTCATAAGAGAATCTTCGGGATTTGCTTCCAGAACAGTTTTTTCGCCGTTTAATGTTAATGGAATCTTCATTCTCTACCTCACTTACTGCCTTCTGATGAGCCGGCTTCTTTCTTTTCTCCGGTTCTAGTCTTATTTTTGATGAGAGAAAACAATCTTGCTTCTGTACATGGAAGGCTGGTTAACTGCTTTGTTACAGCCAGGGAAATTGCTGAAGAAAAGGCTGCCGGAAGAACATTATGAACCAGACCTCCAATTTGTCCGGACTTATTATCTGATTTAATAAACCTGATATGTATGGCATCACAGCGGATAGTTTTGTCTCGTACAAGCATTGTCAATTCCTGCTGTACTTCAAGTCTGATTGTCCTTACAGCTGCAGCCTGGTCATACAATTCACCGCAATCTATTGAAATCCAAATACCCTTAATTTTTTCATTATAGGTATAAGTATCCAGTTCAATTTCAACTACAGCACTTGCAAAAGAGCTTGTGTAGTAGGGTGTTCCCCTAAAGGCTTCTTTATCCCATTTCTTTTTTGTATTTTTCTGTACGCCTTTCTTTGAAGAAATAGGCAGGGGCTGGTGGAAGCGTTTTTTCTGAATCTCATTACAGCATTTTCTAATCAGTTCGTTCATAATACCAATAGAGGTAAAGGTATCTTCCGGAGATGCAGGCAGGGTATCTATTGTATAGTTTGAATCAATTTCTACATTTTCTGCCGGTATTTCAAGTATAGCTGCTGCTGTGTTTTTCCATATTTCCTGAATTACAGAAGAAGGTTTAATTGCATGAATTACAAGCCTGTCGTCCTTATACAAGGTTACTTCAATTTTAGAATCATAAGAGAAGGCTGTGACGCCACTGTAGCCGGAAACCGAATATGCACTGGCAAGACCAACTCCTCTTAAAGGCAGGGCAAAGAAAGGTTTACTTGATTTTTCTATTCGGTCTATAGCTTCCATGTGGAAGGAAGCGTATTTTCTGTTAAAATCACTATCCTTCAGGACAGTTTGTAAGCTTGCTTCAAGTCCATTTGTCGGAATATCAAAGGGAAAAGGCTTTTCATTCTGGCTCTTCTTTTTATCAGTATCTTCTGGAAGGGCATTTATAAGGCGGAATTCATCAGGGAATATATTAATCTGATTACAGATTTTCTGAACTTCATTTTCAATAGCAAAAAAGGCCTGAGAATCAATATTGTGAATACAAATTGTTGTCGGTGATTTTTTTGAAGTATGAGTAATTGTCTTAATATAAAGATTTTTTGGCTTATAATAACTGAAGGAGGCCAGGGTAATTCTGTCTGTAAGCTCCTGGGCAAAAGGATTTGAAGCACCAATATCAATATCAATCAGAATCTTTAAGGCTGATATTCTGCCATTGGCTTCAAGAGCAGTTTTGTAGGCAACTGTTGTAAGTACGCCAGGAATCATAAAGTGTTCCTGTTCTTCCTGTGAAAGTACAAGCTTAACCGGCTTTTTTGAAAGAAAGGCTGCCATGGCTGTTTGAACAGCCAGATGACTGGTTCGCCATAAACCATTAGGAAAGACACCGGCACTCTTTGTCTTGTGAATATAAATATTTTCTGAAGGAAGCTTTAAGCTTTCAGAAATAGACTTTTGTACAAAGCTGGTCCATCTGCTTGGGGTGTAAATATGAAGGTCCCTGCCGTCCATGTAAGCAAAGGCACCATCTGTTTCCTGCCATTTTGGTGCAACCATTGTCTGCTGCCAGGTATCTGTTGTAGTAAATAAACCGGATTCTTCAAATAATATTTTATCAGCTTCTGCAATTGTTTTTTCTTCGTAAAGACCGAATTTTACTTCTCTAGTGGCAACTTCCTTTGCAAGAAATTCTTCAAAATGAGATTTATCTATAACGTTATTCAGTGACGGTAAATCATTAATAAGCTCAGCCATATCTGAAAAATCAGCTTCTGAAGAATGCTTATTTGTTTTCTGTTTTTGAATTACCTTATCAAGTGCCGCTTCAAAGTTTCCAACATCAAATGTTATATTTACTTTTTCTGCCAGCTCATTAACTGTAACTTCATCAGGACCAATAAGAATTGCTACAGGTTCTCCTCTGTAGGATATGCTGTTGCCTGCAAATACGCTGGAAGAAGCCTTATTAATACTGATTGTTTTGCTGCCGGGAATATCCTTTGCTGTATAAAGAAAATAGCCTTCAGGAATATTTTCTAATTCGATATCCTTAATTTTTCCTGAATCAGAAGGACTTCGGATAAGCTTAGCGTAAAGCATTCCTGCTTTTGAGTAATCACTGTAAAAGCCTTCTGTATCAAGGGAACGGATAATCTTGTCCTGGGCATTTTTCTTTCTTGCAGCCATGATTTAGTCCTTTTCTTCTTATATTATATTCGCTTTTCCAATTTCTGTTACTGTTTTTATTACATAGTCAGCTGCTTCTTGGCTCATATCCGGATAAAGAGGAATAGAAATTGTTCTGCTGTACTGACGCTCTGCATTAGGATATTTTTCTGCTGTAAAATCCGGGTAAAGCTCTTTCCAGTAAGTAAAATGGAAGATAGGAATAAAGTGAACTGAAATTCCAAGTCCTGCTTCCTGCATCTTTTTTGCAAATTCTTCTCTGGAAATTTTTAATTTCTCCGGTATTATGCGCATTAAATATAAGTGCCAGGCATTTCCTTCTCCATCTGGAGGCAGCTGAATAAAGTCCAGCTTAGAAAAGGCCTGATTGTATTTTTCAACAATTTTCTTTCTCTGCTGATAGAATAATTCTGCTCTTTTTACCTGACAGCAGCCCAGGGCAGCCAGCATATCAGGCAGGTTAAATTTATAGCCTGGTGCAATAATGTCATATTCCCAGGAAGCTCTTGGAGAAGTGTAGCGGTCCCAGGTGGTGCGGTCCATTCCATGCATCCTCATAGTTGTCATACGGCGTGCTAACTCAGGGGACCTTGTACAGACCATTCCACCTTCAGCTGTAGTTATTGTCTTTGTAACATAAAAAGAAAAGACTCCTACATCGCCAATTGTTCCTGCATAACCCAGCTTTGTTGGAGAAGGAAAGGCATGTGCCGCATCTTCAATAACATAAATTTTATGGTCCGGACTGCTGTATTTTTTTGCCAGCTCCAGAATTCTTTCCATATTGCAAAGGTTGCCTGCAATATGAACCGGCACAATAGCCTGAACCTTATGTCCGTTTTCTGCATCCTTTTTCAATATTTCTTCTATTTTATCTGGATCTATGCTGTAAGAGTCTTTCTCTATGTCTGCAAAATATACGTCAGCATTCAAGTGACGGGCGCAGGTTGCTGTAGACACAAAGGTGTAGGGGGTAGTAATTACTGCCTTTCCTTCTTTTACTCCACAGGCTTCCATTGCAAGAATCATGCCAGATGTATTTGAGTTTACTGCAAGACTGTATACAGGAGAATTTTCTGTAGAGCCTACTGCCTGAGAAAATAATCTTTCAAATTCAAGGGCATATTTTCCTGTTGTCAGCCAGCCTGAACGTAAAACATCAAGCACAGCATTTTCTTCTTCACTGGTAATTGCAGCCTTATGAAAGGGAACTTTTATTTCTGCCATATTTGTCTCCAAGTCTTAAAGTAAATCAGTTCTAAGCTGATTATCATTTTTAATTTCTTCGTAAAAATCCTTTAGAGAAGTGCAGTCTTTACATAAGATATCAATCAGCTTATTTTTATTTCTGAAATCTTCTTCTTTATCCTTTGTAAAAAAGCATATTGGGTAAAGCTCTTCTAGTAAAGCTTCCAGTCTTTCAGACTTATAAGGTTTATTTTCCAGTTTAAGCAATTTTTTGAACTCTGTTTGCTTTGGATTTTCTTCCTTAAGCCATAAAGGCTCTGTAAGTCTTTCTCCCTTTCTGGCTCCGACTATTTTAATATCAATATCCTTGTAAGGTTCCAGACCTGAAAATTTAATAATTTGTTCTGCCAGCTCAAGAATCTTAATTGGTTCACCCATATCTAAAAGATAAGACATTCCATTTTCGCCGACTCCTCCGGTTTGAAGGACTAAAGAACAGGCTTCTGGAATTGTCATAAAAAAGCGTTCCATTTTTTTATCAGTAACAGTAACCGGACCGCCTGTTTTTATCTGATTTTGGAAAAGAGGCAGCAGAGAACCCCGGCTTCCCAGTACATTTCCAAATCTTACAAACATAAGGGCCTGCCCCTTATCAGCTTTTTTTGCTGCATCCAGCACAAGCTTTTCGCAAAGCATTTTCGAAACTCCGTAAACACTTACAGGAGCGACAGCTTTGTCTGTAGAAATTAAAACAAAACGGTCAACCTTGTATTTTAAGGCAGCATCTAAAAGATTTTTTGTTCCAAAAACATTGTTTTCAATTGCCGCAACCTGATTTTCTTCCATCATTGGTACGTGCTTGTAGGCCGCACAATGGAAAATTACATTACATTTTGTCTGCTTTATAATATAATCCACATATTCGCGGTCTCTCATATCACCAATAATTGGAACTATAGTTGCCTTTTCACCAACTCCCTCTGCCTGTAAAAGTCTAAGTTCTCTGTAAATTGCACAAATGGAATTCTCTCCATGGCCAAAAAGATAAAGTCTTTCGGCTCCACCACTTAAAAGCTGGCGGGCAAGTTCAGAGCCAATAGAACCTCCGGCTCCTGTAATAAAAACTCTTTTTCCACGAAGATAATTCAAACTTTCCTTAAGAGAAATGGCAACAGGAGTTCTTCCTAAAATATCCAAAGGGTCAATTTCCCTTGTTTGAACAAGGTGGGCGGAACCATTTACAACCTGACTTATTCCAGGAAGAATCTTTATATGAGAAAAGCCATTTTTAGAAAGGGTTTCGTAAATCTCTTTAATTCTTTCGGTTGGTGCAGAAGGAATTGCAATTATTGCCTCATCTGAAGAAGAAGTTCCTAAAACTGAAGCAACATTTGAAATTGGTCCAAGAACCGGGATTCCGTCTATTGAACTGCCAATAAGTGATTTGTCATCGTCAAGAAAAGCATTTACTTTGCCAAATATTTTTTTACGCTTTATATCGTCTGCGATTGTTTGTCCGGCAAAACCAGCACCAATTATATAGATTCTTTTTTCCATTTCCCGACCCTAAAATATTTTATCACAAGACTATGAAAATCTCAATCTTGTAATAAAAAAGTCTAAACCCGATAGAGCTTTTCTCCGATGTAAATATTGACAGTAGAAAAAACTTTTTGGGGTATTTTTATGGGGAAACATAAGATTTTGATGTTTACATTACTTTTGCTGATTGGCAGCGCTTACTGCTCTGCAAAACAACTTTCTTTTCAGATTGTACAGCATGATGGAAGTCCTGATGTTTCAGAGGATTCTCTGACAATTGAAGATGAAGTGCTAACCAATTTCTTTGATTTCGGATACATCGTAACAAACTCTAATGCCGAAGTTTCTACTTCTTCTTCTCAAGATGAAAAATTGTACAAGAGAGGAATGGGTGAAGCTATTGATGGTTTTTCTGATTATTTTATCCAAATTAAACTTTTCTATGATTCAGTAAATCAGACAGGTGAAAATCCTGAATTAAAAAAAATAGATTGGGCTCTTGCTTCTGCAAAAACCGGCGAGGAATTAAAAAGACATTCCATAACTGATATTAAGCTTGAGCATACAAAAGATGACATGAAGAAGATTTCTTCTGCTCTTGCTGCAGAAATCAATTCTGCATTGAAGGCTAAATAAACCTGAGGATGGGTAGGAATATGAAAAATAAGTTTAAGAACGTAAGTAAAATTCTGGGGATTCTCGCAACGTGTTTAATGCTGGCTTCTTTCAGTCCTTCTTTGGACGGAAGAGCTCTTGTCGTTGACCAGGGTGTCTTTCCTCAAGGTTTGTTTGCAAAAACTGTAGGCTATTTGCCTGGAGATATCATCAGTGTTGCAAATATTGCTGGAGATTCAACAGTTGACCTTTTGGTAATTGGTGCTCTTGATCCTTCTGATGGTATTGCAATCATGCTTTCTCCGGAAGCTGCAGAAGCCCTTGGAATTAGTAAGGATGACAACAACATCGTAAAAATTACCAAGCGCGATGGCCAGAATGAAAGAGTTTATGGTACTGCGGTTATTGCAAAACAGAATGCAGCACCAGAAACTTCTGCTTTAGATTTTGAAATTGCAGAAGAAGATTTTGATGAAACTGAAGAAGATGCCTTCTCGGAAGAAGAGTACGCTGAAGATGAAAACGAAATCTTTGATGAAGAAGAAGCTGAATTAGAGCCTGAAGCAGAAGTTGAAGAAGAGACTCCTGCTGAAGAAGAGACTGAGCCAGATGTTGAGCCAGCTGCCGAAAGCGAAGAAGACGGCTTTGAAACTATCGAAGCTCCTGCTGAAGAAGCAGAAGAAGAAAGTGAAGACTTTGAAGATGAAAATGTAGATGAACAGTTTGAAGAAGCTGAGTTTGAAGAAGAATATGAAGAAGAGCCTGTAGAAGCTGAAAGTAGTGAAGAAGCTGCTGAAGAGCCAGAGGCTCCTGCTGAAGAACCTGAACTTGAAGCGTTACCTCCAGAAGAAGATGCTTACGCTGAAGAAGAGTTTGAAGCAGAACCTGTTTTGGATGAAGAACTTGCTCCTTTAGGAGAAAGCGAAGCTGAAGAAGAACTTCCAGAGGAAGACCTTGCAGAGGAAGAGGAAACTGAAGTTGAAGAAGCCCCTGTAGAGGAAGCTGCAGAAAGTGAAGAAGAGGGAGAATCTGTTGAAGAAGAACTTGTAACAGAATATGTTCCAGAAGAAAAGTGGGAAGTTGTAATTCCTGATGATGTATGGGGCGAAGAAGAATATGCTGAAAAGCCTGTAACTCCGGATATGTCTGATGAAGTTCCTGCTGAAAATCCTTATGAAGAGGAAGATGTTCTTGAAGAAGTGACTGGTCCTGCAATTGCTCGTTATGAAGATGCACTTTCTGATGATGAAGATTACGAATATGAAGAATCTGAGGAATCTGAGGAAGATGACTTGTCTGAAGATGAAGACTACGATGAATATGCTGCAATTGTTCTTGTTCCAGTTGAACCAAGTCCAGCCCCTGCAGCAGAAGAAGAACCTGAGCCAGAGCCAGAAGCTCCTGCTCCAGCTCCAAGTGTAGCACTTGAACCAGAGCCAGAAGCTCCTGCTCCAAGTCCAGCTCCAGCACCTGCTGTAGATGAATCTGAAAGCTATGAGATGACAGATAAAGACTATTCAAAATATATGGTTGATGGTCTGAGTGATCTTAAGAGTTCTGCTTACTATATTCAGATTGCGACACTTTCTGTAGATGAAAACATCATGGAAATTGTAAACAAGTATAGCGGAAATTATCCAATAACTATTGTTCCACTTGCTAGTGGTGCTAGAAAACAGATTCTTATTGGACCTGTTTCAATGGATGAATATGCTGTAGTTCTTGCAAGATTTAAGGCTTACGGTTATAAGGATGCCTTCCTTCGTAA
>JAIKYB010000238.1 GCA_024683675.1 Treponema sp.
GGGATTCTTCAAACTTTACCGGAGTGTACTGGTTCATCAAACTGATAATGGCGCGGCCGTCTGCATTTTCTTTAAGCCAGGCAAGAACATCGGCGGTTTGGGCAAAGTGGCCTGGCATAAAAAGGTGGCGCACAATTACTCCGCTGGTCATTTTGTCGCGTGCTTGGCCGGGCTCTGCCCATTCTGCGGGTTTTGCGTTTGGCGGTTCGGGAATCTCTGCAATTTCAAGAGGATTGTTAGCTATCATCCAGCTGATGGCGTGGCTGGCAACTTCCGGGTAGTCTGGAGCCGCAAAGACTTTTTTTGAAAAATTGCTGTCCAGAGTTTTTAGGTCTGGCAGCCAGATAGTAACAAGATCTTTAAGAAGTTCCAGCATTTCTACGCTTTCGTAAGCCGAAGAGTTCCAGCAGAAGGGGATTGTGACTCCCTGGTCGCGGGCGGCTCTAAGGTATTCTGCAATTCGCGGAATGTGGTGACTTCCTGTAACAAGATTTATATTTTCTGCACCGGCGGCCTGCAGACGAAGGCAAATGTCTACAAACTCGGCCTGGTCTACAACCCGGCCCATACCATCCTGACTAATCTGATAGTTCTGGCAGAAGGCACAGCGCAAGGTGCAGCCGGTAAAAAAGATGGTTCCGCTTCCGCCAAAAACTGTCACAAGCGGCTCTTCGCCAAAGTGAAGGCCCGCAAAGGCAATGCGCAGGTCGGCTGT
The DNA here is from genome assembly GCA_024683675.1 of Treponema sp. Taxonomy (GTDB): domain Bacteria; phylum Spirochaetota; class Spirochaetia; order Treponematales; family Treponemataceae; genus Treponema_D. The sequence goes on from JAIKYB010000238.1 coordinate 716, forward strand.
TTCCCGGCAAAAGCCTGCGTGAAGCCGCTGTCGTCCGGTGTTCGATTGCACTGCGGTAGTTTCGACAGTCTCAACCACCGCACTTGCCGTACGGTTCACCCCGCAAGCCCTAGGGCACTGGCGGCACTCTTTGTAAAGCTCGTCTATCTGCAACAGTCCGCCCTTCTGTAAAGCTCCTCTGTCAGTCATCAATATGCGCCCTTGCTCACAAGAATCTTCATCAAATCCTGAAGAACATCAACATCCAGCTCTTCTGCTTCAAAGTTTACAAGACGGCCAAATTCTTCCCAGTCCTTATCAGAAATTAAATCCTGGTATTCGTCGCTGTTTTCTAAAAAGGCCAGGTAGGCTGCAAGACGGTTGCGGTTTTCTTCACTTGGCTCGTTTGCCAGGTCTGCAGAAGAGTAAATATATTCGTTTTCCCAATATTCATAAACAGAATCAGCAAGCTCGCCAACTGCGGCGGCATTTCGTTCAAAAAGTCGGCGGATATCATTTTTTACCCGGTTATAATCGCATTTTCCACCATTATTCTGGCGGTTATATTTCAGGCTTTTTTGAATATCACTAAGAAATTTATTTATATCAGTCATATCCCAAAATATACAAATCAAACGCATTATTTTCAAGGTAAATGCTATATCATTGGGGCCTTGTATTATAATGTATTCCTTTCCCAAAAAAAATGGCTCCCAGTCGTGAAATTGACTTTCGAAACCGCAGACACGTCTGCTAGACGCTATTTGTGCTTGTAATTATATACGTCTGCTGCTCGCGCGGCAGCACAAATAGAGTCTTTTCGAAAGTCGTTTCACTCCTTCGCGCCATTTTTTTAGAGAACCTTTTTACTTACTGGCGAATTTCCCCAATATATAGTAAAATGAAATAATCTGGAGGAGCTTGTGAAACGTTCATTTTTTCATCTTTTTAATGTTTTTTGTTTAGTTTCATTCCTTATTTTTCTGAATTCTTGTGATAATTTATTTCATGAATCTAGAACCGAACTTACTTTGATTCTGCCAGCTGGACAATCAGCCTTAAGAGCGGCTGATACTGCAGAAGTTGATGGCACAGTGGACTATAGCTATAAAATTACTTTTTTACATGAAGGCGGAACAGAAACTCTTCTTGCTGGGAAAAGCGGCGAGACTATTTCCTTGAGTCCTGCACTTCCTGGCAAATATACAATTTCTGGTCAGGCTTATGATGCAGACAATAATTTATGTTATGAAGGAAGCTGTACAGCAATTGCCGAAAGCGGACTTTCAACCAATGTAGAGCTTACAATGAAGGCAGTTTCCAAAGTGCCAGAAGCAGAACCTGCAAAACCAGAGGAAGAAAAAACAGAAAATCCGGAAGAAATTATCTCTGAAGCCGACCATATTAAACTGGAAAGTGATGAAAAAGGTATTAAAATCACAATTCAAGCTTTGGAAAGTGATTTAGAATGGACTTGGGATAACACTTATATTTTGGAAGAGGAAAGCGGCAATAACGTTTGTATAAATCAGCTTCTAAGCCCTGGTAAAAGCGAAGTTTATTATTATCCTTTTACAGAAAAGGATAAGATATATCACTTTGCTTTTGAAGTTACCACTAAAGGCAAGGGGCACATTACAGAAAAAGTAAATATAAAAGCCGTTGGTGGAGATGCTTCATATTTTACTTACAATTCAGATTACGAAGATGCTCAAATCATTTTAAATGATGGAAAAAATGGAAATCTAAAACTTACTAAAGATTATATGAGCATTTTTAATACCAGCAAAAACTTTTCAATTCTCCGTTATTACATAGATAATTATGGAAGCGATTCAAATGACAAAAATGACGGCTGGGGAAAATGGATAAATCCAGTAAAAATTGATTATGAAGATAGAGCAGATTTTGTTTCTTCCGGCATAAATATCTGGGATGTGGACTCCAGTATTGCTTCAGAAATAAGTCAATACAAATACTGGATGACTTATGTAACCATTGAATTTGCTATTCCTCAATTGCCTGATCAGATATTCCGCACAAATAATAAGATTTCTGATTTTTATGAGTTTGAAAAGCCGGAAGAATTCCGCGAAAGTAAACATATGAGCGTAGAACCCTGTTCGGAAGGTGTAAAAATAACCCTGCACTGGAAGGAAGGTGATGGAGACTGGGAAGAATGGTACAATCTTAAGGAAAAAAGCGGTAAAGCCGGCTTTAATTTTTATCCAAATCCTAATTTCCAGCTTATGCCTTCCAGCAGCAAGCCTGATGTTGAATATATCTATCCTCTTACAGAAAACGGAAAGGTTTACACCTTTGTATTTGCATCTTCTGCTGGCGGGGAATATAAAGAAGAACATGTCTGGTGTAAAGCTGCTGGCGGACTTGGCGAACTTATAGATTTTGATAAATGGAATTCAATAGAGCCGGTTTTGGATGCCGAAAATTATTCCTTCCATATAAATGGAGATATTCCGGGGCTTGCAGATCCTCTTAATTATACAAAGTTCTCAAATGTCTATATAGAAGTTCAGCTGCAGGGCGGCCATTCAGATTTTTCCGATTCGCAATATATTGGCGCCGGACAGTTCTATGGCAGTGACATTTTAAATAACAAATTGACTAGTGAAATTTCGCTTGATAATCTGGTTCCTTTTGCAAGTGCAAAGCTTGTTAATTGGGATGTATATTTTATTCAGGCTTCTTTGCTTTATGAAATTCCAGATAATCCTATTGTCTTTACTTCTACCGGTATAACTGATGAAGTAGTAAATTCTAAAAAGTATAGCGGAGAACCATATATAGAAGATTTTGTTTCTTTGGCTGGAGACTGGAATTTATATTTTGTGGGCTACGAAAGTGATTTTAATGGAATTACCTTTGGTGCAGAAGATTTAAATGCATGTGAATTTTCTATTGTCAAAGACTTTGATAACGATTTGTACGAAATGCAGTTTGTTCGTAAAGTTTCAAATATGACTGCCGGAAAAACCTACAAGGTTGATTTTGATTTTACGGCAAACGTAGATGTGGACAAGTTTGAATTTGATTTCTTTGCTAACGGCGGTTATTGTGTGGATTATCATTCTTTCCAGAAGTTGGAAATACAAGCTTTAGCAAATGAAAGTCTTCATATCTCTTATGATTTTATATGTGACGTTGATGCTAACGAAGAGCCTGCCATTGTATTTATTCCATTCTATGCGGGTTCATACAAAATAGAAAATATTACGATTGAAGAAGAATAAAAAACGGGCAAATTAAATGTTTAGTGATACTCATTTTCATTTTAAGATGATGACAGAAGAGCGTGGAGTTGATGGTCTTTCTGTTTTACAGGCGATGGCTCAAAGGGACTGCGCCTTTGGGCTTGATATTGGGACTCATTGTGATGACCTGGCTGAACGGCAGTCTTGTGTAGAAAAGGTGATTGCTCAATTGGCGGGAACTGCAGTGGCGGAGAAGGCGCGGGGCTTTATGTATTTTTCAGCCGGAATCTGGCCGGATATTGATTCTATTCATGACAGAGATAATCAGATGAAGCTGTTGAAAGCTTCGATAGAGGCTGCCGCTGCTGGCGGAGACCAGGATACCCTTAATCGGAAGATTATTGCTGTAGGCGAGTGTGGAATTGACCATCATTGGAATCCTACTGGAGTTGATGGCCGCTGTGAATCTGATTTTGATGAAAAAACATATAGGGGTGAAAGAGAGCTTTTTCAGGCTCAGCTTGAGCTTGCCCGCGAGCTTGATTTACCGGTAATAATTCACAGTAGGGATGGTTTTGAAGATACTCTGGATTGTCTGAAAAATGTTGGCTATGACCGGGGAATTATTCACTGCTATAGTTATGGAATTGATGAAGCCAGGGTTTTTTTGGACAGAGGCTGGTACATAGCCTTTGGCGGCGCTGTTACCTACAATAAAAAAGCAAAACTCGAAGCTGTAAAGGAGCTTTTGAAGTTTGTGCCAGCAGACAGGTTTTTATGTGAAACTGATGCCCCTTATCTGGCGCCGGTTCCCTTGCGGGGCACAATAAATACACCTGTGAATGTAGAACTAGTTTATAAGTTTATCAGCGAGGTTAGGGGAACTTCTTCCGAGGCTTTAAGTTATCTTGTTGATGAAAATATCAAGACTTTGTTCCGCCTGTAATTTCTTTTGTCTGGAATTAATTGCCAGTGCTCTTAATTGTCCTTGATTGCCCCTAATTGCCCGCTGTTATAAGCAGGATTTCTTCTTGGGTAAGTGGCCTCCAGCTTCCAGACTTCAGGTCTGGGGGCAGAGTCAACTGGCCTATAGCAATGCGCTTAAGACTTGATACTTCGTTTCCAAGTGCCCTGAAAATGCGCCTTACCTCATGAAACTTCCCTTCCTTCAAACGCACCTCGCACAGCTGCCCGCCCTCTTCCAGAAAATGAATTCGCGCGCTTCCACTTTTCTGTTCTCCGAACTTTTTTTCCGGAGGCAGCACAAGCCCCCTCGCTGCCTTTGTTATATATTCCGCTTGGTTAGCCGGTGAAATTGGGTCCCTGAGCCTGGCGCGGTAAGTTTTTTCTATTCCGCAGGCGCCTGCAGCTCCGATCCCTGGAAGTGTTCCTTCCACCTCCATGCCCTCGGCCCCTGGCTGTGCTCCTCCCACTGCAATCCGGTGGGAAAATTTCCCGTCATTGGTCAGCAGCAGTAGGCCGGAAGTGTCGCAGTCCAGACGGCCAATTGTATGCAGTCGCTGTCCTCTTTTTGCACCTTGCACCATTTTTTGAAAGTCTTCAGGCAAAAGCTGGTAGACAGTTTTATGTGAGTCCGACACCGCAGAGCAGACATAGCCCTCCGGTTTATTCATAATCAGATAAAGTTTGCTGGAATTCTTTTCTCTTTCCGGGGATAAGTCTTCCTTGTCCTGCATAGTAAACCCTATTTTAATTCAAAAGTCATTTTGACCGGATTGTGGTCGGAATTCTGGAAGTCCACATCAATAACATTCATAGAAAGCTTTGAAATATTTGGAGAAATTATAAATCCGTCTATAACATGATACTGCCAGTCGTGATTTTTAGCATCTTCATCATTATAGGTGCGGGAATTAGAACGACAGGTTGGCTTTGAATCATCAAAAACAAATTGCCAGCCATCTTCAAGCATATCTGCATCAAGCTGACCAGGCAGCCAGCCATTCAGCCATTTTGGTGGGAAGGCTGTAGAGCCAGGGAAACGCTGATTAAAGTCTCCACCGGCAATTACGTAATTTCCTTTTGCGTATTCAGAATCAATAAATTCCTTCAAGGCCTTTGTCTGAGCAATTTTTCCTTCGCCCTTATCAAAGGCTTCCAGATGAAAGTCTGCCAGAACAAGTTCCTTTCCGCTTGCAACTCCATTTTCATAAACCGGGATTCTGGTAGCAAGAATACAGCGTTTAAGGTTTGCAAGGCGGATTGGCCATTTAAATGGAACCGGCAGGGAACGACGCTGGGCAGAAGTGGTTTCATAATTTGTCAGAATAGAAAGTCCGCTTTCTATGTGTCCGATTGTTGGGAATGGAAAAGGCACATAAGTACATTTATAGTTATAAGCAAAGGAGCCTGCTTTTCCTGTGTCTTCCATCAGAGCCTGATATTCATTTATTTTCCAGGTTCTTTTTGACTTCAAATCAATTTCCTGAATAAAGATGATTTCCGAAGGATTTTCTTTGATTGTCTTTTTGATTCCTTCAAAATATTTTTCTACAACCTTTTTAGAATCCGGACGAACCTTTTTTCCTCCGTCCATAAAAAAATCTTCATCCTTTCCAAGGCCCGCATAACCAATATTCCAGCTTAAAAGGCTGATTTCCTTTCCTTTTTCTATTTTTTCATTTCCACTTGTAAACCCGATGTCTTCAATTGGCTTTGGTCTGTATTCAATGATTGTAAGGAAAAGAATAAATAACAGGGCAAATAAAATGATAGCGCCAATTAAGGCAGCCGGGATGATAAGAAATAATTTACGCTTCATAAATTGATTATAGCATAAATCTTGGGCTTATAATAATAAAAAATAAAAATGCCCCGGGCAATAAAAAGTGCTCCGGGGCATCACATTAACCTGTGAAAGAATTATTTCAGATTAATCATTGACTTATCGTAGTCAGATGGCTCTTTGTAACCCATAAGGTTCATCAAAGTTGCAGGCCAGCTGGAGATTCCAAGTCCGTCGTTGAGCTTAGTATTGTCATACTCGCCCTTGTATTCTGGGTCATAGATAATTCCAGGAACTGGGTTCAATGAGTGTGATGTTTTAGCCTTTGGCTCACCGCTTGCCTTGTCCATCTTTACGCTGCCGTCTTTTGCGTGCTCATACATATCATCTGAGTTTCCGTGGTCAGCTGTAAGACAGAGGATTCCGCCAGCTTCTTCAATTGCAGCCTTAAGGCGTCCAAGCTGAAGGTCCATGCCTTCCATGGAACAAACTACAGCGTTGAATACACCAGTGTGTCCAACCATATCACCGTTAGGGTAGTTAAGACGGATGTGGTCATATTTTCCGCTTTCAATAGCTTCAATTACCTTGTCAGTAATTTCTGCACACTTCATCCATGGGCGCTGCTCGAAAGGAACAACATCAGATGGAACTTCAATATATGTTTCAAGATTCTTGTCGAATTCACCAGGGCGGTTACCGTTGAAGAAGTAAGTAACGTGACCATATTTCTG
>JAIKYB010000029.1 GCA_024683675.1 Treponema sp.
TAGTTTACAATAGCCTGTGGAAGGTAACCGCGGGCACGGAACTCATTCAAAGAAGTTGAACCATGGCGCTTAGAAAGCTTCTTTCCGTCTGAACCATTTACCATTGGAAGGTGACAGAATTCAGGATGCTCCCAGCCAAAAGCGCGGTACATCTGAACGTGGAGTGGAGTAGAAGGAATCCATTCCTGAGCACGCATTACATGGCTGATTTTCATAAAGTGGTCATCTACAATGTTTGCAAGGTGATAGGTTGGGAAGCCGTCGCTCTTCAAAAGAACTGGGTCCGGAGAAATATCTTCGTTTTTCCATACAATGTCACCAAGAAGATGATCAGAGAATTTTGTTTCTCCTTCCATTGGAACCTTAAGACGAATTACATAAGGCTTTCCTGCATCAAGATTAGCCTTTACTTCCTCTGGAGTAAGATGGCGGCAGTTACGGTCATAACCAGGAGCCATTTTATTTTCTGTCTGGATCTTGCGGATGCGGTCAAGACGTTCTGCATCACAGAAGCAGAAGTAAGCTTCTCCCTTTTCTACAAGCTCATAAGCATATTTCTTGTAAAGCTCAAAGCGTTCGCTCTGTACATAAGGGCCATATTCACCACCCTTTTCTCCACCTTCGTCCCAGTCAATTCCGAGCCATGCCATTGTATCGTAAAGATTCTTTACATATTTTTCATCGTAGCGTGTGCGGTCTGTATCTTCCAGACGAAGAATAAATTTTCCGTTCTGAGAACGTGCAAAAAGATAATTAAAAAGTGCAGTTCTAACACCGCCGATGTGCTGCATTCCTGTAGGTGACGGAGCGTATCTTACTCTAACTTCACTCATTTCAGACTCCTTAAAATTCATTAGTGAGAAGATATTATAGTAAGAAATTTGCTTTTATACAATGCGGGTTTTATTTTTCCAGGGGCCTGTAAAAGAAGGTTGCCCTTCCCCGGCCGTTAGGATTAGTAACCTTCTGCATTTCAAAATCGTCATCAAAGTATTCAATTAAATCAGTTAGTTTTCTAAAGCCATAATCTACTGTATCAAAACCAGGATCCTGACGCTTAAAGAAAGAACCAGCTGCACTTACATCTGCCCAACCGTTATCGTCTACATATTTATCATAAGCAGTATTCAAAAGCTTAAAGATTTTTCGGAACTGGCGGTCTGTCATTGCAACTTCACCATTTGCATTACGTTTTACCTTTGCTGAAGCCTTATGATTCTTACGCTTCTGTTCTGCAAAGGCTGCGACCTCTTCTGCTGTCACTTCTTCTTCAGAAAGAAGGTTTTCAATATAAATAAAATCATCACAGGCACTTATAAAGGACTGAGGAGTTTTCTTCTGGCCTACGCCAAATACATAAATCTGACTTTCGCGTAATCTTGTAGCCAGCTTGGTAAAATCGCTGTCACTGGTAACAAGGGCTATGGCATCATATTTATCTGTATAAAGTAAATCCATGGCGTCAATTATCATTGCACTGTCACTTGAATTCTTTCCCTGAGTATAGGAAAACTGCTGAACCGGAATAATAGCATTATCATTCAGTTCATTTTTCCAGTTTTTAAGGGTATTTAAAGAAAAGTCTCCGTAGGCACGTTTTGTAATTATATGACCATGAACTGCAATTTCCTGAAGAATTGCAGAAAGTTTTTTATAGGGAGTATTATCCGCATCAATAAGTACGGCAATATTTTTTTGTTCGTTTATATCCATATCTGGATTTTAGCATAAAGGCTAAGAAGTTTCCAAGGGGAAGTAATCGTCTACGTTTATCCATTTTACGTCTTTACCGTCTGGACCTTTACGGCGGGCATAAATATCGCGGTAAAGGGCAAGAACCGGCTCCCGGTCCTGAATGAAGTTTTTTTCGTGGTCCAGACAATAATATTTACAGTCAATTCCTTCCATAAATTTTATCATTTCATAAAGAATCTGAGGATTATAAAGATGATGAAGGCCCCGATACTTACAAAAGGCCCCGTCTCCTAAAAAGGCATAAGGGCCGCAAACAAGAGCAAGACAGCCCTTTGCATGGCTAGAAGGCATGGGCAGAACCTTTATATCACCAAAATCTGTAGGCTCTGAAAGAAGAGTTCCAGCTCTGGTATATCTTTTTGTATATTTTGTTACGTATAACTCTTCGTATTTTACAAAGGGAAGATTTAAAATATGGTCAGGATGAAAATGAGAAATGATGATTTTCTTTCGGCCTTGGATAGCGTTTACCGCATTTGCAGCAGCACTTCCAACTCCAACGTCGAAAACCCAGGTAAAGTCGCCCTTTTCATCAGAGGATTTTATAAAAATAATATCACAGCAAAAGGGATTCTGACTGGCCGGCCGCCATTGAATCTTGTCTGTAAGCTGAATAATTCTTCCTGTTGGATTATCCTGGTCTATCAATCTTTTAGCCTCAAAATACGCTGATTTTCGCTGCCCCGGAATTGCAGCATTAGATTTTTCTTTTCCTGTATAAAAGGTCCGTCCACAAGAACATCTATACAAGCAAGCATGCGGTCTGTATATTCTGTGTGCTTACGGCCACCTTCCAATAAATCCTCTTCATAAACATAACCGCTGTAACACCAGATATTTTTTTTGGGATATGCTGCGCGCACACGTTCCAGAAAAGGAGCCAGAACAGCCTGATTTTCAGGTTCAAAGGGTTCACCTCCAAGCACAGTAAGTCCCGCAATATAAGAAGGCTTTAGGGCCTGCAGCAGTTCATTCTCTGTTTCCTCTGTAAATTCCTGACCAAAGGAAAAATCCCAGGTCTGGGGCTGAAAACAGCCGGGACAGTGAATTCTACAGCCTGAAACAAAAAGCGTTACCCGAACACCTTCTCCATCAGCAACATCGCATTTTTTTATATTTCCGTAGTTCATAGTTCGTATAAAAGGGGTTTTAGGGGGTAAGCAGCTTTGCTGCGTCCCCCTAGGAGAGGGGGTAGGCCGCAACCATGTGCGGCCGAGGGGGAGACTTCCCCCACCCTATAAATGTAACACTCTCTCCTTAATTTCCTGAGTTCTACCCTGGTTCCAATACTGAGTTCCAATATAACCACAGGTACGACGGGCAACATTCATTGTAGCCTGGTCTCGGTTTCCGCACTGAGGACATTCCCAAACCAGCTTTCCGTCGTCCTGAACAATTTGGATTTCTCCGGTAAAGCCACACTTCTGACAACAGTCGCTCTTTGTATTGAGCTCGGCATACATAATATTATCATAAATATGGTGAAGAACTGCCATTACAGCTGGGATATTCTGTTCCATATTTGGAACTTCTACATAGCTTACAGCTCCACCTGGAGAAAGCTCCTGGAACTGGCTTTCAAAGGTAAGCTTTTCAAAAGCGTCTATCTGCTCTGTTACGTGAACATGATAGCTGTTTGTAATGTAGTTCTTGTCTGTTACGCCTGGAATCTCTCCAAAGCGCATTTTAAGACACTTTGCAAACTTGTAGGTTGTGCTTTCAAGAGGAGTTCCATAAAGGCTGAAGGCAATTGAAGTGTCTGCCCGCCATTTTGCACAGGCTTCGTTCATGTGCTTCATAACTTCAAGAGCAAATGGAGTTGCACTTGGATCTGTGTGAGGTTTTCCTGTCATGTAGCGGACACATTCACAAAGTCCTGCATAGCCCAGAGAAATGGTTGAATAGCCGTTGAAAAGCAGCTTATCAATAGGCTCTCCCTTTTCAAGACGGGCAAGGGCACCATTCTGCCAGAGGATTGGGGCAACATCACTTGGAGTTCCCAAAAGTCTCTTGTGGCGCAGCATAAGGGCACGGCGGCAAAGTTCCAGTCTTTCATCAAAAATCTTCCAGAACTTATCCATGTCTTTACCCGAAGAGCAGGCAACATCTACAAGGTTGATTGTAACTACCCCCTGATTGAAGCGGCCATAGAACTTAGGGCGGCCTGTTTCATCACGGTAAACTGTAAGGAATGATCGGCAGCCCATACATGGATAGCAGTTCCCTTCCTTAAGCTCAAACATCTTCTTTTCAGAAATATAATCTGGCACCAGACGTTTTGCAGTACATTTTGCAGCCAGCTCTGTAAGATAGTAGTATTTTGAACCTTCATCAATGTTATCCGGTTCAAGAACGTAAATAAGCTTAGGGAATGCTGGAGCAACCCAATAGCCCTTTTCGTTGCGGACTCCCTTATGTCTCTGCTTAAGAACTTCTTCTATGATGAGGGCAAGGTCAGCTTTTTCCTGTTCATTCTTGGCTTCGTTCAGGTACATAAATACTGTTACAAAAGGACTCTGACCGTTTGTTGTCATAAGAGTTACTACCTGATACTGGATTGTCTGAACACCACGGGTAATTTCATCTGCCAGGCGACGTTCTACAATCTTATCAAACTGTTCCTTTGTAAAATTAACACCTGTTTCTGCCATTGTCTGATTAAGCTCTGCTACAAGCTTGCGGCGGCTTACATCTACGAAAGGAGCAAGGTGGGCAAGGGAAATACTCTGACCGCCATACTGACTTGAGGCAACCTGAGCAATAATCTGAGTTGCAATATTGCAGGCAGTAGAAAAAGAATGTGGTGTATCAATCTTGGTTCCGCTGATTACTGTACCGTTCTGCAGCATATCTTCAAGGTTTACAAGGTCGCAGTTGTGCATATGCTGAGCAAAATAATCTGCATCGTGGAAGTGAATAATTCCTTCACGATGAGCCTGGGCAATATCTTCGTCCAAAAGAAAACGCTTTGTAATATCCTTTGAAACTTCTCCGGCCATATAATCGCGCTGAACGCTTACGACTGTTGAATTTTTATTGGAATTTTCCTGTTTAACTTCTTCATTACAGCATTCCAAAAGACTCAGAATCTGCTGATCTGTGGAATTCTGTTTTCTCATAAGAGCATGGCGATAGCGATAGGTAATATAAACCTTAGCAAGATTAAAGGCCCCTACTCTCATAAGCTCAGTTTCTACCATATCCTGAATTGCTTCTACGTTGAGCTGAACCTTGCTTGCCTGGCATGAAGCAGAAACCTTTGCAGCAACTGCCTGAATATATTCTTCTGTTAAACGATCTGTCTCTGGAACTACAGCATTTGCTTTTGATATAGCTGTTGTAATTTTTCTGATGTCAAAAATTGTTTCTTCGCCATTACGCTTAATGATTTTCATATAACCCCACCACTTCTTTTGTTTTATTATTTTAAGATAAAAAGCGCATCACACTAGATATAGCGGATGCGGTTTTTGTAATATACTATTACTAGTGGAAAAAGGCAATATCTTTAAGACTGAATTTTCGAGGAATTTTGAATTTTCTTTTGACCTTAATATTACTTTGTTTTTTTTACAATAAAAATATATTTTTTTTATACATTTTTTATTCAGCTGGTGTATGATTGTTATAAGTTTTAATCATAGAATACAGGAGACTATTTGAATGAAATATTATGTTGATGCCAGTGCAGCCGCAGGCGGAGATGGTTCTGAAAAGAAGCCTTTCAGCAAGATTCAGTCAGCAGCAGATATAGCAAAAGCTGGCGACGAAGTTATTGTTGCGCCTGGTATGTATAGAGAGGCCGTAAATCCTAAAAATGCAGGAGAAGAAGGCAAGCCTATTGTTTACCGTTCCAGCAAATACAGAGAAGCCCATATAAGCGGTGCTGAAGAAGTAAAGAATTGGACAAAAGTTGAAGGCAGTGTATGGACAGCCAGAGTTTCAAATAAGCTTTTTGGTGATTATAACCCATATACAAATCTTATAAGCGGAGACTGGTTCATTGCCTATATGACAGCCCACACCGGAGATATCTTCCTTAATGGAAAATCCTTATATGAGGTTCAGAGTCTTGAAGAGGTAAAAGAGGCTAAGGTTTACCCTCAGTCCTGGGATCCTGAATTTTCAACCTACAAATGGTACTGTGAGCAGGACAAGGCAAAGGACGAAACTGTATTCTACGCAAACTTTCATGAAAAGGACCCTAACAAGGAAAATATAGAATGTACAGCCAGAAGGAACTGCTTTTATCCTTCAGAAGAAGGCATAAGCTATATCACTTTAAGCGGATTTACAGTTTCTCAGGCTGCAAGTCAGTGGGCTCCACCAACAGCTTATCAGGAAGGAATGATTGGTCCTCACTGGTCAAAGGGTTGGATTATTGAAGACTGCGAAGTTTATGAAGCAAAGTGCTCTGGTATCTCTCTTGGAAAATATCTGCAGCCAAATAATGATAACAAATGGCTTAAAACAAAATACAAGGATGGAACCCAGACAGAAAGAGACTGTATCTGCCAGGCCCAGGTTGAAGGCTGGAGCAAAGAAAGAATTGGTTCCCATACAATCCGCCGCTGTGATATTCATGACTGTGGCCAGACCGGAATTGTAGGACACCTTGGCGGAGTTTTCTCTGTAATTGAAGACAACCATATCCACCATATCAATAATAAGCAGAATCTAGCCGGTGCAGAAATTGGCGGAATTAAAATGCACGCCGCAATTGATGTTATTTATAGAAGAAACCATATTCATCACTGTACCAGAGGTATGTGGCTGGACTGGCAGGCTCAGGGAACCCGTGTAACACAGAATTTCTTCCATGATAATGTTCCTCCATACGCAGGACCTGGAAAAGAAATTGCCGGAGAAAGCGCAGAAGACCTCTTTATTGAAGTTTCCCATGGACCTACGCTGCTGGACAATAATATCTTCCTTTCTGAAAAGGCAGTAAAACTTTGTACCCAGGGAGTTGCAATGGTTCATAACATTATTGCAGGAAGCTTTGTAGGAGTTGGAGTTGGTGTAAACAATGGTTCCCTTTCAAAGATTTCCCCACGTTACACTCCATATCACATGAAGCATCGTACAGAAGTTGCCGGCTTTATGACAATTCTTCATGGAGACTGCAAATTCTACAATAATATCTTTATCCAAAAGCCTATGAGAGAAGATTTGGTAAAGAGAATGTATAACTGTAAGGGCAGCGACTGGGATGATGGAAATATAATTGCAGGAACTCATCCTTATAGTAACTATCCAAGCTACGAGGAATGGGAAAAAATGTTTGAAGGCTACTGCGGAATGGGCTCTCCAGCTTCGGACAGATATTATTCAGAACTACCAGTTTGGGCAGAAGGAAACCTGTATTTTAATGGAGCCAAAGCTATGCCAAAGGAAAAGGCTTATATTGATACAGA
>JAIKYB010000053.1 GCA_024683675.1 Treponema sp.
GTAACAATCTGGCCGAACTTAGCAGGGCTTGCTGTTTCCAAAATTACGCCGACAGCCTTTTTATCAACAACCTTAGAGCCCCATGAAGGAACATTAGGAGTAAGACCAGGCTTGTTCCAGTCGTTCTTTTCGCCTGCAATGAGCTTTTCCATTGCGCCGCTGCGGATATCATCCCAAGCCTGCCAGCCGATTGCTCCGTGAGGATCAATAATGTAGCCGGTCTTGTCGTTGCAGGAACGGATAGCATCTTTAATGCCATCATTATCAAGCCAGTAAGAAGCAAAGAGGTCGCGAACCTGGTCCAGAGTATACATAGCCTTAATGCGTTCGTAGTTACTTGGAGCACCAACGTCCATAGCATTAGCATAAGTTTCAACAGAAGGGCGGGCATTGTAGTCGCCGGTTGCAATCCAGTCTGGAATTGTCTTGTTAGTGTTGGTTGCAGCAACAAAGCCTGCAATTGGAGCACCCATTTCGCGGGCAATCAGACCTGAAGTAAGGTTTCCGAAGTTTCCGCTTGGAACAACCATGATGATTGCAGGATCCTGAATCTTATTGTCCATTGCAGAGCGGTTGCGAACTGTAAGAGCAGAGTACATATAGTAGAAGCTCTGTGGCAAAAGACGCGCAATATTAATTGAGTTTGCAGAAGAAAGACGGAGTTTACCGCGAAGCTCTGTATCTGTAAAGGCTGTTTTTACCAGCTTCTGGCAGTCATCGAAAGTACCTTTTACCTTGAGGGCGCGAACGTTTCCTGTGAAAGTAGAAAGCTGTTTTTCCTGAAGAGGAGAGATTTTTCCATCAGGATAAAGAATTGTAACATCCAGGCCTGGAACACCGTGGAAAGCGCTTCCTACAGCAGAACCAGTATCACCAGAGGTTGCAACTAAGATATGGAGTGGAGTGTCTTCATTGCGGTTGAAGTAAGACATTGTGCGGGCCATAAAGCGGGCACCAAAGTCCTTAAAAGCACAGGTTGGACCATGGAAGAGCTCCATGATGTAAGAAATTGCATCGGCAGGAACAACCTTTGGCTGGAAAGGATAAGCATCTGCAATGATGGCAGCCAAATCGTTATCTGGGATTTCGCCTTCTACATAAGGCTTTGCCATATTAAAGGCAACATCACGGAAAGAAGGGGCCGGATCTTTGTTCAAAAGAGCCTTGTCGAGCTTTGGAAACTCAACCGGAATATACAGACCACCTGTAGCCTGATTCATTCCACCCATTACAGCAGTTCTGAAATCTGCTTTTACACTGCTGTCTCTCGTATCTGTATAAATCATATATCCATCCTTAAAACTGTTACAGGCCGTAAATAATGTCGTCTACAACAAGTTTTGAAAGTTTATCTTTTGCTTTTGAAACGCAATCGTTCCAGTTTTTGCCAGTTTCCTCATGAGTTATTGAAGAAGAATAAACCAGCTCTCCGTTTTTCATGGTTACTGCTTCAATTTCAGCTTTTAAGATGCAGTAATAGCCGCTTCCGTCTTCAAGGGCAGTTACAGGCTGTTCAAATTTGATGGTTCCGTAAATCAGATAACCGTAAGCTGTACCGCCGATAATATCATAAGTGTCTTTATACAGGGATTTAGGCTTTCCAATATAAGAGGTTTCGCCAATAGGGCCGTTTCCAACCATTGTGATTCCTCGTCCACGGAATTCTGCCTGAATGTTATAGGAATTATTAACCGGACGGTCTTTTTCGTTGTAATCCCAGACAAAAAGTACAGCTCCCTTTGATGCCAGGTCTGATTTTACCTTCCAGTCTGCTTCTGCAGTATATTTTTTGAGCTCTTCTGCAAGCTCCTTATCTTCTGTTACAGGAGTAGGATAAACACTTACCTTTGCAGCAGCCGCAAAGCTGGTCTGGGCTGCTTCAAAGGAGATTTTTCCTTCTGCATCTGTTACAGCTTCTGCTTTTTCATAGTTGATTTTTCCCTCAGCTTTAGAAGCCGGATAAGAAACTGTAAGGCTCAGGCCTTCTGCAGGGCTTCCGTCTGCCTTTGCAGCAGCAAAAACAAAAGGTGCCGCAAAGCTTTTTCCCTTTGTTACTTCCTTAGGAGAAGATACCTTTGTGATAGAAATTCCTTCCAGAGCCTTCAAAAAGAGCATTTCAGGGCTTTCCTGAATTACTTCAATCACAACAGGGGCTGAATTTGTCTTGTTTTTAGAGTCTGCTGCTTCTGATTCTGCCGGATTTGAGGCGCAGGAAATCACAAGAAGCATAGACATAGCGCTTGTAATAAGTAAAGGCGTTTTTTTCATGGTTTTAATTTTTCACTCTCTTTCTTTTTTGATTTAATGGTTCATTGTATTATTAAAAGACTTTTTTTACAATAACATATTGCCGAAAAATTACCATAAAGGGTATAATAATTAATTATAGGGGAATTTGGTGGGGATTATGGAACGCTGTACTAAAGCTGTCATCTACAAAGATAATCTTGAATATAATCTAAAACAAATCAGAAAATATGTAAAAAAGGATGTAAAGCTCTGCGTGGCCGTTAAAGCAGACAGTTATGGCCATAATGCCGTACTTACTGCCCAGCTCGCCCAGGAAGTAGGGGCTGCCTTTGTTGCAGTTGCCACTGTAGAAGAAGGAATTGAGCTCCGTGATAATGGTATTTCCTGTGGAATTCTGCTTTTGAGTCTCTGTACTCCGAGCGAAATGCCGGCTCTTTTTGAATATAAAATCACTCCTCTTGTTTTTGGTGAAGAATATATAAAGCTTGTGGGAGATGTTGCAAAGCGCGAAGGCTATTCTGATTATAAGGTTCACCTTGCCGTTGATACCGGAATGGGCCGTATCGGCTGTTATCCGGAGGAAGCAGGTCAGCAGGCTGCCTATATTGAGACCTGTGGCCTTAAGCTTGGCGGAATGTGTACTCATTTTGCAGTTTCTGACAGTCTCAGTCCTGAAAATATTGAGTTTACTAAGGAGCAGTTTGCGGCTTTTAAGCAGGCTGTGGAAGGTGTAAAGGCACGGGGTATTGAGCCTGGAATCTGTTCCTGCGGGGCTTCTGCGGCTCTTTTAAATGATGAAGACATGCAGTTTGATATGGTTCGTCCTGGAATTATCACCTACGGCTACTATCCGGATGAAATTACCAAAGAATATCTTGAAAAAACAGGCCGCTATTTTGATATTAAGCCGGTGCTGGCTTTGGAAACTAAGGTTGTTGCAATAAGACATTTCCCTGCCGGAAAGTCTGTTTCTTATGGCAGAACCTGGGTAGCTCCTGAAGATACCGATATTGCCGTTTTGCCAATAGGCTATGCTGATGGCCTCTTGCGCCGTTTTTCTCCTGGCCTGGAGGTTACAATCAACGGAAAGAATTACCCGGTTCGCGGAAGAATCTGTATGGACCAGTGCATGGTAGACATTGGTAAGAATAATCCGGATGTAAAGGTCTGGGATAGAGTTGTAGTTTTCGGACCAAAGGAAAGCGGAGCTTTGAATACTGCGGAAGATTTAGCTAAGCTTGGAAATACGATTTCTTACGAGGTTTTGACGGCTCTCAGCAAGAGAGTGCGCCGAGAAATTCTTTAACTTCAGATACTAAGTAGAAGGAGCCGGTTACAAGCAGGATATTTCCGTTTGAAGCCGACTCTTCGAAGGCTTTCTTAATCATCATTTTATAGTCTGCATCTGCTGTAAATTTGATTTCTGCGTTTGTGAAGGCTTCTATTTCACCGGCGAGATTTGATTCCTTGCGTTCGCCCGGGCGTGTTACGTAAACATGCTCAAAGCGGTAGCGGAAAAGCAGAGAAATGTCTTTTACATCCTTGTCGGCCGCACAGGCAAAGAGCAGAGAAACCTTTTTTTCGCCGTAAAGCTTATTCAGAGTATCTATTGTAAGGCGGATACTGTTGATTGTATGGGCTCCGTCCAGAATTACGGCAGGTATTTCAGCATAGTTTTTAACCTTTTCCAGGATTTCGAAGCGGCCAGGAAGCTTTGCCTTTGCAATACCACGTTCGATAATTCCTTCGTCCAGATTCGGCAGCAGTTTTTTGATTGCAATGGCTGCCATAGCGGCATTCTGAGCCTGCATTTTTCCAAGCAGCTGCATCTGAGTTTCTACAGGGCGGTTAAAAAGCTCGCTTTCAAAGTGAACAGTCATCCGTTTATCAGTTCCATTAAAATGATAGAAGGAGCTGGTGATGAGGTCGTCCACAAAATAATAAGGTGCATGACGGGTAATGGCTTTTTCGCGCAGAACAATTTTGATTGATTCTGTCTGCTGAGGAGAAATGATAACCGGTGTACAGTTCTTGATTATGCCGGCCTTTTCTGAAGCAATTTTTTCCAGAGTATCGCCAAGGAATTCTGTATGCTCAAGCTCAATTGGAGTAATACAGCAGAGCTTTGGCCGGATTACGTTTGTTGCGTCCAGACGGCCGCCAAGTCCTACTTCAAAAACAGACCAGTCTACCTCTGCATTGCGGAAGGTAAGGAAGGCGTAAAGAGTTACCAGCTCAAACCAGGTGAGGGGGCGCTCTGCCGGCAGATTTTCCGGAATAATGGAATCGATATTTGGCATGAGCTCTTTAACGGTTTTTTCGTAGATTTCTTCGGGAAAAAAGCCGGTAGGTGTGCAGATGCGTTCGCGGAAATCTGTAATGTGTGGGGAAGTGTAAAGACCAACCTTGTAGCCGGCTTCATCTAAAATGCAGGAAATGAGGCGGGAAACAGAGCCTTTGCCTTTGGAGCCTGCTACGTGAATGCATGGGGCGTAATCCTGTGGGTTATCAAAGCGCTTACACAGATAGTCTATTGTATCGAGCCAGAAGATTTCTTTTTTCGGATTATGTTCAAAATTCAGGTAGTCGTTGAGCCAGTCCTGAAAAACATCAATTGCATTCACGAATTATATTATAGTTATTTTATAGACTTCTGTCATTATAAATAGTAACTGAGTTGTTAAAATCTGCCAGACAAAAGGTATTATATATAAAATATAAGATTAAATTGGCTCCCGGGCGTGATTCATGGGACAAAAAACGCGCAATAATGCGCTAGACGCTTTTTGTGGTTTGGAAACTATTTTAATGCCGCTTTCGCGGCATCCACAAAAAGAGTCTTTTTTGCCCCATGCCTCACTTCCTCGCGCCAAATTAATAGTAAATATTTATAATACCTTTTGTCCGGCAGATTTTTATATAACGTCACTAATTGAAAAAAAACATGTTTCTATATAAAATAACTATAATATAATTAATTAAAGGGAAAAAAAATGAGTGAAGAAATTCAGTATACAGATATAAACAAGAGTTTTGAGGCTGCGGTTGAGCGCAGTAAGAAAATTGAAGAAGACTTAATCAAAAATCCTAAAAAATACCGCGTTTTAACTGGCGACCGTCCAACTGGTTTGCTCCATATTGGTCATTATTTTGGTTCTTTGCAGAACCGTGTTCGCCTGGCAAATCTTGGCGTTCCTACAATGATTCTTATTGCGGACTATCAGGTGCTTACAGACCACGATGCCTTTGATAAAATCAGCCAGAACACAAAGCAGCTGGTTATTGATTACCTTGCTGCCGGAATCAATCCTGAAAAGCAGGATGTAATTATTTACCCTCACAGCTATGTGCCTGAGTGTAATCAGCTTATGATTCCGTTCCTGACTCTTGTGTCTAACGCCGAACTCAGCCGTAACCCGACCGTAAAAGAAGAAATTGAATCTGCCGGTCTTAAAAATGTAAATGCCGGAATGTATACATATCCTGTTCATCAGGCCTGCGATATTCTTTTCTGTAAGGGAAATATCGTTCCTGTTGGAAAGGATCAGCTTCCTCACCTTGAAATGACTCGTACTATTGCAAGCCGCTTCAACAAAAAGTTCTGTACTGATATGGGAAAAGAACCTGTATTCCCAGAGCCTCAGGCCCTCCTTTCTAAAACTCCTATGATTTTGGGTCTGGATGGAAGTCAGAAGATGAGTAAGTCTCGCGGAAATGCAATTATGCTTTCTGCTACTGAGGATGAAACTGCAAAGCTCATCAAAAAGGCAAAGACTGACCAGGACCGCAACATCACTTATGATCCAGTTAATCGTCCTGAAGTTGCAAACCTTCTTATGCTGATTTCTCTTTGTACAGGCGAAGAACCAAGTGCTATTGCGGCTCGTATTGGTGACGGTGGCGGCGGAATGCTTAAGTCAACTCTTACAGAAGCACTGAATGAAAAACTCCGCCCATTGCGTGCTGAACGTGCCCGCCTCGAATCCGACCCAGCATATATCCGCAAGGTATTGCTAGACGGCGCCGCCAAAGCCCGCGAAATCGGTATTAAAACCTTAGAAGAAGTCCGCGAAAGAATGAATATGCTCATATAGCAAATCCGTTAAAAAGAACAGTCCATCGGGACTGTTCTTTAGGATTTACTTACAAAATGCTCGCGAGATTTATCGAGCGGCGAATATAGCAAATCCGTTAAAAAGAACAGTCCGTTGGGACTGTTCTTTAGGATTTACCTACGAACAGCTCGCAAGATTTACCTACGAACAGTCCAGAAGCCTGCCTTGCACTTGTGTGGCGGGCTTTTTTATTTAACATGAACAGTGGAGTGCGGTGGAATGTGGGGCGCGGGGCCTGTATGGCAAGGGGACCCGTATGGCAAAGTGGCCTGTATGGCAAAGTGGCCTGTATGGCAAGGGGGCCTGCTAGGGGCCCGCAGTGCATGGGGTTGTTAGAGGCCTGCTTAGGTCAGTGGGCCTGCATGCCAGGTGGTCCGGGGCCTTTTGAAAGTAAAAAAAAATCCGGCAAAAGAAAAAACTTTTTAATCTTTCAAAAAATTGTGATTTTTTTTTAAGAGATTATACTCTAGTCATAAAGTTTGAACCGCAGATGCGGAAGACAGGAGTTATAAAAAATGAATTTAGCACATCTTTTTGAAGCTGCTATGCTGGTATGTTTTGGTTTTTCATGGCCACTGAATGTAATGAAGGCTTATAAAGCCCGAACTGCAAAAGGAACAAGTCTTCCTTTTATCATTCTGATTATTACTGGTTATATTGCAGGAATTACAGCCAAAGTGATTAACGGACAGTTTAATTATGTTCTTGCTGTTTACTTTTTGAATCTTGCAATTGTAATGACAAATGTATTTGTTTACATAAGAAACAAGGCGCTCGATAGAAGTGCTGAAAATAAAAATAATTTGAAGGTTAGTGCTGCTGATATTAAGAATGCTGTAGAAAAGGAGGATGTTATGATTAATTACACTAATTCATTAGATGAGCTTATCAACAAACCAGTAAAGGCTGTTGAAAAGAAGAACGCTGTTATTTTGATGGGTGGAAGTCTTGATAAAGAGATTCCTGTAAGTAATCTTGCTAAAGACTTTAGCTTCAATTTTGATATCTATAACAAGAGTGTAGATAATCTTAGCCTTGCTTATGCAAAAACATATTTTGAAAAGAACCTTGCTCCACTTGCGCCTGAGGGAATCCTCCTGCATCTTGGTGAAAACGACCTTCTTTCCTTCAAAAAGGATGCTTCTGAGTTCGATATGGCTTACTTGAACCTTATTGAAAGTGTTAAATCTTGCAACAAGAATTGCAGAATTGCACTTGTATCTTTAGACAATACTTCTGCTGATAAAAATATCGCTTTGATGAATGCTCACATTAAGGCAATTGCAGATTCTGAGAAGGTTTCCTTTGTAAGTATTGATAACGCTAAACTCTGGAATCCTGAAGCAACAAAGGCTGCATCAAGCTTTGCTTATGATATGGGCCTGAAAATCAGAAAGCCACTTCGCGATGTTGCAGAAATCCTTTACAGCTATGCTGCTAAGAATATTGAACATAAGACTGTTGAAACATTGGTCGGCTAATTTGTAATACCTTAAAGCCGTTATATGTTGGCACCATATTTAATAAGTTCGCTTATGAAATATGGTGCTTTTTTTATTTCTTTACCTGAATCTGCTGAATCATATCGGCATTTATGTAGCGGATTGTTTTTTTGTCTTCAATTTTGATGAAGTTGTCTTCTACTGCAAGTATTGTCGCAACAGAGCCGGCTAAACCTCCATCCATATAAATTGCAACCTGTTTTCCAATACATTCTTCGAGCATTTTTGCTGCCATATTTTTATCTCCTATATTATTTTTTCGTAGCATTTTTCTGTGATGAATTCTTTGCCGCCGACGTTGCCGCCTTTGGGGAAGAATAATGAAGAATATTATTATAAAGAAATAGATGAATAAAAATGAATTATTCATTTTGAAGCTCCTGTTTTGT
>JAIKYB010000056.1 GCA_024683675.1 Treponema sp.
TGGGACTTCTACAGGATTTACCAGAAGCTCCTCCAATTCCGAATGAAACTTTTCAGCAAAATCCAGAATACATGGGTGATAGATTTTCTTGAAAAGTTCATCTTCGTCTTCATCCTGCAAAACAGGAAGATTTAAGCTTTCGACATAGAGGTCGCCATTATGAGGCTTCAAAGCCCCTGCCTCATCAGAGCCCTTTTTTGTCACCTTCCGCTTTTCAAGAAAATTATACTTTTCATAAGTCTCTATAACTTCCGGATCAAAAAACTTTGGAGCAATCAAAGGAATATCATTTTCTTCCTTAGAATAAAGGGCATAACAAACCTTCAAAAATTGCAGATGATCCAGCGGCCAGAACTGAGAGAAGGTAAAGCCTGCAGCAACAGAATAGGCATAAAATCTTACATTCTCATACTTTTTATATGGGCCTGTAGCCACGACATGGCAGCCATTCAACTTACAAAGGTCGTGGCCGCTGACATAATCCCAGTCCGGCTTATAATCCAGCGGGCTTTGAAATCCGTAAGCATAGCCCTGCCACTTGGCCTCGTGCTCTACATTCATAACATCAGGCTTTGGGATTTTTTTGGCTTTAATTTCACGAACCGCTTCATGAATCATAAAAATCGCAGAAAACTGAAGCAGGCTTGCTCTCTGCCTTTCATTCATCTTTTTATAGCAAGCAAGATTACGAATCTGCTCTAGATAAAGCTCCAGCTGGCCCCACATCTTTTGGGCGTATTTTTCTGCAAGAGCCTTATCGTGGTCATAGGCCTTATCTTTTTCTTTCTGAGTAAAAATGATAAAGCTGGTAAAAACCTTGTCTCCCTTGCGAGCCATAAAATCATAAGAAATCAGTTCTTCTACAATTGGTTCAATGTAGGCAGCAGAAATCCCTAGTCCCAAAGAAAGCTCGGTAATTGTCAAAGGCTTTTTATAGGCCATAATCAAAATATTCTGCTGTATGCGGCGGGTCCAGTCATTGGTATAAAAAGCCGAGCAGTCATTTTCCATCTCGCCATAAACCCAGATTTCCAGCTGCTCCGGCTCATAACTCTGTTTTTCGTACTTTTCCATTTCCATCTTCTCCATTTCAGATTTTACATTCATACGAGCAGTGTTTAAGCGGGATTTTACCGTGTTGGTCTTTACTTTAAGCTGGACTGCAATCGACTTTACATTCTGGCCATAAATGAAATGTCTAACCAGCACCTCACGATAATTTTTTGAAAGCCCGGCAATAATACGGCGGACATTTTCTTCATCTTCTTTTTTGATGAGTTTGTCCAGCGCAGATTGCAGCCCTCCTGCGTCAGAAGCAATTCCAAAGTCTGGAATCACTCCATAAGAAATTACAGGCTTTGAATATTTGGAACGCAAAAAATCCTCAAACTTATGATTCAAAATACCAGAAAGATAAGCCTGAGGATTTTCGATTTGCTTTCCATTTTTTATGGCCGAAAGAGCACTTATATAAGTCTCGGATACCAAGTCCTCAGCCTGCTCAAAGTTATCTACTTTTTTTAAAGCAAGCTTCAGAAGATATTCGCCATGGTCAAACAAGTGCTGATTTTCTAATTCCATAATTTATTTTACCCGCTTTTTTTCTCGTACACTAATAAAGTCGCAGAAAAAAGAAAATGGGTCGGTGATTTTATAAATATTTTGCCCGCTCGCCGCCAATATATTTTGGTCTTGTATAAGCGGCTGTCACATAGGCATTTCCAATATGATTTTCCTTAAGACGAAGAGGAACCGCAACATCTTTAAGATGCATTCCAATCAAAGTGCTTCCAATATCAAGTCCAGCTGCTGCCTTGATATGCTCCACCACAGCAGGAGAATCAAAACCATGATAAGCGGCAGTTGCAAAAGAACCGCCACCCTTAAGCCAGGGAACGACATTTACCACTTCATAGCCATATTTTTCAGCGCAGTCGGTAGAAATTACCAGAGCACGATTCAAATGCTCACAGCACTGGGCCGCAAGAAAAAGCCCCTTTTCCTGGCAGACAGCATTTGCCGCCTGAAAAACAGCCTTTCCAATATCCTCGTTTGAAGCATGACCAATCACGCCGCCAGCAATTTCACTTGAAGAACAGCCAATCACAAAAATTGAGCCCGCCTTCATAGGATGCGCCTCAATAACTTCCAGAATAGCCTGACTAACCTGATTTTTAATTTCTTCTAAATCTGCCATTTTGTTTAAAACTCCACAAACTTTGGAGCACCGCCAAAAGAGTAAAGGCCAGCCTTTGCATTCTTAAAGTAAAGCACTTCGGTGTTATCATCATCAGGAGAATACATAGATTTCAAATCAGGATAAGCATCCAGCATAGAAACTTTTGCTTCCTTTCTGTCGTCTCGAACAAGCTCTCCGGCAAGGCGGCACCACTTTTCTCCATCAAAACAGCAAAGTTCAACCTTAGGATTTTTCTGAATCTGCTTAGAAACATCCTTTACCTTTCCGGTCTGAATATAAAGCTTACCTTCAAAAATATTTATTGTTCCAAATGGTCTTACACGAGGCTGACCATCTGTA
>JAIKYB010000066.1 GCA_024683675.1 Treponema sp.
ACAGATTCTGATGTCGCTTCTGTTTACAGTGGAAGAAATTATGCTTCAGAATCTTCTGGAGAATAAGTCTGCTGATGAAGCACTTCCGTTATGGAGATTTTATTGTAATAGGAATTATACTGCTGGCTGCGGGCTTTTCTTTACGTTCCGCCTTTGTAAAAAAGGGTGGGCTTGTAAAGGTAGAAGCAGCCGGTAAAAGTTATGAATATTCCCTGCAGAAAGACGGAATCTATAAAATTCAGGGGTCCCTGGGAATATCTATAATAGAAATAAAAGACGGACAGGTCAGAATAATAGATTCCCCCTGCCCCAATAAAGTCTGCATTCATCAAAGATGGGGCAAGACCATTGCCTGTCTGCCAAACGATGTACTTGTCTATGTAGAAGACAATGAAGAGGAGGAGCTTGATGCAATTGCAGAATAAAAGCCGCCTTGCCTATCTAGGTGCCCTTGCCCTCCTATTTTCCTATACCGAAATGATCTTACCCCGCTTCATTCCCTTTTTAAGACTTGGCCTGGGAAACACTGCCCTTCTCCTTGCTCTGGAACTACCCTTTGGCCCCTTTATGCTTTTAGCCCTGATAAAAACCCTGGCTGCCTGTATGATGGGCGGAACCCTTTTTTCTCCCTTTTTTTTAATTTCTGCTGCACAAAGTCTGGTCTCTGCCCTTGTAATGTACTCTCTTTTCCGCATAAAGGGAAAGTGGCTTTCTTTATTCGGCATTTCTATAGCAAGTTCGGCTGTCAGTGGAATTACCCAGCTCTTTCTGGCAAGCCTTTATCTGGGTAAGGCAACTATGAAGCTGCTTCCCCTTATGCTGATTTTTTCAATTTTTGCGGGAGGAATAACTGCCTTTCTGGCAAAAAATATCTGCATTTCAAGCGAAGGAGACATGCTTTTAGGAAACGAAGCTTCCAAAGACTCCTGCAAAGGTGCCTGCAAAAGTGCCTTCAAAGACTCCTGCAAGGGCAAGTCAAAAAGCTCTGACAGCTTAAACATTCTCTTTGTAATTCTGATTATTGCAGCCGCCATTGCCTGCTTTATCATAAAAAGTCTGCCCCTGCTTACTGCCTTTCTGATTATTTCTTTTATTCTGCAATTTATAAGTGGCCGCCGGATTTTTATCCTTCCCCATATTTTTCTCTGGCTTTTTGTTATCCTGACAAGCCTTTTTACCCCGGAAGGCGAAATCCTCTTTTCTTTGGGCAGCTTTTCCCTTACAAAAGGTGCTCTGATAAATGGCCTTGAAAAATCGCTAAGACTTTCTATTACAGCAGCCCTTTCCCAGACTGCCGCCTGCCTGAAGCTGCCCCAATCAAGTCTGATAGGCCTTACCTTCAGCTATTACAGAAAGCTTTCTGACCGCTTCCGTGCCTCTAAAGAAAAAAATATTCTTAAAAGACTGCAGGAAAGTTTAATGTAAAAAAAATCCCGCGCCCAAAGGACACGGGAATGTTTAAAAGTAAACTTTTAAACTGAAATTATATATTTATCACCCCGGAGCTTAGCTTCTACGGGATGGAGGGGCTTGCAGTTGCCTAAAGGCAGGCAGCCCTACTCATAAAGCGGAGATACCGCTGCAAGCACTTTGTTGTATTCAGCATAAGCCTTGTCGTAAGCAGCAACATTTTCTGCAATTGGATTTGCACTCTTGCTTTCATCAAGCTTGATGTGTTCTGCACAAAGCTGGGCAATATCACAAGAACCATTCATATTCTTAAGACACCACAGAGCCTGAACTGCGCCTCCAAGAGCAGCTGCTTCATCCAAAGCAGGAACACGAATTGGAAGGTTCATTATATCTGCAGCAATCTGACGCCAGAGAGGAGACTTTGAACCACCACCAATCAGGCGGATTTCCTTTGGCTGGAAGCCCAGCTTGCGGAAGGCATCAAGTCCACCACGCATAGCAAATACTGCAGATTCAAGAGAAGCGCGGGCAATGTTAGCACGGTTTGTGTTAGCAGCTGTAAGACCTGTAATACTTGCACGTCCGTTTGGAAGGTTTGGAGTTCTTTCTCCATTAAAGAATGGCATAACCAAAACGCCTTCTGAACCACATGGAGCCTTAGCTGCTTCTCCGTCCAATTCTTTTACATCCATCTGGAAAAGACCACGTACAAATTCAGTTGCAACTGTACAGTTCATTGTACAAAGCAGTGGGAGCCATCCTCCTGTAGAAGAACAGAAGCCGCTCAAACCGTTAGCAGGGTCAGAAATTGGCTTATCTGAATATCCATAAAGGGTTCCGGAAGTTCCCATAGACATTGTAAGGAAGCCGTCTGCAACAGTACCTGTTCCAACGGCACCCATCATATTGTCTCCACCACCAGCAGAAACAGGAATGCCGGCTGGAATACCATAAGCGGCTGCTGCTTCGGCGCTTACCTTTCCGGCAGGAGCACTTGGTTCAATAAGTTTTGGAAGAAGACCAAGCAATTTTGGATCAATAATATCACAGATTTTCTTTGACCATTCACGTTTCTTTGAATCAAAAAGTGCTGTTCCAGAAGCATCACCGTATTCCATTACATAGTCACCAGTAAGCTTCCAGTTAAGATAATCGTGTGGGAGCATAATATACTTCAAAGCAGCAAAGGCTTCAGGCTTGTTACGCTTGAGCCATAAAATCTTTGGAGCAGTAAAACCTGTAAGCATAAGGTTTCCAAGTGCTGCTACAACAGCATCAGGGCCTCCTGCAGAATCTGTAATGAGCTTACATTCTTCTACAGTAGAAGTATCGCACCAAAGTTTAATGTTGTACAAAGCCTTTCCGTCAGCTCCAAGAGGAACAAAACCATGCTGTTGTCCAGAAACACCAATAGCCTCAATTGTTGCCTTATTTGCAGCACTTAATTTGCTGAAACATACATCCAATCCCTTATCAAACCATTCAGTTTTCTGTTCACGAGTTCCATCGCTTTCAGAAATCAAATCCATTGGGCAAGATGATTTTTCAATAATCTCATGCTTTTCATAGTCGTAAATTACGACCTTCATACTCTGTGTTCCAAGATCAATACCTGCAACAGTTTTCATAAATCTATATCCTCCTGTATATCGCCATCCTTTTTGACAGCCTATTTTTCCCTATATGCCTCGATTTTAAACTAAACAATCACTTAGTCAAGAGTGAAATCCCCTATAAGTTCAATACTATTCGTGCATTTCGTAGTAAACATCTTCATTAATCAATTTAATCATTGCATCTGCAACCTTAGGATCAAACTGTATACCCTTATACTTTATGATTTCGGCCTTTACCTTTTCCTGTGGTAAATAATTTCGGTAGCTTCGGTTTGAAGTCATAGCATCATAAGCATCTGCAACACCAATAATTCGAGCAATCCAAGGAATATTTTCTCCTACCAAGCCATCCGGATATCCTTTTCCGTCGTAACGTTCATGATGACTTCTGGCACCAATAGCAATTTCCGGCATAGAAGAAATTTGTTTTAGGATTTCACCACCAATAGCAGGATGAGTTTTTATAATTTCATATTCTTCTTCAGTAAGCTTATCCGGCTTATTGATAATGGCAATTGGAATACCAATTTTACCAATATCATGAAGTAAGGCCGCATAATAAATTCTTTCCTGAGTTTTTTTGTCTTCTCCAAGCTCTTCAGCCAGCATTTTAGAATACTTTGCAACACGGTTTGAATGACCCTTTGTGTACTTATCCTTAGCATCTATTGTCTGGGCAAGGGCACTAGTTACTTCAATAGAAAGCTTCTGAATTTCTTCCTGTCGCTTGCGATAAGAATCAAATCGTAAGAAGACAATCAGGGCAACTGCACCAACAACAATTACAATAATCAGGACTATAAACCATGGCCGTTCCCACAAGTAAGGTGTCTTTGTAATAGAAAGCTTTGCTTCTGTACTGCTCTGAACACCATCCGCATTTTGAGCAATTACATGGAAAACATAATTTCCAGGAGTAAGGTTTGTATATGAAGATATACGGTCTGTTGTCCATTCCGTAAAATCTTTATCGAAGCCATCAAGCTTTGTTCTAAAAGTAACCTGTTCAGAAGAAATAAAACTGATTCCTGTATATTTAATACTAAGACGTTTTACAGCAGGCTTTATTACAATTGTTTCATTATCTGAAAAATCAACCTTTTCGTTATCAAGCATTACAGACTGAATCTTTACAGTTGGCGCATAAGAATTAGAAGCATTTCTAACAGGATCCATTACTGTAAAGCCATCAATCAGAGTAAACCAAAGTCTTCCCTTTTCATCCTTTGCAGAAAGAGAAGTAGAAGTTACACCACCAGAAGTAATTCCATCAAGCCTTGTAAAATATGTAGGAGCAAGAGAATTCCTTTCTCCCCGCATAAACTCTTCCATATCATTAAGCTTTACATAGAAAATACCCTGATTACTTGTTGCCCAGATTCTCTGCGTATAATCTGAAAGCACCTGGAAAACTCCATCTACAGTAAAGCCATTTGAAGAATCAAAATTGAAAATCTTTTCATCAGTTTTTGACATAACAGTAAGTCCGGAACCGGTACAAATCCATAATTCATCTGGACGAAGAGAAGAAATCTTGAAAACTACGTTTCCGGAAAGGCCATCTTCTTTTGTATATTTTTTGACTATCTCTTTGTCCTTAATAACATAAACACCACCACCATCAGTTCCGAACCAGACACTTCCATCCTCATCTTCGTAAATACACATTATAAAATCATTGTCCAAAATTTCATTTTTTACGATATTGGTGATTTCTTTAGTTTTACCGTCAATAATAGACAAACCTGTTGTGGTTCCAACATATATATCTCCGTTTTTGCTTTCTTCTGCAACACGAACTCTATCGCCGGCAAGTCCATCTTTTCTGGTCCAATTTTCTACACTTCCATCAAGATTAAAGCGGATTTGTCCATGCTTTTCATAGCAGCTAACCAAGAGAGCTCCATTATCTGTAACAGCAACATGACGAATACGGGTGTTTTTACAATATTCAGTTATTTCATTTTCCTGAAACTGATTATTTTTATAGCAGGCAAGTCCTTTGTCACAGCCAAGCCATACAAGGTCACGGAATGTATCCTTAACAATTGCATTTACCGTTGTAGGCATATTTGTTGTCTGGAATTTACCGTAACTAAGCTTTTGAATACCTGCGCGATCCAAAGCAAGCCAGATATTTTGTTCTTTATCTTCCATGATTTCGTTTATGCTATCATCTGCAAGAAGATGACCTGTGTCACAGTAAGACATAATTCCATCATGAAGAACTGTAATTCCGTTATCCAGGGCAAACCACAAGTTTTTTGCTGAATCCTGGAAAATGCAGGTTATTATAGTTCCCTTTTGAGAACCGTTTCCAATATCATATAAAATTTCTTCATCGGAAGTTACTTTTACCGCATAATAAGGAGCAACTCCAAACCAGAAGGCCCCGGAAGAATCCTGCATTACGGCAGATACAACAGGATTTTCTACACAAGTAATTATATTAGACCTCTCGAATTTTTCACCGGCATAACAGTAAAGTCCGTTTTCACTACGAGTAATAATCCAAAGGCGGCCGGCAGTATCACAATAAAGCTGATTAATTATGAACTTATTATCATTAGGAAGATCTTCTATTCCAGGAATCTTTTGTATCAGGTAATTCTTTCCTATGCAGCTTAAACCGGAAGCTGTACCAACCCAGACATTTCCTTCCTTGTCTTCACAAAAGGCACGAATAGAATTATTTGGCAGACCATCTTTTACGGTGTACTTTAAAAACTCACCGGTCTTTTTTATACAGACTATACCTTCATCATTAGAGCCAATCCACATGTTTCCACGAGAATCCTGAAACATGGTTCTTGCACTAATAAAATCATATCGTTCATCATAAAGACGGTTTATTGAAACAAATTCAACACCATCAAAGCGCAAGAGACCACTGTAGGTTCCAAAATACATGTAGCCGTCGCTGTCCTGCATGATGTCTGTAATAGTATTTCCGGGAAGCCCAGATTCCGCATTCCAGTTACGGCTAACGAAATCTTTAAAAAAGGTATCATCAGTTTTCTTATTCTGAGAAAATCCAAAACTTATAAAAGTCGTTAAAATTAAAAAAAATAAGGAAGTCCTTTTCATAGACTTATATTTTACAACGACTTTTCTAAATTTCCTAATTTTTTAAAGAAATGTATTGCATAAGGTATGGCTGTAAGGGCACTTAATACGTCTGCTACGAACTGACTTATTTCTACACCGGTAAGTCCAAGTATTCCAGGCAAAAGCAAAATTGCAGGAATAAAATATATTCCTTGCCGGTTCATAGAAAGGAAGGTTGCAGCCTTAATATTTCGGGTAGACTGCATCAGCATATTTGTTCCTACAATCAAAGGATGAAAAGGTATAAAGGAAACCTGCCAGCGAAGGGCCGCACTTCCAACAGCCCGGGCAGCTTCATCATCAATAAAGGCAGCCATAATCTGTCTGGCAAAAATAAAAATTACAGAAGCAAAGGCCAGCATAATACAAAAGCCGCTTGTAAGCATAAAACGATAGGCCTGCTTTACCCTGTCATATCTTTTAGCACCATAGTTGTAGCCGCTTACAGGTGAAAAGCCCTGGCCAATTCCAATCATAATGCTGGCCACAAACATGATAATTTTAGTTGTAATAGACATGCCGGCAATTGCAGCATCTCCAAAACGACCGGCCATAGTATTAAGAAGAATTGTCGCTATACTAGCCAGGCCCTGTCTTGCCAAAGAAGGAATACCAGTCCAGGCCACCTTAGCCAAAACCTTATCTTTAAGAGTAAAGTTTTTAATGCTCATATGACATACAGCTTTACGCCTTAAGAACCAGCTTAGAAGAATTGTAAAGGAAAGTAACTGACTGACTAAAGTTGCAATTGCAGCTCCACTAATCCCTAAGTCCAGAGCAAAAATAAAGATAGGGTCTAAGAGGATATTTAAGATGCCTCCCGAAGTCAGGGCTATCATAGAAAAGAAGGCTTTACCTTCCGAGCGCAAGACGTTATTCAAAACAAAGGAGGCACACATAAAAGGAGCGCCCCAGAAAATATAGCGGGCATAAGAGCTGGCATAGGGTAATACAGCGGAAGAAGCACCAACCAGACTCAAAAACTGGCGGGCAAAAAGATTACCAAAAATTGTGATTAAAAGGCCAACTCCCAAAGCTGCAAAAAAAGCAGTAGAGGCAATTACGTTAGCTTCCTGATTTCTTTTCTGTCCCAACCTGATTGAAACAAGACTTCCAGAGCCCATTCCCAAAGTAAAACCACAGGCCTGAATAATAGACATGATAGGGAAAACAATACCAACAGCTGCACTTGCTTCCATGCTGATATGAGAAACAAAAAAAGTATCAGCCATGTTATAAATAGAAGTAACCAGCATGGAAATTACTGTTGGAACCGCCAGACCCGCAATAAGACGAGAAACCGGCGTATTTATCATTTTGTCATACTGCTCTTCGGCAGTCAGATTTATATTTTTTGCCATCACTTTATTATAACTTTTTAGATTTTTTTATGGTAGTCTTACTACAATTTTATGATGATTGAAACTTTTTGTTAAAAACTATAATATCACTCTTATGACAAAACAGGCTGATATTCTTTCTGATTTTTTAGATTCAAACACCATTAATGCACTACCTGCCTTTCTTGAAAAGACTTCTGATTATGAAGCTTCTGCAGATATAATTGCTCAAGCATACGGTGCTCAAGAAGGATTTTCAAAAACAGATGAAGCAGGAGCAAAGAAACTTGTTTCTAGTTTTAAAAATAACCTTACCCTTTTAATTCAAAAAACCTGGGTTGAAAAATCAGACATTGCATTAAAAGACCAGCTTCTTTATCAGTTGAATGAATTCCTTACAAAAAATACCTGGAAGGCAGATTACAAGGCTTTCCTTCAGATTATAAATCAGGCTGTATTCCTTATGTTCGGACAGGATCCTGTTTCTGAAGATTTTGCTGAATACTCTTTGAGAATTGACCCTGAATTTGGTATTTTCTGGTGGTACATTTCAAATCTTCCAAAAGAAGCTGACTGGTCAGAAGACAAATGCCGTCTTGCCATGATGATTGGTATGTACTTCCTTGCAAACTACTAATCTCTTGCATTTCGGAGTCTGCTATGGACTTACAATCAATCTGTAAAAATCTGCGTGCAGGCAGCCAAAAACTTGCATTGCAGAACGCAACTACAAAAAATGCAGCACTTACTGCTGTCGCAAATGCGCTGGATAAAAACCGCGCTTCCATTCTTAAAGCAAATCAAATTGATATTGAAAATGGCCGTTCTTCCGGAATGTCCGAATCTCTTATAGACCGTCTTACCCTGAACGATAAACGCATAGACGGAATTATTGAAAGTCTGCGCATTGTTATTGCCCAGACAGACCCAGTTGGTGAAGAGATTGCCGGTTGGAAAACCCCAAATGGAATGAATATCCGTCAGGTTAGAGTTCCACTTGGAGTTGTTGCAATAATTTATGAAAGCCGCCCTAACGTTACTGTTGATGCCTTCTGTCTGGCCTACAAGAGTGGAAATTCTATTTTGCTGAGAGGTTCTTCTTCGGCATATAATTCTAACAAAGAAATTGTCCGCGTTGTAAAAGAGGCACTTTCGCAAGCAGAACTGCAGGGTTCAGGAGTTCCTGAAGCTATTGAACTTGTTGAAGTAGATGGACACAGTCATGAAGATGTAAACCAGATTCTTAATGCTGTTGGCCTTATAGATGTAGTTCTACCACGCGGTGGCAAGAAGCTCATTCAAAATGTAGTTTCCAATGCCCGCGTTCCGGTTATTGAAACTGGAAGTGGTGTCTGCCACCTCTATGTGGATAGTCAGGCTGATTTGGAGATGGCCTGTCGCGTTGCTGAAAATGCAAAGATTCAGAGGCCTAGTGTTTGCAACGCGATTGAGTGCATTGTGGTAAATAAAAAGGTGGCTGCGGAGTTCTTGCCTATGCTGGAAGAAAAGTTTGCGGGCCGGGTAAAGCTTCATGCTGACAAGGATGCTATGCCTTACCTTAAAAATGCCATTGAAGCAACAGAAGACGACTTTGGAAACGAATACTTAGACTACGAATGCTGCATAAAAACTGTAGAATCTATTGATGAAGCAATTTCTTACATCAATTCTCATAATACAAAACACAGCGAAAGCATAATTACAGAAAGCCGTGCAAATGCCAGACTTTTCCAGAGCAAGATTGATGCTTCCTGTGTTTACGTAAATGCCAGCACCCGCTTTACAGACGGTGGTGAATTTGGTTTTGGCGCAGAGCTCGGAATCAGTACCCAAAAGCTTCATGCCCGCGGACCAATGGGAATAAAAGCCCTCACAACAACAAAATACCTTATTGACGGTGAAGGACAGGTAAGATAATCAGAAAAAAAAAGCAACTGACAAAGTTGTAATTATTTTCTATAATGCAAAATCATGAACGAAGATATTTCAGAGATTTTTAAATCTGCAAGAAAAATTGTAATTAAAATTGGTTCCAACACCCTCTCTAAGGAAGATGGAACTCAAAATACAGATTTTATGGCTAGTTTTGCCCAGCAGTGTGCTAACCTGATTAAGCTCGGAAAAGAAATTGTTGTTGTTTCTTCCGGTGCCCAGGTTGCCGGCGTTTCCACAACCAAAGAATGGGCCCGCAAAAAGGACGTTCACTACCGCCAGGCCCTCTGTGCTATTGGTCAGGTAGAATTGATGCACCAGTGGAGAAAGGCCTTCGCCGCACAAAATCTTCATATAGGACAGCTGCTTTTTACCAAAGAAGATTTTGAAAACAACATGCATACTCTGAATATCAGAAACACTCTTTTTACTCTTGTTGATGAAGGGGTTGTACCTATCATAAACGAAAACGACAGTGTTTCCTTTGAAGAAGACAAAATTGGTGATAACGACAATCTTTCAGCCCTTACTTCAATTTTATGGTCAGCTGATTTACTTATTCTTTTTAGTGATATTGATGGTATTTACACAGACAATCCTAAAACAAATAAAAATGCAAAACTGATTGAAAGGGTAGATTCTATTGCAGAGCTTCGCAAATCAATTACAATTGGCGAAACAAATGCTTTTGGAACCGGCGGAATTGAAACAAAGATTCAGGCTGCTGAAAAGGTTACTGAATACGGAATAAATCTCCTGCTTGCAAATGGAAGTCATGAGCGTGCTCTGGAAAACCTTTATGAAGGTAAGCTTCCAGGAACTATTTTTACCGCAAATTAAACTGATTAAAAGAGATTCAAAATGACAATTCTAGAAACAATCCTCCCTGTATTTTTGATGATTGCACTTGGTAAATTCCTTAGTGCAAAAAAAGTTGTATCAGAGGAAGGAATTCACAGTATAAAAGCACTTTCTACAAATGTTTTACTTCCTGTTATGGCCTTTGACACCCTTATCCACGGCTCCTTTTCTTCCGACTCTATCATCCTGATTGCTCTTGAAATTGCAATTTTAGCTATTGGCTTTGCGGCAGGTTTTCCTTTAAAACGCTTTTTTGATTCAGATATAAATGGCTATGTACCTTACGCAACTACAACCTACGAAGGCGGACTTTTTGGCTGGGCCCTTATTTCTATTCTGGTTGGTCAGAAAAGTGAAGCTATGTTCAACATTGTTTCCATGGATATTTTTAGCGGAATTTTCTGCTTTACTATAATGGCAACCGGACTCAAGCTGCTTGCCGGTCAGAAAATGACAGGAAAAGAAACTGTAATTTCAATCATCACAAGTCCTATGATTATTGCAACGGCCCTTGGTTTTATTGGAGCCGCCTTCCACCTGGGAGAAAAAATTGACGCTTCAAAATATGCAAGCCTTTACACAAAGGTGACAAACTTCTTTATTCAGCCTCTTTCTCCAATGATTTTAATCTGCATTGGTTCAGGCCTTGTTTTTGATCTTTCTGTCCTAAAAAAAGGTTTCAAGCTGGCAGCCTTCCGCTACGCTCTTCAGCTAATCCTCTGTGTCCTGGTACTGTTGGTTATAGCCCACACCGTAGGCCTGACCAGACCTTTCAAGTTCGCCCTGCTTGTATACTTCTTTGTACCAACCTCATTCCTGCTTTCCATGTATGCAACCGAAAAGAAGGCAATGGAATTTACGTCAGGTTACCTTAGCTTCCAAATTATAATTTCCCTGGTAATCTTCAGCGTCCTTAGTATTATCTACAACAATTAAGCCTTGGCCAGAAGGTGCCGGGGCTGCCCCGTAAGTAAAATCCGCAGGTTTAGCTTTACATAGGCACAAATTTCCCTTACATAAGACATAGGAATCTGAATAGGTGCGCACTGGGCGCCTATTCCAGAAATGTTTTCAAAACCCATTCGTGCCGCAAGCCTTTCAGCCCGTCTTAAATGATAAAAATTCGAAACAACAATAATCCGGCTTTTTAAGATTTCTTCCTGGGAAAGGCCGCTATATTCCGCAAGCATTTTACAGCTGTACTGAAAGTTTTGAATTGTATCCAGAGCCTGGTCTTCTACAAGAATTCGCTCCTGACTAATTCCCGCTGCAACAAGCTGCCTTTTAATTTCGGGCGCTTCAGCATAAGGCAACCACTTTAAGGTACCGCCGGTAACTACGCAAACTGCATTTTCATGAAGCTTTAAATATTCCGCAGTTTTTTCGACCCTTTTCATTACAGAAGGTGGAAGCTTACCATTTTTATCAATTCCGCCGCCAAGAAGAATTACGTAATCCCCTTCTTCCTGCAAATCTGTAAGGCGTGGAGTCCAGATAAAAATCAGATTAATAAAACTGATTATAAAGGCAATACAAAGTAAACTACCGACTGTTAGTTTCAACCAAAGCTTCCATTTCTTCCAAAACCAGCTGCCGGTACGTCTTCGGTAAAGGCCGGTAAAAATTAAAAGCGCCCCTAGAGCGGTCCAAATGTGAGAAAAAGAAGTTAAAATATCCAGGAAGGTTCCCGGACTAATAATATTTAAAATAATGTCATAGATAATACAAACAATACCAAGAACGATAAGAAGCATTTTATTTTCCGCAGCGATTTATACAAATAAAACTGACATCATCATTTTGAATGGCAGAACCACGGAAGGCAGAAAGCTTAGCCTTGATATACTCTGTCTGAGAAGCCGCATTCATATTTACAGATTCTCTAAAGGCTTCAAGAAGTCTTTCTCTTCCAAAGGATTCCTTTTTTTCATTTATGATATCTGTTGCACCATCAGAGAAGAAAAGCAGTCTGTCTCCCACTTCAAAATCTACATATTGAGAAATATAGAAGGTTGGGAAGTTTGCAATACCAATAGCACCACTAGATTCTGTTGTTTTACTTAAGAAATCACATTTATCACTATTTTTTTTGTAAATAATTGGAGCAGGATGTCCGGCAATTACCATTTCTGCCTGAGTTTCATTAAAGCGGACAAGAATACCTGTAAGATAGTTTTCTACATCGCCCTTTTCTTCAATGATTCGGTCATTTATTTTATTAAGAATTTCCCACAATTCCAGTCTGCTGTTATTATAAAATTCCTGATGAATAATATTTTTTACCAGCATAGTAATTAAGCCGGAGCTGATTCCGTGTCCTGAAACATCAAAAATGCCAAAGCCATCCAGATTTTTATTTGTACGGTAAAAATCAAAAAAGTCGCCGGAAACACCAGCCATAGGCTTATTGAAAAATCCTACATCCCACTTTTCAAATTCAGTTTCGTCCTGTTTAAGAAAGGCCTGCTGAATAACTGAAGCCCGTCTAATTTCATCTTCAAGCATCAGATTCTGTCCTGTAAGCTTGTTTTCACTTTTTGCAACCTGCATGGTATAAAGCAAGATAGAAAGAATAATGATTATGATAGAAATTGTAACATTTAAATATCTTAAAAATTTTACAGATAAAGGCGAAATTTCATAAAGTCCGGGAAAATGAATATTTTCCATTAAAACAAAGATAATTGTTGTAATGGTAGTTACCGGTATAGAAACGCTTATGCGATAATCAAAGAAGAGGTAAGGCAAAATACCTACCATGAAAATAAAGAAGTGAAAATTTGTTTCGGTACCTACAAAATAATCTGCTAGAATCTGATGAAGAATAATTTCGGCAGCGGCAATAACAAATAAAGGAACAATAGATTTACTATGAGGGATTAAAAGTAAAATGACAGCAAATACTGTAATACTTACAATGTTATAAAAAAACATAGGATAAACTTTTAATACCATAAACACAAAGAAAATGAATATATGATATATCAAAGAGCCAATGGCTGTTATAAATCCTATCTTTTTTGCCATCTTAGATGGCTGTCTGCTCTCCACTTTATAATTCCTCTTCTTTTTTAAAAATTGTAATTCCAGATAAATCTGTAATATTTGAATTTTCTACTATTTCTTTAGTTTTATCATAATCCTGGCAAAGAATATATAACTTAATGGCAACAACTGTTGTCATAGTTCCTGTTATTCCGCCATAAACATTATTCATATGCTCGCCTTCTACATAAGTAGGAATGCCTTCGGAATACAAAAGACTTCTAAGCATAAGACAATCCTGCTGAGATGCAATAGACATAAATAACTGAGATCTTTCTCCAGCCTTTGATCTTTCAAAAAATTCTTTTTCAAAATTCATTTCTTCAAGAGATTTTTCTTCATCACTTTTTTGAGCTTCTAAAAGAGCTTGTGACTGGGGCTTTCTAAATCTTAGATACAAAACGAATACAAATATTACAAGGATTATAAAAATTATAAGATACATACTCAACTTTAATTTTATTTGGTAAATGAAAAAAAATCTAGAAAAATTTTAAAGTTAGTATTGACTAACTTTAAAATTCCGTGTATGTTTTCATCACGCAGTTAGGAGTAACTAACATAATGCTTGATTTAGATTCAGTTTTTGTACAGCACAGTGCACCTACCCTTTGTGGTATTAAACCGGGAAATATGTTTTCGATTAGTGCAGAAAATTATTCGGTCAAAAAGGTTAGAAGCTGGAGAAAGGAATTTTACAAGCAGGGCGTTTTGCTAAAGACAATCAGGGTTTCTGATTCTCTTATTCTCTTTTTTGTTTACGACTTTGTCTGGATAAGAAAGATTTTAAGTGACAGTCTTGTAAAAGCATTCTTGAAAGGTAAAGACTATCCTGTAGAAAGGGGCAGTTTTGCTGTGATAAAGGAGATGTTTATCAGATTGGAAAAATCAGGAGGATTTCCACATGAAGTTGGAATCTTCCTGGGTTATCCACTAGCAGATGTCATAGCATTTGAAAAGCATGACGGTAAAAACTGTAAGTATTGCGGTTACTGGAAGGCCTACTCAAATGTAGAGAATGCTAAAATGTGTTGCTGTATGTACAATAATTGCAGCAGGATGTGCAAACAATGGTTTGAAGAAGGTTTTTCACTTCCACAAATCATCAAAGAATATAAAAAAGTGACTGAAGTTGTTGCTTAGTCACACAAGTGAGGTTTTTTATGAAAGTTGCAGTAATCTATGCAAGTACAACAGGTAATACAGAGGCTATGGCAAATGCCATTAATGAATCAGTTGCAGCAAGCGGAGCAGAAGTAGTTTTCGGAACTGCAGATTCTGCTGATAAAGATGCTGTTCTTTCTGCTGATGTAATTCTTCTTGGAAGCCCAGCTATGGGTGATGAAGTTCTTGAAGATTCAGTTGAAGACTTCTTTGCTGGAATTGAAGGTTCTCTTTCTGGAAAGAAAGTTGCACTCTTTGGTTCTTATGATTGGGGTGACGGACAGTGGTTGCGCGACTGGGAAGACAGAGTTAAATCTTCTGGTGCTTCAATTGCTGCAGAATCTCTTATGGTTCACCTTACTCCAGAAGATACAGACATTGCTAAGTGTAAAGACTGGGCAGCTGAAGCTATAAAATAGGCTCTTATAAAATAAATATATACTTAAAGCCGGTTCGGATTTGCCAGGTCTGAATCGGCTTTTCTTTTAACTGATTTTATTCTTTTTCTGTAAGTCGATAATCCCAATTGTGCTTTGGATAACGTCCCTTCATTTCCTTGCAGATTTCTACCCAGGCACCTGTCCAAAAATGCTCCAAATCATCTGTAACCTGAAGAGGACGGCTGGCTGGTGAAAGCAGACGAAGAAGAACCTTTTTTCCGCAGATTTGAGGATTTGTAGAAGAACCAAAAATCCTTTGGATTATGATTTCGATAACAGGACGTATTTGTCCCTGATTTTCATATTTAACCTTACAGCGTCGTCCATTTTCCAATGTAAGCATTTCCGGTGCAAGACGGTCTATTTCTGAACCATCAAGATACCAGTAAAGGGCATCGTAAAGTATTTTTGAATTTAGGGAAGATGCACCTGCCAGAAATGGCAAAAGCCACTGCTTTACGGTCTCTTCTTGCGCAAGTGCCTCTTTCACAGAGCTTGTTTCCTTTACTTCCAATTGTCCCAGGGTCTGCGCGCACCCCTCTTGCAAGATGAATTCTCCCCGCAGCAAAAGCCCTTCAATTTTAGGATCCAGAGGCAGAGCATCAAAACCTTTTTCCGTAATTTCGCCCAGCCAAGCTGCAGCGAGGTCTTGGGCAGATGCGCTAATTTTCCTGCTGAATAAAACTATTTCTCCAAAGCACTTTTCTTCCGTCTTTATTATTCTTCCATCCGAAAATCTGCATTTAACACGTGTGTTCGCATTTTGCTCCAGGTAGCCTTCCAGCTCCGCGCCGCCAAGCTCTTCAAAATCAAAGATAACAGAGCCCTTTTCTGTGGTCATTACCTCTGGAGCGACCAGCCAGAGCGGCGCTCTTTTGTTCTGGGTATACATAAGAGCTTTACGTCCACCCGCAAACTGATATTCCGCAGGTTCCACGCCCAGGTCGCTGAGCCTTTTGGCAAGGCGGTCCGGGTAGCCGCTTAAAATGAGGAGAGGATTTTCTGAAAGGGAAGAGGTCTTTGGGGGGAGGGCCCCTTCGTGAGAGGCGGCACCTCCTGCCAGGGCGGCATTCACAGAGGTGCCACTTACAGGGGTGCCACTTACAGTGGCGGGGCCCCCTTTTGTAAGGTCCCCCTTCGCAGGAGCGGCACCTTCC
Source organism: Treponema sp. (assembly GCA_024683675.1). Classification (GTDB taxonomy): domain Bacteria; phylum Spirochaetota; class Spirochaetia; order Treponematales; family Treponemataceae; genus Treponema_D. The sequence goes on from JAIKYB010000066.1 coordinate 16,077, forward strand.
GTAAGTGCCCCCTTCACCCTCTTAAGCCGTCCTTCCAAATCTGCAATAAAGCGTCTTTGTAAATCTGGGCTGGAATGCGCGTAATTGCTGAACTTTAGAAGCAGCTCTTTTCCATGCGCAGAAAGGCGGCAGCTAGTGAAGTCAAAAGAGTCCAGGGCTATTCCTGCAAGCCGCGGGTGCAAGCCCAGGTTAAGAGCTGCGCGACCCCGGGGCATTATCCTGCTGTCAGAAGCCCGCAGCATGCCAAGAGTTACCAGCAGCTGAATGCTCGCCCGCCAGGAGGCGGTGACAGGAAGGTCTAACCAGTCTATGCCGTCTACTGTGTAGACGCCCCGCTCGCTGCATTCAAGGACCAGGGGAAGTAAGTCGGTTCGCAGGATTTCCGGAGCTAGATCCCGAACGCGCGGGTCATTTTGTCCCCACTGACGGAAACATGTGCCAGGGCAAAGGCGACCGGCTCGACCTGCGCGCTGTTGGGCGGAAAATTCGCTTTCGGATTCGGTGCAGAGCCTTTGCAGGCCGGTGTTTATGTCGAGGCGGTTGATGCGGGAAAGGCCGCTGTCTATGACGGTGGTGACGCCGGGGACTGTAAGAGAGGTTTCTGCAATGGCAGATGACAGAATTATGCGGCGTTTTTCACAAGGCTTTAAAACCCTTTTTTGTTCTTCCAGAGAAATGCTTGAATGAAGCAGGCAGATTTCAAAATCGCTTTCAGGACCAAAATCTCCACTTTCTAAAAGCTCTTCCTGTGCTCTTCGAATGTCAGAAATGCCAGGAAGAAAAACTAAAATGTTTCCTTCTTTTTCTGTCCTGATTGCCTGATATATTATAGAAAGCAGGGATTTTTCCGGCTCATAAAGGATTTTTACCGGATACTGTCGACCCGGAATAGCCAAAAGTGGAACCCGGTCAGAAGCTGTCTTAGAAGAATCATCTGCAAGATATTTCTGCAGCCGGCTTGTTTCTATTGTTGCCGACATAATTACTATAAATAAATCATCACGAAGCTGCATGGCTTCTTTTAAGAAGGCAAGTGCCAGGTCTGTATTTACGGAACGCTCGTGAAATTCATCCAGAATAACCAGCTTGTAGTTTTCCAGAGCAGGATCTTCCTGAAGCTGGCGAACGAGGATTGCTTCGGTAACCACTTCCAGGCGGGTGTCTTTAGTAATATGAGATTCCAGGTGGATTTTATAGCCGATTTGGTCTGCTGCTGCCTCCCCTGCCTGGGAAAGCTCGCTTAAACGGTTTGCTACTCCTAAAACGGCAAGGCGGCGGGGTTCGGTCATAATGATTTTTCCGGGAAAGTTTTCCAGCAGGGCTAAAGGCAGAACTGTGGATTTTCCCGCCGCCGTCTCTGCAGTAAGTATAAGATAGCGGGAAGGAGAATCTTTTAGTGCAGTGCAGATTTCTTCCAGATGTTCCGAAATGGGAAATTCTGCAATTTTTTCTTTTAGCTCACTTGTCATACAGTTTTTCCATCCCACTCTTTGGAATGCTGACGTTCAAATTCTATTGCGGCATCAAAATCTACTTCCGGCGCACAGTTTCTTTCTACATTCAAGGCGGCGGTGTGCAATCTTCTGATACATTCCGATTTATCTTTATAGCCCAGCTTTGATTTTTCTATGCTATCCCGTAAAATCCGGATTGACTCGTCGTAAACCTTTAGTGGAACCGGGAATGGGTGCCCGTCTTTTCCGCCGTGGGCAAAGCTAAAGCGGGCCGGATCTGTAAAGCGGCTTGGAGTTCCGTAAATAACTTCACTTACGAGGGCAAGAGACTGTAAGGTGCGCGGACCAAGTCCCGGAGTAAGCATAAGAGATTCGAAGTCCTGGGGTTGGGAATTATATGCTGTGGCAAGAACTCCGCCCAGACGTTTAAGGTCTACATCCTGGGCAAGGACTTCGTGGTGAGCGGGCATTATTATGGAACGGCCCCCCAGCTGGATTTCGGTTTCTTTTGGGGCGGACGCTGCCTTTTCTGCCTGAGCGGCGAGCTCCGGAAAGAGCTCTAACTGCTGGGGGGCGGGGGCGTTACGGGGGTTAGCAAATTCTTGCTTTCCCCCGTTAGAAAGGGTAGCGGAAGACGGCTTGCCGGCTGGAGCGAGGGATGATTTATCGTTCAAATCTGAAAAAATAGTCCGCTGGACTGTTTTTTCAGATTTGTTCGAGAATATAATTTCCCCTCCTTGCATTAAAATAATTTCACTGGCCGGTTTTCCGATCTGAACAATTTCTTTAAGCATTCGCTCAGGCTCTTCACGGCTCATTTCAAGGATACTTGTTCGGGTTTGGCGGGCCTTTGTATCGGTTAGATTTAAAATGGGACCACGATTATCGCCGACAACCCCGGTATGAGGCTCTTCCACAAAGGAAGGAAGATCCGTAGAACACCAGTGATAACGACGGGCTTTTTTTTCTGCTGTGTTCATTCCCTGCTGAACAACTGCCCATTTTCCGCTGCGGGTCAAAATAAAATTGTGCTGGTAAAGCTGAAAGCCATCCTGAAGGGCGTTGTTATCTACTTTGGCAACAAGCTTACTGTTCCGCACAAGCTCATCGCCGTTCAGGCCTTCCTTGTCGGCAATTCCTAAAAGCTCGTCGGGGGTCATTCGGGAATATTTTCCGCGGCCACCACAAACATATATTCCAAGCTCTTTTGCCCGGGGATTCAGGCCTCTTTTCAGGGCGTACATAACACTGGTGGTAATTCCCGAGCTATGCCAGTCCATTCCCATTACGGCACCAAGAGACTGAAACCAAAGAGGATCACTTAGTCGGGTAAGAACTTCATCGGGGCCAAAATTTTCTACAAGTGATTCAGTTATAAGTGTTCCCAGAACCATCATTCGGTCGGCAAGCCAACGTGGAACGGTTCCACTGTGGAGGGGAAGATCTGCATGTCCTGAATTACGAATCATTTTTTCATTTCCGCTTTCTTGTTATACATTTCGGAGTCGGCATGTTGTATAAGCTTTTCTACAGTTTCTCCATTTTGAGGATAAACTGCAAGTCCTATAGCGGCAGAAATATCTACAAGTGTGTGATTATTTATCTTAGCGGGTACATTCAGATTTGAACTCAATCGTTCGAGTGTGTTGTGATAATCTGTTCCTGTATTTTTTCCACGCAGGATGATAATAAATTCATCGCCGCCAAATCGGGCAACTATATCCTCCGGGCGCACGGATTCTGTAAGTCGTTTGGCAACCTTTATAAGGGCGGCGTCTCCGGCTGTGTGCCCGTAAGTATCATTAATCTTCTTAAAGCCATTCATATCTACAAAGCAGATTGCTACCTGAGAGCCATTTCTGGCCGCATAATCTATTTCTTTTTTCAAGGTAAAAATAGCGGTCTGCTTTGAATAAAGTCCTGTCAGCTGGTCTACACTTGCTATCTGCATAAGCCTTGTATTACTAAGCCGCAGTCTAAAGGCCTGCAGGGTAAGGATTGTAAAGGCCGCAATTAAAAGTAAAGTAAAGGTAATCAAAATAATTACATAATGAAGATCTATCCATTGTCTTTTTGGCCAAATTGCCAGCTGCCAGTTTGTATTTGCTATTTCCAGCTGATGAACAAAGGGCTTTTTTGCAGAATCAAGCTCATCACCATAAATATGCACATATTCTCCATTTCTTCTGATTCTATAAAGCGAATAATTGAAACCCCGGCTGTTTATGGCAGAAAAATCAAGGGATTGCATAAACTTATCTACAAGGACAACTACATTTACAAAGCCCCAGAAATCATTCTTTTTTTCATCTTTGAAAACAGGATATCTTCCTATAAAACCGCTTCCTCCCTGCAAAAGTGGGTAGGGTCCGCCAATTGTAAGGTCCTTATTTGCCTTAGTCATAATAGCTTCATCGGCTCGTTTTTTATCTGCAAATAAATTATGACCCATGGCTGCTTCGTTTCCTTTTAAAGGATAAACCTGATTTACTATTCCGTCTGGTGCCAGCTGAAGGCAAGAAGCATTTGGATAATGCGGAAAAAGCTTTTGTGCTATTTCATTAAAATTTTCTTCTGTGTGGGGGTCTGTTACTAAAAGGGCAGCAATTGTTCCATTTAACTGAAAGGTAAAGACACAGTTACGCTCTATCTGCGAACCGTAAACTATAGCAAGATTTTCTGCTTCCCTCTTTCTGGTTTCTGAAGTGGAATGGGCCCCATATAAAACTATTAATATTGCCAGAATGGTAAGAATGTTAAACAGTATAATTACAAAGGATATTTGTTTTTTAGGGATTTTTTTAAGAAAGGCTGCTGTTGTATTTGATGCAGTAGTCTCATGTTGCAGTTCAGTTATCATAATTTATTATAAAATCTTGTTTTATAAATTTCTAGACTTGTTTTTTCATTCTGATAAGTGTTAGTATTTTCAGTAGAAAATTGTAATTTTTAGGAGTTTTTAATGAAAAATCTAAGTAACCCCCTGCTTAAATCCCTTGTTTTTATTCCCCTTTTTTTTATGGCTTCACTAGTCTTGCTGGCTTCCTGCAAAAGTAAAATTGAATATCAGGAAAATGGTCTTGCTGTGCTTAATATTAAAAAGCCTCTGCTTTTGGAAGCTTATAAGACTTCTTTTTGCGGAGACGGCACTTTTCACGATGCTGAATATATTGCAAAGGATATGAAAATCGGGCTGAATCTTGGAAATACTATGGAAGCCTACGAGGCAAAAAACTGCGAAAAAATTACTTATAGCTGGATTCCGGTCCTGGGTAAAAATACTCCTGCTGATTATGAGCGCTGCTGGGGTTCTCCTATAATTACTCAGGAAATGGTAGATGGAATTAAGGCTGCCGGCTTTAACACTGTGCGCATTCCGGTTTTCTGGGGCAATATGATGGAAAATGACGGCAAGTGGATTATTAATCCGGATTATCTTGACCGGGTTCGCCAAATTGTTGATTACTGTTTAAAGGATGACCTGTACGCCGTTGTAAATATTCATCACTTTGATGAATTTATTATCCGCAGAAATAATCTGGAAGATTGTAAAACTATTATTGCTAATATCTGGAGTCAAATTGCTTCCTATTTTAATAACTATTCTGAAAAGCTGATTTTTGAAGGCTTTAATGAATATCTTGGCGGTAAGCAGTTTACTAAGACCGGTTATCTTGCAGAAATGCGCAGTGATAAAGCTTACGAGTTGACTAACGCTCTGAATGACACTTTTGTAAAGGCTGTTCGTTCTACCGGCGGCAATAATGAAAAAAGAGTTTTAATTATCAGTGGTTACTGGACTAACATTGACCTTACTACAGGCAAGAGCTTTATTATCCCGGAGGATTATGCAGAAAATAAGCTGATGGTTTCGGTTCACTATGTTGATAATTCTATGTACTGGTCCCGCTCTATTGGTGGTGAAAGGTGGATTAAGTATATCGATAATCAGTGTGCTAAGCTTGATAAGGCCTTTACTGCTAAAGGAATTCCTGTTTTCCTTGGAGAAACAACTTCCGGCTATCCTGCTGAAAATATCACCGGCGATTTATACACTACTTCTCCTGAATGTCTTGAATATGTTCTTACAAAGCTGCTGGAGCATGGTTTTGTGCCTGTTCTCTGGGATACTCACAATGACAGCAGCTTCTATTGGAGAGATAAGGCTTGCATTCGGGATGAAAAAAATCAGGCTGTAATAAATAAGCTTTTGTCTGTATATTAATTATAATGATAGGATTAATTGTAGCCCGTTCCAAAAACAATGTTATTGGAAGGGGTGGTCAGATTCCCTGGCGGATTGAAGGCGAACAGAAGCAGTTTAAGGAGCTCACAACCGGAAACATTGTAGTGATGGGGAGGCGGACCTTTGAAGAAATTGGCAGGCCGCTTCCGGGTCGTATGACAATTGTAGTGTCTGGCAGCAGGAAGTTTGAAGGCGAAAACCTGATGACTGTGGGCAGCCTGAAGGAAGCTCTGGAGCTGGCCAAGTCGGGCTTAAGTGGCGGCTGCGAAAAGTTTTCCGGCAGGGAGGTTTTTATTGCCGGGGGCTATGGCCTTTATAAGGAAGCCCTTCCCCTTGTTGATGTAATGTATATCACCGAAGTGGACCTTGTGGTAGAAGAGGGCGACACCTTCTTCCCGGATTTTGATGCGGGCGCTTTTGAGCTGACAGTCGGCGAAAACGGCGGAGAGGAAATTAAATACAGGCGAACAATTTACCGGCGGAAATAATCCATTTTTTTGAGGGCCTTGGGGCGTCGTGGGTGCCGTAGGGCGGCACAGGCCTTGTGGGGCGTCATTGGGCGTCGGTATTGTCATCAATTGTTAGATTTCGTACCCATTTATATTTGCGGAAGCGAATCATTACCCAAGGAATCTTGCCTACTTCATCCAGACAGGTGCAGGCATAAACCAGCAGAACCGGCCAATGAAATACAAAGGCTCCAAGAAGGGCCAGAGGAATTGCTATTCCCCACATACAAACTGCCAGAGAATACATATCAAAAATGGTGTCTCCTCCGCCATCCATTATTCCATTTATTACAACAGAATTAACGCAGCGTCCAATCATATAGACAGCCATGATAATCATCATTCCGGTCAAATAAGCTTGGGCTCTTGGGGTAAGAATTACAAATTTGAGCAGCAATGGTGTGACTGCAAGAACAAGAGCTGTTGAAGCAAAGCCTATAATCCAGGATATGTTTTTAAGCTTTATACCATAAGCTTTTCCCAATTCCAGTTTTCCGGCTCCAAGCTCGTTTCCGACCATAATACCTGCCGCACTTGCAACACCATTGCAGGCACAGCAAATCAGGTCGCGGACAACGGCAGTAATGGAATTTGCGGCAGCGGCATCCACACCAAGGTGGCCCATAATTGCTGTATAAGAGGTGAATCCGACTCCCCAGAAAAGGCAGCCTCCCATAAGAGGGATACATTGTTTTCTAAAATCACGGATAAGCTGTCTTCCAACCTTGAAAAAGCCTTTCCAGTCTGGCCGGACATAAGCTTTCCCACGAGAAATCCCAATGCACAAGGCCAGCTCAACTATACGGGAAATTGTTGTAGCCAGAGCGGCTCCTCTAGCCTGCATGCGGGGAGCGCCTAGCAGCCCAAAAATAAAAACGGCATTCAAAAGGATATTCAAAATTACCGCGGTGCTTGAAATAAAGGCACAGGGCTTCACGTGGTCGGTTACCTTCATAGTGGCCAGGTAGCACTGTGAAATTCCGGAAAGCAGATAAGACCAGCCCGCAATTCGCAAATAGGCACTTCCTATTTGAATAAGCTCGGCATCTCCGGCAAAAATTTTCATAAGGATTTCAGGTATAAATTCACAGGCTGCAAAGAAAATCAGTGAAGCAATACCTGAATAACGCAGCATAAGATTAAAAAGCTTTTGCAGAGTTTCTTTATCGCCCTTTCCCCAATACTGGGCACCCAAAATTGTACCGGCACTTGTAAGAGACATAAGGAACATATTCTGAACAAACTGCACCTGGGTTGCCAGCGAAACGGCAGTCATCTCTACCTGAGCAACCCGGCCCAGCATAAAGGCATCCCCGGCTGCAACCAGAGCCAGCATTAAACTCTGAAAAATAATAGGAAATGACAGCTGACGCAAGCGCCCATAAAAAAATTTCTTGTCAATTTCTTGCATAAAAAACCCGCCAGTGATTAGTCTTTTCAGGAGTATACTTGGAAAGGGGGAATGTAACAAGCGGAGAAATTGCTTCTTTATTGAAGCCTAGTTAGATAAGTATTTTGGCTTAGCCTCTGCAACTTTCAAATCCAGAGCAGAATAATCTTCATCTCTATAATAGGTGTCTGTATAATCTGCCACATTGTCGGTCCAGAGTTCGCACTGGCTGATTACGGTTTTTAGTGCATCTTCCTGACCTTCCGGCGGATATCTGTATTTCTTCAGAAGCTTCTTTACAATCATTCGCATTTTTGCTCGGGCTGATTCTTTTTTTTGCCAGTCGATTGTTTTATTTTTGCGGAGAGTTTCTGTGAGTTCCTTTGTGAGGGCAACAAGGTCTTCGTTGGAATAGAAATCTTTTACAGCTTCCGGTTTTGTAAGTGCATCGTAGAAGGCAAGCTCTTCGTCTGTGAGACCCAGCTTGTTCCCTTCTTCGCTTGCGTGGAGCATTTCTTTTGCAAGTTTCAAAAGTTCCTGAATTACTTCTTCATTGGTAAGCATTCCGTTTAAGTAGCGGTTCAAAGTCTGCTGAATGAGTTCGCTAAAGGCTTCTGATTTTACGAGATTTGTTCGCTTGTAAACTTTTACCTGTTCTTCAATCAGCTTTTTGAGCATTTCTACGGCGAGATTTTTCTCTTTCATTTTGCTGATATTTTCGAGGAAGGTCGGATCAAATAAGTTTACTTTTTCTCCAACATCAGAGAATAGATTTATAACGCCATCGGATTTTACTGACTGTTTGAGAAGTTCGTTTATTCGATCGTTGATTTCTTTGAGGGAGAATTTCTTGCCAGACGGATTATACAAAATACGCATCACAAGAACGCGGACAGATTCAAAGAAAGCGGCTTCAAGACGCATGTGTTCTTTTACCATTGAAGAACAAAGAGAAAGTGCCTGTTTGAGCATGAGTGCTTCTTTTATAAAGGCCTGCTTTTGTTCTTCTTTATCAGGAGCAAGTATAAAGTTTACTGCCCCACTGATTGTCATACCGCGCTGTAAGTCTGAGCCTTCGTAAAATGGAGTGTAATCATAACCGAAGAAAAGATTTCGGCAGATTTCGAGTTTTTCCTGGAACTTAGGAAAGGCCCGTTTTGCTACATCCATTTCGCCGTAGTTTTGGCGGTCGCGGACGGTGTAATCGTTCATGGCTTGCTTTAAGGCACTTGCGATTCCTACATAATCTACAACAAGTCCACCTTCCTTATCTTTGAAAACTCTGTTTACACGGGCAATTGCCTGCATAAGGTTGTAGCTTTCCATTGGCTTATAGACATACATTGTCGCAAGAGAAGGAACATCAAAGCCTGTAAGCCACATATCAACAACAATGGCAATTTTAAGAGGGCTGTTATTGTCTTTGAATCTGGTAGCAAGTTCCTGTTTACGGGTTTTGTTTCCAATGATTGCCCGCCATTCTTCCGGGTCTTTGTTGCTTTCTGTCATTACGACTGCTATACGGGCATCATCCCCTGGAACTGTAATCTGCTTTGAATCAATAGTAACCTGCGAAGTAGTTCCAGCCCAGTTTGGACGCAGTTCCAGAATACGATTGAATATCTTCATTGCTATAGAACGACTATAGGCAACAATCATCGCTTTTCCGGTATAAAGATACTGGCGTTCATTTTCGTAGTGATTAAGAATATCATCAACAAGAGAGTTGATAGTTTTTTCGTGGCCAAGGATTTCTTCCATCTTGCCAAGCTCGTGTTTACTCTTTTCAATAACCTCTTCATCGGCATTATTGGCAAGAGCTGAGTATTCTGCATCAATCTGAGCAAGGACTTTATCATCAAGTTTGAGTTTGATTACACGGCTTTCGTAATAGACAGGGCGGGTTGCTCCATCTTCAACAGCCTGAGTCATATCATAAACATCGATGTAATCACCGAAGACTTCGATAGTGCTGCGATCTTCACGGGAAATTGGAGTTCCTGTAAAACCGATATAACTTGCGTTTGGAAGACTGTCACGGATTATGCGGGCGGTTCCGATTGTACGGTGGGCAATAAGGTTACCTTCTTCGTCTCGGCTGGTTTTGATTTTTTCGGTAAGTCCGTACTGGCCTCGGTGGGCTTCATCTGCCATAACAATGATGTTTTTCCTGTCGCTTAAAGGTCCGTCTCCTTCTTCAAACTTCTGCATTGTGGTAAAGATGATTCCGTTTGCCTTGCGTCCTTCCAGAAGCTGTTTCAAATGTTCCCGGCTTTCTGCCTGAATAGGCTCCTGGCGCAAGAAATCCTTACAGTTGGAAAACTGGCCGTAAAGCTGATTGTCCAAATCATTACGGTCGGTAATAACGACAATTGTTGGAGAATCAATTGCCTGTTGCAAAAGGTGAGCATAGAAAACCATAGAAAGAGATTTTCCAGAGCCCTGGGTATGCCAGAAGACTCCGATTTTACCGTCTCCGTTTACGGCAAGCCTTGTGCGTTCCACAGCCTTACGGACAGCAAAATACTGATGATAACCGGCAAGAATTTTATAGGAGTTTACGCCCTCATTATTAAAGCAGATAAAGTTTTTGATGATATCCAGGAGACGGTCTTTCTGGAAAATACCTTCAAAGAAGGTCGTAAAATCTGCAAAGGCCTTGGATTCCATGTTTCCGTCTTTTGTCTTCCATTCCATAAAACGATCTTCGCCAGAAGTGATGGT
>JAIKYB010000125.1 GCA_024683675.1 Treponema sp.
CTTGCGGAGGCGCTCCCATGGATCTTCGTTCAGGAAGCGGATACAAGAGTCATAAGTTGCTCCACCCCATCCTTCTATATACTTGTAACCAACTTTATCAAGCTTGTCACAGATTGGCAGCATATCTGCTGTAGTCATACGAGTTGCGTGAAGACTCTGGTGAGCATCACGGATTGCAAGTTCTGTAATTCCAACTTTAGCCATATTTATCCCCTTATCTTATTTACGAATTCAACGCTCTGTCATGAACGGCAGCGGCGATGGCTGCAACAACAGCCCCATTATCAGCAGCGGCACTTGCACTTGGTGCGGCTGGAGTGGCAGCAGGTGCCTGAGCAGCTGGAGCCTCTTTATCAAGCTTAAAAGCATGAACGACAGTCTGAAGTAGCTTCATACAACAAATCAAAATGATGATGAAACCAAAAACGACACACATACCAAGCAGAGTCAAAAGCCCGCTCTGCCCGAGCATTTCGGTAATTGTCATAAAAACTTCCTAAAAAGTAGATTTAAAATCGAAAACTTCCGCCCCGATTTTAATGCTGAAATTATAACTAAAAAAAATGGAATATTCAATGAGGTAAATCCCCCAGAAAACCATCTTGTAAGTTTTTACTAACTATAAAGTTCAGGCTTTTAAGATTTATCCTAATATGCTAAAATATCCCCATGACAATCTTGAACTGGATTTTTATCGGACTTTTAGTAGTAGATATTGGCCTTCTTGTTTTTTCGCTTATAAAAAAATTTGAATTAATGGAAAAGATTTGCTGTGCCCTTTTACCCGCACTGGTTTTTATTCACCCGCCTTTTCTTTTACAAAATGCACTTCCAGATTCCTATCACACAATTGTTTTCACAATAGTTGCTCTTTCTATAATTGCAATTTCCTTTTGTATATTTGTTTTTTCTACGAATAAAAACATTACTTCAGCAGCCTACCTTTTATTTTTTATTGGGCTTTTAACCTGGTGCAGATTATTTCAGACAATCTTCTATATATATAGACTGCCTCAGTGGGCTATTATTTTACTTGTAATTCTCTATCTTTTGATTCTTCTCGCGGCTCACATCTTTTCAGAAAAAAAGAGTCTGGCGGGTTATATATACATTACTTTATTTATGGCTGTATCAGAGCTTTTAAATGCTTTTGCTTTTATTTCTATGATTTACAGGCATAACGCAGCTTCAATTCTCTTCTTTATAGGAAGCTTTTTTACAATGCTGCTTTTAATTTTTAACTTTTTTGATATTAAAAGGCTCCATTTAAAACATGGGATGCTGATCCGCGCTATTGCACTTACAGCATCCCAGCTTATGATTGCAGTCTCCTGCATTATAATGTTTTACTAAAAATTAAAACAAATCATCCCAGTCAAAAAGCTTGCCCTTTACAAGACGACCACTTTTCAGGCCAGAAGAAAGCTTTTCAAGAGCAGCAACAGCGCCGTCTGCAAAGCCTTCACGGCTGCGGGCTGTATGGGTAAGCTCAATAGTATCTGCAGTTCCATCAAAGAAAACCTTGTGAGTTCCCGGAATATTTCCGCAGCGGGTAGAGCTTACATGAAGCTGATTTGCCTTTGGACGCTCATGGAAGGCATCTGTTACAATTTCTGTTTTTGTAGGATTTCCCAGCATGATTCTTCGGGCAACCTCAAGAGCAGTTCCACTTGGACTGTCAGCCTTCTGATTATGATGAGCTTCCCAGGTTGCTACATCATACATAGAATATTCAGACATAATTTTTGCGGCTTCTTCTACAATTTTATAGAACATATTTACGCCGATTGAAAAGTTTGCAGCAGTCATAATTGCACCGCCAACATCCTTTGCCAGAGCGGCAACCTCATCCTTTTTGTCATTCCAACCTGTTGTTCCAACAACAAGAGGAAGTGCTAAAGGAAGCAAGGCCTTAATGTTTCCCATAACAGCAGTAGGATGAGAAAATTCAATAATTCCCTCTGCCCCACTGGATTTTACAGCTCTGGCGACAGCAGCACCATCACCAGCAGCAACCTTTACAGAAGCATCCTCTGCAATTACATCTATTGTGGCCACAACTTCGTGCCCTGCTCTCTTTGCGGACTGCTCGATCATGTGTCCCATCTTTCCGTATCCAACAAGTGCTATTTTCATAAAAAACTCCTTTAGCTATTAAAGGCCAAATGTCAGCGGCCTTGCATATTAACTAAAATATGCACTGTGCAAAATCTGAACTGTTCGCTCAGCTTCTTCATCATCAACAATCATAGAAATATTTACCTTGCTGGCACCCTGAGAAATCATCTGAACGTTAATTCCTTCATCAGCAAGAGCATCAAAACCACTGGCAAGAATTGCAGAAGAATGAGCGGCATCACAAATAATTGTTACGATTGACTTTCCACCTCTTACAGTTACTTCACTGGCCTGCTCCAAATCCTTTACAAGACCAGATAAATCAGCCTTTGTATTTACTGTAAGTGAAACTGAAACCTCTGAGGTTGCAATTACATCAATACTGATATTCCATTTAAGGAAGTTATTAAAGATATGAGCCAGGAAGCCGGCAGCCCCCAACATACGTGAACTTACAATATCAATAAGAGTGATATGCTTTACAGTTGTAATGGCACAAACCGGAGGAACCTTTCCTGTATGCTTTTCTACGATGATTGAACCAGGGCTTGTAATATTATAAGAATTCTTTACGCGAACAGGAGTTCCGGTTTTACGAACAGGAACCATAGAACGTGGATGAAGCACCTGAGCACCAAACATGGCAAGCTCCTGAGCTTCTTCATAAGTAACTTCAGGAACAGGCTTTGCTTCCTTTACAACGCGAGGATCTGTAGTCATAATACCATCTACATCCTTCCAGGTCTGAACCTCTTCAGCATGCATGGCAGCACCAATCATTGTTGCAGTAAGGTCGCTTCCTCCACGGCCAAGAGTTGTAATATTACCCTTTGCATCCTTTGCAATAAAGCCGGTTACAATAGGAATACGCTTATCCATTCCATTCTTATAAGCATTAAGGCAGGCCGGAATTGTTTCCCAAACCTCATCAAGCAGTTCGGCAGACATGTAATTAGAATCTGACTTAAAACCTACATCCCAGGCATCGTAGAACTGAGCAGGGATTCCTTCGTTTTCAAGATAGGCAGCCATCATGCGCACAGACATTCGCTCACCAAAAGAAACAAGATAATCACGGGAGCGTTTACTAACTTCCTTAAGCATAGAAATACCGGTAAGAAGCTGTTTTAATTCATCCAAAAGTGCACGGATGGTATCTATATTAATTCCAAGTTCGGCAGCTGTGTCCTCATGAAGTTTTGCAACTCCTGCCACATCAACAATTCCTTCTACAGCTTTATCGGCTGCTTCAAGAAGATGGTCGGTAGTATCGCCCATTGCAGACAAAACAACTGCAGGACGTTTTTCCTGATAAGCACGAATAATAGAAGCAACGTGCTTAATTCTTTCAGCATTTGCGACTGAAGAGCCGCCGAATTTCATTACAATCATTTTTACCTCTTGCCCAAAGTATAGTGAATTACAAGGTCTTAGTCATTAACTTTCTAAAATCATAGAAAATACGACTGTTTGTTCTACAATATCAATTTTTCCGGGCTTTAAGCTGGCACGGGCATTTAGAGCCACATCCCCCGCATTTTTAATTGTTGCCTGCATATCTAATGCCGGAATAAGGAATAAAGCATCACCATTACGGTGGTCTATACAAAAGCCTTCAAA
>JAIKYB010000133.1 GCA_024683675.1 Treponema sp.
GAGATTTCTTTTCTAACAAATTCATGATTACCACTTAAAATGCGGCGCATTTCTTTTTCTACGGTTGGAAAATCGGTTTCGGTGAACTTGGTTCCCTGTGGAAAGTCAAAATCATAATAAAATCCATTGTCAATGGCAGGACCGATTGCAATTTTTGTTCCTGGATAAAGTTTCAGAACCGCTTCTGCCATAACGTGAGCACAACTGTGTCTTACAGTCTGTAATTTCTCGTCGTTAGCCATTTTTAATACCTCTTTTCCTATTAAAAAAATAATTAAATAATTATAACGCATTTTTTATTTCTTGGATAGATTAAAATACAGTAATTCTTAAACTTTACTTTACGCTTAATATTTATTATATTAAAAATTATGATTAAGGCTGAAATTACTGACAAGGAGCTTTGTGCTCATCTTGATTCTCTTGAAGAGGATAAATTAAGAATATTTACAATGGCAGATGGCCGCATACGTGGTGCTTTATTTCATGGAAGTCGCTTTGTAAATCAGTTAAGGGCCCAGCATAAGCTTGGTATTCTTGAAACCTATATTTTGGGCCAGGCATCCTTATGTGCAGCTCTGACTATTCCTATGATGAAGGATATGGAGCATACTGCAATTAAGTTTGAAGGGCCGGGAAGTGCTGCAGGTTTTTCAGTTGAAGCAGATTCGACAGGCTATGTACGCGGTTATTTATTTAATCCTCACATACAGCTTGATAATGCTCTTGAAAATTGGGATTTAAAACCCTTCCTGGGGCAGGGGAATTTGACATTTTCTAGAATTCATAAAGATGATAAGTATCCACAAAATTCCACAGTTGCTGTTGAAGGCAATAATATTGCTCAGGATTTTGCCTCTTATTTTGCCCAGTCTGAACAGATAAATACAGCCTTTAATTCCAGTATTCAGTTTGATAAAAAGGGAAGAGTTATAGGGGCTGCCGCTTTTTATTTGCAGGTTATGCCTCAGACTGGCGGAAATGGTCGCTTAGGTTCACAAATTGACAGCCATGTAGAAGAAAGCGAAGAAGATAAAATTATCTTAAGAAAAGTAGAAAACGCTGTGAAAGCTTGTCCAAGTCTGGGGCTTCTTTATAGTGAAAAAGAAGTTGATTCTGAAGATATTATTTTAGGACTTTTCAGGGAATTTAAGCCTACAATCACACTTAAACGAGATATCAGATATGATTGTCCTTGTTCTGAAGAAAATTTTATTAACTATGTAAAGAATCTTCCTAAAAAACAACTGCTTGAAATGCAAAAGGAATCTGATAAACCGTTAGAAATTAAATGTGAAAATTGCGGAAGTATTTATACAATTCCATTCTCTAAGATTTTCTAATTTTTTCTTGACGAAAGAGTTTTTCATTATTATATTAATAAGAGCATTTGGGGATGTCCCGGTTTCGACGGAATTGGGAAATCTTGTACTGCAGGTGAGGGTGAAGGTCCTCTAAACTGACAAAAAAATAACTGCAATTTTCGCAAGAAAAGAAGAAGAAGCTGATGAAGCTTACTTCGAAGCAGAAGCTCTCGCTGCGTAAGTAGCTTGGGCAGGAACCTATCTGGCCCTGTTCCGCGTTGGATAACGTTCTTTTACCTTATCGGGACTTGCTGATTACTGTTTCTGGTCTGTAATCGGGACTTTTTAATCAGAATACGGAGGCGACGCTTGTCATGCTGCTACCGACTCCCGACAACCACCTCGCATGACTAAACTTGTAGATGTGCCTGGTTTACTTTTTCGGACGGGGGTTCAATTCCCCCCATCTCCAAAAAAAAAGACTTCAGTTATATAACTGAAGTCTTTTTTATTTTTAGTCTTGATAAACTAAATTATTCACCGTCTTGTGAAACTCCATGAATCTTTGACTGATATTTCTTGAGCATGGCAACAGCATTTCGTTTTCCGTTATATACAAATCCACCATTCCAATATTCAAGTGCAGCAAAAAGTGCGTTACCACCATCCTGGCTATCAGATTCCTTTGTACGGAATGATACATATTCAGAAAGTGCCATGAAATCATTATTGTGCAAACATTCGAGACGCTTCTTGTTAAATTCGTTCCATTTTTCCAAATCCTGGAAACCTTCGCCTTCATCCTGAACGATAATGTGAGCGTGTGTTGCACTGAAAGAATACCATACAGTTACTTTTTTGTTGATATCACAGTGGTTACCGTGCTTTACGGCATTCTTAATAACTTCACTAATTTGCTGTTCAAGAAGATTCAATTCCTTAATTTCAGTTGGAGCTGACTGTACAATCAGCAGTGTAAAATAACGAATCTGCCTGAAATCTGAAGGGAATTCCTTCTTTAACATATTAGTTTTATCAAATAATGGGTCGTTCTCATCCGATCTCAGTTCTTTAAATTCCTGAACCATAATTCCTCCTAATACTCAACTTTTTTTAATTAATTATTGAAGATGTTTATTCTTTTACCATCAGCAGAGCTTCTTCAATGCTGTTTGCAATTGGGAAGTAGCCCATAAGCTTTGTAAGTTCAATTACCTTCTTAACTGAACCATGAATATTTGCGATGGCAAGATTTAAATTCATCTTTTTAATAGTTGAACAAATGTAGATAAGTGCACCAATTCCAGACGAGTCGATGTAGTCTACCTGTTCAAGATTGATAACGAAATTCTTTACGTTCTTTTCAAGCATCTTCATAACAAGTTCCTTGAGTTTGTATGAATTGTAAAGATCCATTTCTCCTGTTACGTCAATGATGTAAACATCACCATTTTTACGTATTTTAAGTTCCATAAAGAAGCTCCTTTCCTATTGAATTTTGATAACCAGAAGGCTTTGGTCATCGTATTGCTGTGCAGTGCTGCAATATTTCCTTAAATCGTCTTTTACACGATTTGTAATATCTTTGGCATTTGCATTGCAATTTTTAACAATTGCTTTCTTTAGATTTTCAACGGAGTATTGTACTCCATTTTCATTCAGAGATTCAATAAGTCCGTCGGTACATGTTGCTACAATGTCTCCGCTTTCTAACTTGAATACCTGATTTTTATATTCAGTTTCTTTAGCGACACCCATAGGTTCTGTCGGTTCAGAAATCTGCTTTATAGTTTTATCGGCAGCTTTGTAAATAAATACAGGATTGTTTCCACAAGTTGAAATATCAACTTCTTTATTTGTTGCATCATAATTAATGAGGGCAACACTCGCAAAGTGGTCAATCTTTGATGTTTCAATACAGATTCCTCTATTTGCCCAAGACATAATAGTTGAAGCTGACTGAGCTGTATTTACTGCAAGTCTAAGAATAGCTCTAATCATAATCATAACGATCAAAGAGTTCATTCCTTTTCCTGCAACGTCTGTCATAATGAATGAAATACGATCCTTTCTTGAAACGATGATGTCGTAATAGTCGCCACATACATTTTCCATAGGATTTGTAAAACATCCGATTGTAATTCCTGGTATAACTGGAAGCTTTGCTGGTAAAAGATCCTTCTGATACTTAGAAGCAATGCTACCACCCTTGTTCAATTCTGTGTGTTCTGCATAAGCAAGGAAACTGTAAAGAGGTTTCATTGTTGTAGAAATAGCATCTGCAAGAATAACAAGAGTATCAAAGTCCTGTTTAGTAAACTTTTCTTTATCTGGAAGGCGGGAAAGGGCAATAAGACCTACAACACCTTCTGGCTGTTTAATTGGTGCAAAAAGATATCCACCACAGCGGAGGAATTCTTCAGGTCCGTTCTGATAAACACGAGGATCACGTACAGAATCTGGAATAAATGCAGGTTCTGCGCTGCTGAAAATTTCTCCAAAAATATTACCTTCAAGCTGGAACTGAGCAAAACGGAGGTTTGTTTCTACTCGAATTGGCTTATGAGGAAGGTCATCTGGTAATTTATATGGAGGAGGGAAAGAACCCTTAAATGATTTTACAGCAAGTGTATTATCATAATCATCTGCCATAAGAATTACGCAACCATCTGCAGAGATTCTCTGGGCAATTAAATCATTACAATATTCAAGATAATTTTCCATACTGTTATCACTTGAGAAGAATGATGACAGCTTAGAAATAAGGTCTTTGTTTACATCCAGCAGACGCTGATGCTTTTCTTCAATTTCTGCAACAACCTGCTTGCTAACCATGTCTGCATCTCTGCTTGCGGCAATTTCAGCAGCCTTTTTGGCAGCTTTCTTTTCTTCGCGTTTTTGAGGATTATCAAATAATTTGACAATTAAGTATGGAAGAACAATGGCTTGCGCAAGAATTATTGCAAATACATAGTAAATGTAATATTCGGTGTAGTAACAATAAAGTGAGCCAACGATAATGATTGCTGCAACTACGAAAAATATGTAGCTGATTCTTGCTTTTTTTCTAAGTTTAATCAGCAGTAAAAATATAATCACCAGAGCTGCTACTCCTGCAGAAATCAGCAGTGGCAAGCTTACAAATGAATCTATTGTTGTTGTCACAATATACTCCCGTAAAGAAGGTTATAGAACCTAAACTAGTCTTACTCTATATTGTAGCATTGATGTTTTTAGTCGTCAAGTTTTAAAAAGCAAATGAATTATAGCTTCTGAGGATCTGGTGGAGATTCCGGAGACTCTGCTGTTAGAGAATCTATTGCTTTCCTTAGCAGAATGCATTTTATTCTGTTCATTATGCGTTTTGCCAGGGAGATTTTATATTTCTTTTTAAAATCGACTACGGCTGTATCTATAGAAACTTCATTTCCAAATTTATGCTTTAGATCATCCCAATAACGAACAATCCAGACATATAAATCACCAATAGTTCTATGAGGAAATGAGTTTAACATGTGTTTCTTTGTTATAGAATAGGCTAGAGGCATATATACCTTGTTAAACCAGGAAAGTATTGCATCTTCTAAGGAAACTTCTTCTTCAAGCTTCTGGTTCATGTAATACTTATGAGTAAGAATATGATTATAGATTACGTCATAACGTCCAGGACGTGAAAAATCAAGACACCAGTAGTCTGTGATATCTCCAAAGCCTGTTTCACTGTAGAAAACGCGTTTTTCATAGCTGATAATCTGCTTTATTATATCATTAAGATTATTAGGGCGTTTTAATACGATTTCACTTTGCAGAGATACGACCTCGGCATCTATAAATTCTGTTCCTCGTGCCTTTGCTACAGAAACTCTATGGTTACCGTCTCTTACAAAGTAGAGTCCAGAAATTTCATAAACCTTAATAGGAGGAAGGTCTATGGATTTTATGGCAGCTTCATCAACATGTTCCCAACGGTTTTTCAGATGTGAGCTTTTTGGGAAAAATCTATTATCAAAATCCTTATAACGGCCTTCGCTTCCTACTATTTTGTCTATTGGTATAACCTTCATTCCAACATAAGTTTCATTTATAGGTTTTACCATCTGTTTTACATCATTCAAAGATATAAGAGATGCTTCTTCTGGAGATAGTAGATGCTGTATTTCATTTATAAAAGCTTTATTTCGGGCTTTATTAAAATCTTCTTCGGTCTGTGCACTTGCTATATTCATTAATAAATCCTCATATCAATTATTTTTCTTCATCGTCTGGCGGATAGTTTATTACACAGTGTGCATAAGCATTGACGATTGTTGTATCATAATATTTTCCAATGCGTTCTTCTCTCATATCATATAGATGAATATGACCGTGAACCATATAACTTGGTTTAAATTTTTGAAGAAACCAATTGTAGCATTCAAAGCCTTTATGACATGGGTCTTCATGGTCGTGGATATGTCGGGGAGAGGCATGTGTCATGAAAATATCAAGATACTTACCATACTTTAATTTATTTCTAATCAGTTTTGGAGCCATCAGTAGAAGCTTTAGTTTCATCTGAAAGTCCGTATACTGACATAAGCCTTTGTTGTATTTTAAGGATCCAGAGGTTCCCGCAATTAAAAGAGGTCGTTTTTTTCCTGTGTCGGGATCTGTAATAATAAAGCGTTCATCAACAACACTGGTGAAGCCTAAATATGCGGCTCCGTGTCCATGTGAAGTTTCTGATAAAGAATCTGTGCCTTTTGTAGAGAAAAATCTTGATTCGGGATGATAATAATGAAATTCTTTTAGATTGTGGTTTCCGAATATAAAATAGGTCGGCTTGTTAAAAACTGTAACGATAAAATCAACGTAATCCATGGGAAGATCGCCGGCACATAAAATTAAGTCTATGTCTGGGAAAACTTCTTTTACATTCTGATTGTAAATTAAAGGATCTACATAGTCGGAAACACAGAGGATTTTCATTATGCACCAGCTTTTGAAAGAACTGCTTCCAACTTTTGTTTTTCTACAAGTTCAACAGGACGATTTTCTGAATATCTTTTTGCTGCAACGCTGTAATCTGAACTTGAGAAAATAAAGGATTTTACACTTCCTATAGATTTCATTGCGTCAAGAGTTTCGTGAATTGCTGGTTCGTCAATTGGATCCGGATTTCTATAAAAGCGGATAAGCATAACCTGTTTTTTTACATTCATCCAGGATTCATCACCCTGATTTATACCTGTAATTTCACAGCCCCACTTTTTTGCATCACAAGAAAGGATTTTCAATCCTAAGCCTTTTTCGGTTGCATTTTTACATATTTCTACAAATTCATCATTTGCACTTGTAAGATAGTCTTTTAAGAAGTCGTTTGCCTGCAGGTCTTTGTATTCTGTAAGTTTTCCTGCAACATCACGGAAGGCTTTATTCTTTTTGTGAATAGATTCCCACTGTTCTATTGCCTTATCAATTTTGTGCATCTTTTCGTAGCAGGCAGCCAGAAAATAGCGGGCAAAAAGAGTTTCCTGATTTGCATTTTCTTTATCCAAATCTACGGCTCTCTGGAAATCCATAATTGCATTATCATAGCGGTTTGCCAGCATAAAGCAGGAACCGTGCTCAATAATTGCCTTTTGCTTTACATCCTGGGCGCGCTGAGCTTTTTCAAAAGCTTTAATTGCTCCTGCTAAATCTTTAGAATCCTTCAAGATTTTTCCAAGATAATAGTAGGATGTATAATTTTCCGGATTTAATTTAATTGCTAAATCAATTTCTTTTTTGGCTTCAACTAATTTTTTTGTTCTATAACACATGAAACCAATTTCTGCATGAGCCTTTGCGTTCTTTTTGTCGAGCAAAGCGGCCTTCTGCATAAAGCCAAGGGCTAAATCGTAGCGTCCCTGCTGTTCGTAAATAAGACCAACCTGGAAAAAGTTATCTGCTGAATTCGGATTTTGTTTTGTAAGCAAAAGAAAGTTTTTAAGGGCTTCATTTTGCTGATTACATTTAAGAAGAAGGGCTGCGTATTCTGTTCTGAAGGCTGCTTCATCAATGCCTTCTCCGAATAAGGCATTTTCGTCAACTGTTTTGTATTCAATAATTGCAAGTTCTTTTCTATTTTCTTTAAGATAAGCTTTACCCAAATAATAGTGAGCCATATAATTTTTAGGATCTTTACTGATAATCTGCTTTGTAATTTTTATGGCATTTGGGGTTTTTCCCTGTTTTATGAGGCGAGGAACTGCATCAAGCTTTTTTGGAGACATTATAGTTTTGAAAACTACAAAACCTAAACCGGCAATAACGCCGGCCAATAAAGCAATTAGAATAATTACGACCATTGATTTTGCTCCGTGTTAAGTCTATCCTTATTCACTTCGATAATATAGAGTAGTAAATTTATTTAATAGTGTCAAACGAGAAGAGGCATTTTTGATGATAAGAAAATATCTTGCAGTAATTTCATGTGCTTTGTTTTTGCTGAATGGAATATTTGCACAAAGCCAGGGAGAAAAATTATTTAAGGAAAATAATCCGGCAGATGCAGTTCAAGTTCTGGAAAATGAAATTTCAAATGGTATAGTTTCGGAAAATTCCTATAACTTTTTGGGTTTATCCTATTATCAGTTGGGGGAATATGAAAAATCTATAAAAGCTTTTCAAAGAGGAATTGATGTCCAGCCCGGTAATTTAAAAATCTTATCTTTTAATCAGGGAAATAGTTATTTTGCATTAAAAGAATATAATTCGGCTGTGGAATGTTATTCCAGAGCTCTGCAGGTTGAAAATGATTTTTATGAGGCACTTTTAAATCGTGCAAACAGCCTGTTAATGGGAAATAAACTAAAATCTTCAAGAAGTGATTATGCACAATTTCTGGAAAAGAATCCTGATAACGCTCAGAGTGAACAGATTCGGCAATTAATTGCAGCTATTGATGAAGAAATTGCCCGTAGGGCAGAGGAAGAAAGACTTGAGCGTGAACGTGAAAGGGCTCGCTGGGAGCAAATAGACGGAAGACCTGAAGAAACTTATTACGGACCTGATGGGGCTGAATGGGAAAGGGTTGATTTTGACCTGGAAGAAAGTCAGTACCAAAAAAGAGGTGCAAATTGGGAGCAAATTGACGCTGAAAAAGTTTCTGCAAGCCTTGAAGAAGAAAATGTTGAAGAAGAGAAGGTCTCTCTTCCTGAATGGGAAAAAGTTGATGGCGTTAGAGTTGAAGAGCCGGTTGATTTTGATGGAGAGGATGATAAGGCTTTCTGGGAATCTATTGACGAAAAGGAAAGAGAATTATTGAAGAGTCTGGATGCTCAGGGGGTCGAAGAATATAAAAGACGTAAGGAATATTTAATGGAGCAGGCCAGATTAGAGGCAGAAAAAAATGGAAGCCTTTCTAAAGAGGACGAAGAAGCCCTGCGAAAAAAACGTCTTGATGATCTTGCTAATTCTCTTCAAAAAACTGATGTAAATAATGTTTCTTCCGGGGCTGATGATTTAATTGAATATGAGATGGAAGGGGAACTGGACTAATGTTCGGAAAATCTGATAAGGCTGATAAAGAAAAATCTGTTTTTCGTAAAGCCATTATTATAGAAATAATTGCAGTGATTTTATTACTGATCCTTCTCTTAATGCGGTGTTCTTCAAAAAATAAAAGTAAGTTGTCTGCAAGCACAAAAGGTGAGGATTATTTACCTTATTCGGAGGCTGAACAAAAAAGTGGGACTTCTGGTGAAGCTGACCTTGAGAAGTCTTTCTTAGAAGATAGACAGCTTGAATATGCCGATGGTCAAAGTGACTTGAAAAGTGAAATTGAAGAAAGAGAAGTCTCTGAGGATATGTCTACGGAGAGTGAGTCGCTAAAGGACGAAGCTGCAGATAACTTGCTCGAAGAAAATGAGCCTGCAGAGAGCTTTCTTGCAGAGACAGTGTCTGAGAATGGAGATGGGGCAGATAAGGAGACTTTGAATATAGAGTCTTCGGAGTCTAAAGTTCCAGAGCCGGATAAAACAAAAGAAACTAAAGTTTCAGAGGTAAATAATCCAGAGCCTGATAAAGTAAAAGAAGCTTCTGATGAAAAGAAAGCTGATACAGAATTAAGAAATATGCTGGATGCTTTTGCAAATAGTGAATCCGATTCAGAAAAAGAAGAACTCTTAGAGAATGCTATAAAAAATGCCCGTAAGATTCTTGAAAAAGATCCAACAAATGATGCTGCATATTATTTTGTAGCTCAGGATGAATTAAAGAAAAGGAATTATGAGCTTGCTATGGAAGCTTTAGCTCGTGCTATAGAGTTCAATAAGTTTAATTATTTATATTATTATGATTCCGGTAAGGTTTGCTATCTTCGTAAGGATTTTAATCAGGCCATTGCAGATTTTAAGCGTTCTATAGAATTGAATGATAATTTTCATCCTAGCTGGTATAACCTGGGACTATGTGAATTAAAGTTTAAAAGGGTAGATTCAGCTTTAGATGCATTTTTACATGCTGTTAATATCAATCCTGAATATGAAAAAGGCTGGCTTGAAACTGCAAGAGCATACAATCGACTAAAGGATTCTGAAAATGCTATTGAGGCATATAAAAAGGTTATAGAAATAAATAGTAAAAATATTCTTCCTGTTATGGAGCTTGGTTCTATCTATTTTGAGGAATGCAGATTCGAAGATGCTGAAGAAATGTATAAGAATGCTTTAATGAATCTTGCTGATGGAGAAGAGCAGACTCTAACTAAATATAATCTTTCTATAGTTTTAATTGAAGATAAGAAATATGAGGAAGCCTTACCTTATGCCTGGTCTGCCTATGATGAAAAGGACTCTCTAAGAAATGACACTATTCGTTCAAATGTGACCTATAATTACGCCCTGGTACAGGAGCTTTTAGGAAATAATACTGTGTCTCTTGATTTGTATCGCGAATCTATTGCATTAAATCCTAATCAAGAAAAATCAAAAATCAATCTTGCCAATATTTTAATGATGACTCCAGGTTCTGAAGCTGAAGCTGTCGAAGTTCTTGAAAGTTTATATGAGAAGAATCCTGAAAATCAGGATATTTTGGAAAACCTTGCAAACGCCTGTATGCTTGCTTCTTTCTATGAAAAATCAAGAGATTATTATATTCAGCTTCTTGATATTGATAATGAAGACTGGATTGCTTATCTGAATATTTCAAAATGCTATATTCAGCTTGGTGATAGCGAAAATGCCCTCCGATATCTGGCTTATCTGAACGCAAACAAGCCGGATTTTAAGAGTGAAGAAGTTGAAATGCTTTTGAATAGCCTGCTTTAGGTGCGTTTTACAAGTTCAAAAAGTCTTTCGCGAGAAATGACAGTATAAATTGGTCGCCCGTGTGGACAATGAGGGTCTTGTAAAGTAAAGGCACTTTCTACCAGTCGGGCTGCTGTTTCATCATCCAGCACATAACCATCTTTTACTGCGGCTTTACATGCTGTCATTGCGGCTATAGAGCGAATAATTTCTTCCGGGGCGACATGCTTAACAAAAAGTAAGGTTTTTAAATCATATTCGCTTCCAGTCCATCTTTCAGGAATTGAAATTACTTCCCATAAACCATTTTGCCTGAACACAGTTTCGAAACCAATTGCATCTAGTGAAGGCTTTAACTTTTCCAGAAGCTTGTCTTGATTTTTAGATTCTGTGTTTATCTTATATGGTATTAAAAGCGGCTGTGATTTTGCAGCGTTCTGTGAGTTCATCAGTTTATCAAAGAGAATTCTTTCATGAACGGCATGCTGGTCAATTATATAAAGACAATTATTTTTTTCGGCCAAAAGAAAGGTTCCTAAACAAGGACCTATGTATCGAACCTTCTGACTTTGAACCTGTGCTTTTATTTCTGTCTCTTCATTTTGTTTGAATAGAGCTTCTTCTGCCAGGGCTGCTGTGTCAAAGGAGGCTTTGTCGGTAGAAGATATTGTTGCAGAAGACATTTTTGTAGAAGAGGATAGTCCCAGATACTTGCTGCGGAAGTCTGAAACTGGTCTTTCATTATGACTGCTTGAAGGATATGTGGTATTTTTATAGCTTATATGCTTTTGATAACTGTCAGATTCTCCTTTTGCGGCAGGTGGCACTGTTGAAGTTGGCCTTTCAATTGAAGCAGAGCCTGCTATTGGATTATGATTTGGGATACTTGCCTGAAAATCAGCTTCTGGAATGGCTTCATCAGTTGGCTTGTCCTGCAAAAAATTCTGTCTTGTATAATTAAGGAAGAAGTTTTTGATAGTTGAACTTAATCCGTGATGTAAAGAAGAAATATCATAAAAGCGAGCTTCTTTTTTTGCGGGGTGAATATTAAAATCAACTAAATCAGCTTTAATCTGAATAAAAACGGCTGCGACAGGATATGTTCCATTTGGAAAGTATCCTTGACCGCCATATTCAACGGCTTGTACCAGTGAATATTCCTGAATGCGTCTTCCGTTAGTATATATGTATATATCCTTCTTATTTGTTCTGGATACTGCAGGTTCGCCTATTACTACAGTGAATGCCCATTCCGGAGTGCTGCCACCACTTGTATTTGACAATTCATAAAATAAGACTGAATCTTCCTTGTAGGAGTTGGCACTTATAAATCTATCTTTCAAACTTTGTCCTGCTGGAAGGTCTATTTTTTGTTCTCCGTCTTGTATAAAGCGAAAGGCAATGTCAGGACGTGCCATGGCTTTTTCTATAAAGGTATTTTTACACATTAGAGCTTCTGTTGCAGCTCTTTTTAAGAATTGTCGTCTGGCCGGAAAATTTTCAAATAGTCCTTCTGATTGAACTATAGTTCCCTTTCTTTCAGCAACCTGTTCTAGAATATGGTCTTCTGTAATACTTGCCCTCATTTTCCAGCCACTACTGATGATTGAAAGGCGGGCAACTGCAGCAATAGAGGCCAAGGCTTCTCCGCGGAAACCTAATGTGGAAAGATTCATTAAATCCACTTCTGTTGCAATTTTACTTGTTGCGTGGGGGCGGGCACAATTTTGCAAATCTTCTTTTGTCATGCCGCAGCCATCATCAATTATGCGGATTTTTTCTATTCCACCGCCGGCTATTTCTACGGTTATGCTTTTAGCTCCAGAATCGATTGCATTATCCATCAATTCACGAATAATTGCGTTTGGACGGTCAATGACTTCTCCAGCCGCAATTTTTCTTGCAACTTCCGGATTAAGGGTTTTTACAGGTTGCTGCAGACTCATCTTCTTGTTCCGTTTACCTGGCTATCGTCTGAAAATAAATCCATCTGAGGAGGATTATCTTTTGCCATTGGATTAGGTTCATTCATTAAAATCTGTATTTTTCCTTCTATTTTATCCAGCTGGCCTTCCATTCCTTTTGCCAGTTTAATTCCTTCTTCAAAATCTTTTAGAGCGTCTTCAAGTGAAATATCACTTCTTTTTATATCACCGGTAAGCTTTTCAAGCTTCTGTAAATTTTCTTCAAAGGTTGCCATATTTTCTCCTCTTAATTTTCTGAAATGCTTTCAACAACTGCTTTTATTTGTCCCTGGGCCGGAACAATTTTTATTTTTTGTCCTGCCTGCAGTTGACCTGCCTGGCGGATTATTTTTCCATCTTCACTGGTTACCATAGAGTATCCTCTTTTGAAGATTTCTTTTGGACTTGAATTTTCTAAAACTGTAATATTATTAGAAAGTTGGGTCCTTAAATCTTTAATTTTATCCTTCATATTCTTTTCTAGATTTTCTCTGGCGCTTGCAAATCTGTTTAAGAGTGGCTGCTGGATATTTCGGAATCTGATTTCAAGGTTATCTGGATTAAAGCTTCTGATTAAAAGTCTTTTTTGTTCAATCTTGTTGGTTATATTTGTATATAATTCCTCTTTATAAGCATTAATTGCAGCTTCAATATCTGTTTTTAGTGGTATAGCCATTTCTGCTGCTGCAGAAGGGGTTGGCGCACGACGGTCGGCTGCGTAATCACAAAGAGCCCAGTCTATTTCATGACCAACTGCAGAAATAACAGGAATGTGTGAAGCTGCTACAGAGCGAACAAGGCCTTCTTCACTAAAGGGCAAAAGATCTTCCAGGGAACCTCCGCCGCGCCCTACAATCAATACATCACATAAATCATAAAAGTTTGCAAGCTCAATCATTTTTATGATTGTTGCTGCGGCGCCTTCTCCCTGAACAATTGCCGGAAGAACTGTTATATTCACTGATGGATTTCGCCTTTTTGCGACATTTAAAATATCTCGAATAGCGGCGCCTGTAGGACTTGTAACAACCCCTATAGTTTTTGGCATAAGAGGTAAGGGCTTTTTTCTTGCTTCATCAAAAAGTCCTTCTGCAGCAAGCTTCCTTTTTCTTTCTTCAAGCATCTGCAGAATATTTCCTATTCCGGCAAGTTCCATGCTGTTAACAATAATTTGATAGTTACCCTGAGGAGCATAAACAGAAAGACTTCCTGTACAGCGGACTTTATCTCCATCTTTTGGACGGAAGTTTAATTTGTAGGCTGCTCCCCTGAAAATAACTGCTTTTATCTGTGAAATATTGTCTTTAAGAGTAAAATAAATGTGCCCCGCGCCGCTTGGCCGCCAGTTTGAAATTTCACCTTCTATTATGATAGTTCTAAAGGAGCTTTCCAGTATTTCTTTGATAAGATCTGTTATTTGAGAAACCGTAAAGACAGTGTCTTGCGGTAAAATTGGACTGTTCATTTTAATCCCAAGTTACTTTATTTTATCAACTTATTCAATGGATTGCCGATAAAGAAGTCGATGAAAAGTATAGTAATTTTATATGAAAGCAAATCGGAATATGCAGAAGAAAAGGTTTTTGATAACAAATCTGCACTTGAAAAAACATATGCCTGGGCTCAGAAGTTTGCCAGTGATGATTGTATTATAAAGCTTACTTCCTCTGACTCAGTTTGTCAGCTCTTGGAAAAAATGTCAGCACTTGCTTCAGAAAAGAAGGCTGACTATATAATTTTTGCTTATGATGACCTTCCTTTTATAAGTCAGTCAATAACTAATAATCTGATTGAACAGCATGTAAAATATCATTCAGAATATACTTTTTCAGATGGCTATCCATCGGGCTTTGCTCCGGAAATAATTGACAGTCAGGCTGTCAATATAATGGCTAAGCTTGCTGCTGGTAACTTGAAGGAAGCTGGTGCTAAGCCGCTTACAAGAGAAGGTCTTTACGCTTTTGTTAAAAACGATATCAATGCCTTTGAAGTAGAAACTTTGATCGCTGCCCATGATTGGAGACTTTATCGTTTTGCCTTTAACACTGGAACAAAGAGAGATTTTCTTTCTTCCCTTGCTTTGGAAAAGGAAGCAAAAGCTTCTGGAATAGATATTGATAATCCGGATTGCTTAGCAGAGCTTGCAGCCTCCTCTGTTAGTGTACTAAAAACACTTCCTGCCTTTTATACAATAGAAATATGTAATCAGACAAAAAATCCTGCAATTTATAATCCACTGTCTTGTCAAAATTATAAAATAGAAGAAAAGAAAATGTCTTTTGAAAGTTTTTCTTCTCTAATAGACAATATTTCAGATTTCAGTGATGATGCAGTAATAGCACTTTCGTTAAATGGGGAAGCCTTCCTTCATCCGGATATTATAAAATTTGCTGAATGTGTGCTTGAGAAAGCTGAACTTTCCTTATTTATAGAAAGCGACGGCTTGAACCTTACAGAAAACTTCTGTAGTGCACTTAAAAATATAGTTGAAAAAGCTCCTAAGTCATGTAAAAATCCATATCCAAAGTTAATGCTGGCACTTCAGTTGGATTCATTTTCTGAGGAAGGATATATAAAGGTCCATCCTGCTGCTTGTCAAGGTGATTACAATAAAGCAGTTCAAACTACAATCAATCTTGCTCAGCTTTTCCCGGGTGCCGTATATCCTCAATTTGTACGCATGAATGAAAATGAAGAGGAGCTGGAAGCTTTCTTCCGCTTTTGGTCTGAAAAAACAAGTCCAACTGGGGGAAACTGTCTTATTCAAAAATATGATGATATTGCAGGTCTTCTTCCTCCTCGTAAGCCGGCAGATCTTGCTCCTTTAAACAGATTTGTCTGCTGGCATTTACGACGGGATATGACAATTCTTGCTAATGGAGATTTTGTTTGCTGTAAGGCCTGTATGTTTGAAAAGCCATTAGCAAATGTCTTTGATGAAGATTTAGAAGCTGCATGGCATAAAACAGATGACTTATTATCTTTACATATAGAAAATAAATTAAACGAAAAGTGCGGGAAATGTGATGAATTCTATACCTTTAACTTTTGATGAACATCAGATAAAAAGAACAGTTATAGGAGGCTCTGTAAATACAGCAGCGGACTGTCTTAATATATCTGTAATTTTATTAAATACCAGTGGAAGTCACTTAAAAACTCATGTTTTTGAGAATCTTTTGGAATGTAAGTTTCAGTCCATAGTTTCTGTTGAACATGAGGCAGGTAATTTTTCCCTGGATGATATGTCCAAAAAGTTTCCTTCTATAAAATTTATTATTCCTTTGGAAAAAACTAGTGATGGTGAGCTCATAAATATTGCTATGAGTGAAATCAATTCTGATTATGTACTTGTGCTTAGAGACAGCCTGAATATTCCTGTAAGTACAATTCTTCCTCATCTAGCAGAAAATCTTACAGAGAATGGAAATTACTGTATTGTTCCAAGACTTTTTGATTCTGCAAAAAATGAATTGCCCTGTTCCTTCGTGCCGGCTTATAGTAAAGGGCATTTTTCTATAGAATCTTCAACTGCTATTTCTGATGGGGCAAAGACTCTTTATCCTTTTGATTATATTGGTCTTTATAATCGGGCAAAATTTATACAAATGGGGGGATTCGACTGGACCATTACAGCCCCCTATTGGCAGATTCTAGATTTATCAATGCGTTCCTGGCTTTTTGGAGAAAAGACACTTCTTACTTCCAAGCTGCAGTTTAATTATATAGAAGAACCTCCAGTTGAAGACAGAACCTCTACCTTGAGTTATCTAAGATATTATTTGAAAAATGAATTACCAAGGATTCGATTTGGACAGGGGATAATAAAAAAACGTTCGTTTTTTACATTTTTTATGCGTTCTTCCTGCGGAATTCTTGAAGCTCAAAGACAATTTATGGCAGCCCGTTATTGGGTTGCAAAAAATAAATATAAATTCAATATGGATTTGCAAAAGCTTATTGAAACTTGGAATGAGTAAATGAAAACAGATAGAATTGTAATTGTTCAATGCAGACTTTCTTCTACACGGCTTCCCGGTAAGGCACTTATGACTCTTGGAAATAAGACTGTCCTGGATTGGGTATTAGCTTCTATGCATAAAATTCCCGCTGATTATTACTATGTGGCAACAGATGAAGCTTCTTATAATGAAATTCTTCCTGTATGCTCTAGAAATCAGTTTGATTGTTTTAAAGGAAGTCTTACTGATGTTCTCCAGCGCTTTGTTGATTTATTAAATACATTGCCTGCAAAAACTGTTATTCGAGCAACTGCTGATAATCCATTTTTATTTTATGAGGCTGCAGAAGAATCTGTAATAGACTTTGAAGAAAAAAATAAAAAATCAGGTCATTGTGATTATCTTACTTATTCAGGTCTTCCTCATGGAAGCGGGGTAGAAATCTTTTCTGCAGATTCTCTTAAAAAAGCAATTGGTGAGACTGTAGATCCTTATGACCATGAACATGTAGGGCCTGCATTATATAATCATCGTGACAAATATTCTTGTGAGTTTGTTCCTGCACCTCTTAAATATAACTTTCCTCAGCTTCGTTCTACTATAGATACCTATTCTGATTATCTTCGTGCAATTTCTGTAGTAAATTATCTTGGAATAAAGGAAGAAGCCTATACTTATCAGGAGATTTTGGAGGCTTTGAATGCAAGCCAGGTAAAAAATCCGATTATTTATGCGCCTTCTGTTGAAAAAGGCCATGGAACCGGTCATCTTCACCGTTGTCTATCTGCCGCCTTATCTTCAAACGCTTTTGTTTACATGCCAAATGACAGAAGCTTAGCGGAATGCGATTCTATAATTGAAGCCTATAAAGAAAAAGGTCTTTCAGCTCAGCAGATTATAAAAAAGCTTCCAGATGAATCTTATTTACCAGTTATCGTAACAGATGCCTTTTCTCTTCCATTACATAAATATGAAGAATTTAGGGTAAATAAGGCCCTTATTTCAATTGATGAAGCCTCTCCTTATTCCGATTTTAGTGATTATCTTTTGGATATAATTCCTTCTTACAAGCTGGAAAGAAGAGCAAACTTTTTTGCTCCATCATTAATTGAAAAGGCAAAGAATGTAAAAACAGAGCCTCAAAGCAAAGCTTCTCCCGTAAAATCAGTTTTAATTTGTCTTGGCGGTGAAGATCCTGCCGGGCTTACAATTCCAGCAGCAAAAATTGCCGCAAAATGTCTTCCTTCTGCTGAAATTACCGCAATTTGTCAGGCTCCGGAAGATTTTACCTTTGGCAATGTTATTTTTTCGCCTCCTGTAAAGGATTTAAAAGAAAAACTCTACCAATATGACCTGGTTATAACTCATTACGGCTTAACAGCCTTTGAAGCTTTGTCTGCGGCTTGTAAAGTAATTCTTCTTCCAACAAGTCTTTTGCATGTAAAGCTTGCCGAAAAGTATTCTTTTGCACATCTTCCATGGGGGCCTCTTTCTGAAGCTTCCTTTAGAAAGGCATTAAATTCAGATGATATACTTCCTTCCTGGGAAAAATTGACCCGGTCTGCTACAGAGCCTGCTGCAAAATTAGCTTCTGAATCAGCTTCGGACTCAGAAAAGGAAAATCTGGCTTCCGTTATTTCAAAAATTGCTCAAGGACAGAGAATGCTTTGCCCAATATGTGGAAAGACACCTTCTCAGCCTGATCCAATTATTTCAAGAAATAAAAAAAGAACTTACCGGCGTTGTAAAAGCTGTGGCATGGTTTATATGTCCTTTAGCTGTGAAGAAGAAAAAAAATATCAAAAGGCTTATTTCTTTGAAGATTATAAAAAGCAGTATGGACGCACCTATGAAGAAGATTTTGATTCAATAAAAGCCCAGGGAAAAAGAAGAATTGACAACATAAGAAGTATATGTTCCGGCTTTGATGATAAAAATATCCTTGATATCGGTTGTGCCTATGGTCCCTTCCTTGCCGCCGCATCTGATGCAGGCTTAAAACCCTTTGGAACTGACATTTCTCAGGATGCAATTTCTTATGTTCAGAATAAACTTTGTATTCCTGCTGTTACTTCAGCTTTTCCGGAAATTGATACAGAAAAGGAATTTGGACTTTCTCAATTTGATATTGTAACCATGTGGTATGTAATCGAGCATTTTAAAAATCTTGATGAGGTTTTAAGCAAGGTAAGTTCAATTATTAAGAATGATGGAATATTTGCTTTTTCAACTCCATCAGGAGAAGGAGTTTCCGCATCCAGCAATTTGCATGCCTTCTATGAAAACAGTCCTACCGACCATTTTACTGTCTGGGAACTTACAAAATGCGAAAATATTTTGAAAAAATATGGACTTCTTGTTGAAAAAATAGTTTCTACCGGTCATCATCCTGAACGCTTTCCTTCAATCAAAAAAAATAAAACACAAAAGGGAAGTTTGCGCTGGAATTTGATTGAAAAATACAGCAAACTAATGCGACTTGGTGATACTGTAGAAATTTATTGTAGGAAAATTCAAAAATGAAAGAAAATTGTTTAATACTTGGTGCCGGACTTATGCAGAAGCCGGCAATATTAAGTGCAAAAGAGCTTGGATATAAGGTATGTGTAGTTGATGCGGATGATAAGGCTGTCGCTATTTCTTATGCCGATGAATTCAAAAAAATTGATTTAAAGGATAAGGAAGGAATCTTAGAATATGCAAAAAATCTAAAAGCCTCTGAAGCTGGATTAGCTGCTGTTTTTACCGCAGGTACAGATTTTTCAGCCAGTGTCAGCTATGTTTGTGAAAAACTAGACCTTCATGCCCATTCTTACGAAGCTGCACTGAATGCAAGTATAAAAAACAGAATGAGACAATGCTTTGATGCGGCGAACGTTCCTTCTCCAGATTTTATGCATTTAACAAAAGCTGATTTACAGGCTGATGATAAAGACGGAATGGAGCTTTTAAAAAAAGTTTTATCAAAGCTGGATTTTCCTTTTGTAGTAAAGCCTGTTGATAATATGGGTGCGCGTGGCTGCAGAATGGTAAGAAATGAAAAGGAATTTGTCCCTGCGATTACTAATGCAATTGAATGTTCCCGAACTAAAAGTGCAATTCTTGAAAGCTATATGAAAGGCCAGGAATTTTCTATTGATGCCCTTGTTTATGATGGAAAATTTATTGTAACAGGTTTTGCCATTCGTCATATTGCTTATGAGCCTTATTTTATAGAGCTTGGTCATACAATGCCGGCCCTGTTGGATACAAATACTCATGACCAGCTGATTTCTGTTTTTGCACTAGGAGCAAAGGCTCTTGGTCTTTCTTGTGGAGTAGCAAAGGCTGATATAAAATTTACTGATAAAGGCCCAATGATTGGAGAAATTGCTGCAAGACTTTCTGGCGGTTATATGTCAGGCTGGACTTTCCCTTATGCTTCAGATTTGAATCTTACAAAAGAAGCACTCTTAATAGCTTCGGGAAAAGCACCGGAAGAAGCCCTGTCTAGAGCTCAGCCAATTACCTTTACTCCTTCTGTTTTAACTGCAAATGCCAGTAAACCCTATGATTTGTATGAAGTTCCATGTAAACGAACAGCAGCCGAAAGAGCTTGGATTAGTATTCCCGGATCAGTAGAATATATAGAAAATATAAAAGAATAT
The DNA here is from genome assembly GCA_024683675.1 of Treponema sp. Taxonomy (GTDB): domain Bacteria; phylum Spirochaetota; class Spirochaetia; order Treponematales; family Treponemataceae; genus Treponema_D. Next base: position 20,150 of record JAIKYB010000133.1, read on the forward strand.
ACCGATCGGGCCGTATTTGATGTTTTACCTAGAGCAACAGTTAGCCTTGGCGGACAGGTAGATTTCCCAAGAAATAACGTAGAAAAATGTGGAAATGTAATAGCAGTCAGTCACAGTAGAGAGGCTGCTATTATGGCTGCTCAGGACGCTGTTTCAAACATTTTTATTACCCTAAAGCCTGCTTGTGAAAAAACACAGGCCTTTCTGCAAGGATATGAAGATCCGTGCGAAGAAGGTTTTCCTCCTTCTGCCTATACAAAGCTTTCTCCTCTTGAAGAATCTTCTATAAAGGGGAATATTCCGGCAGATGCAAAAGTCGAAGATTTTATTCCAGAAGTCCTTAAAAACTCCGAATATATAAATAAGCAGGATTGGAATTATAATACTATTCTGCAGACAGCCCAAAAGTTTGACCTGCTTCGTCAGCATCATCCGGAGCTGCCGGCTCAAGCCTTTTGGAAGTCAATTTTACGTGGTGGAATACAGGGCGCCGTATATTTCAGCGATTCTGTAAAATAGGGGATTATATGAAACTGAAAAAAATCAATTTTTTTGCTCTATTTCTTTTTGGATTTCTTTTTAATCTTAATGCAGCAAATGACATTTCTCTTTTGGATAATTCAAAGAAAAGCGGAGTTTCAATTTATTGGGATTCTCTTTCAGAAACAGGAATGCTTGAAAAAAATGATCATCATCTTTCTTTTAGAAGTGGAGAAGGCCTTGTTATCCTTGATGGCGTAAAAATGATGATTACAGATGCGCCGGAGCTCAAAAATAATCAGATTTTAGTTTCAAAAAAATTCATAGATGATTCAGAAGAGTTCTTTTCACAAAAATCAGAGCTTCCTTTTAAGGTTGGCGCAATTTTAATTGATGCCGGTCATGGCGGAAAGGATCCTGGAGCCCTTAAAACCTATAAGGTAAATGGCAAAAACGTTACAATTCGTGAAAAAGATATTACCCTTAGAGTTGCAAAAATGCTTGGAGAAAAGCTGCGTTCTGCTTATCCTCAAAAACAGATAATTCTTACTCGTGATACTGATGTATTTTTATCTTTAGGTGAACGTACTGATATTGCAAACAGCGTAAAGGTCGGTGAAAATGAAGCAGTTTTGTTTATTTCAGTTCATGTAAATTCATCTCTGAATAAAACAAGCTCAGGTTATGAGGTATGGTATCTTTCTCCTGGTTATAGACGTACAGTTCTTGATCAATCTGCTGTTGGTGATGATAAAAGTCTCTTCCCGATTTTAAATTCAATGCTGGAAGAAGAATATACGACTGAAAGTATTATGATTGCCAAATTTATTATGGACGGACTTCAGGGACAGATTGGTAAAGAATCAGTTGCCAGAGGTATTAAGGCTGAAGAATGGTTTGTTGTAAAAAACTCTAATATGCCTAGTGTTTTAATTGAACTTGGTTTTGTATCAAATGAAAAAGAAGCTCTCCTGCTAAATGATGATAAATACTTGAAAAAAGCAACCCTTGGAATATATAATGGCATTGCAGCGTTTATAACGCACTTTGAACGTTCACAAGGATTTACTTCATTAAGATGATAAAAATTGATCTAAAAAAATATTTTCCTCAGATAATTATTGCTGTAATCACTTTAATTATACTAGTTATCTCTATAATTCTTTTTAATATTGGAAATGATAAACATAGAAGAATGTTTATTTTCCCTTCAGCTGATGCTGGAAAATACATAGTAGAATATAGAAATCTTGCAAAGAATCCTGTACAGGGTGATATTCAATTATACGTAGATGAAATATTGCTGGGCTCTGCAACAGAAAGAACAAAAATGTTATTTACTCCGGGAACTGTTGTCCGCTCTTGTTTTTTAAGAGATTCAGTTCTCTATCTGAATCTTTCACAAACCCTTATTGATATGGGAGAAGGGGTTATTGAAATTAAAGACGGCTTCGAGCTTCTCGAAAAAAATATAAAAAAGAATTTCCCGAAGATAAAAAAAGTAGAGTTTTTTATTGAAGGAAAATCTGTTTTTGAAAAGTAAAAGTCGTTGACAAAATGCCCTAGTTATTAGATAATAAAATAATACAAGGCTACATCGAATTAGTATAATAAGGAGCTTCAAGATGAAGAAGACTTTGGGTTTATTTGCAGCTGCTATGCTGCTTGTAGGTGGCGTTGCTTTTGCTGATGAAGCTATGCTCATCGATTTCACACTGTTGGATGCCGACTGTGCAGAAGATGAGAACGGAAATGCAACTCAGAACAGCCATACTGTAATGGACTATTCCGTAAGTGCAGGTGCTACTTTCACAGAAGATCAGAAAGATCTTATGAAGACATCTCTCGCACTTCCAGAATGGGAAGTTAAATTGAACTCATCTGCTAGAAATGTAATGAGTCTGGGTGATTCTCAGGTTGTTGCAGCACCAGTTAAGGGTGAAGCAGATGTTCCTTTTGCAGGTGGAAATGTAATGGGTGTACGCATTGAGTTCCCAACATGGAATTCTAACGCAAATGCTCGTATCGAACCTCCATTTGATATTCCGGCTTACGAGCCACTTTCAAGTGCTGACGAAAACGGTAATCGTCAGGAACCAACTGATGAAGAAAAAGCAAGTGGTAAAACACTTTTTGAAGATGGTTATGGTGTTGTAAAGAACGTAGCAACAATCAAGGCTATCTCTGTTACTACAATGGGTATGAACTTCCCACATGGACTTTATGTAATTCTCTCTGATAATGACGGTGTAGAAAGACGTTATTTCATGGGATTCCTTGGATTTGACGGATGGAAAGAACTCCGTTGGAACAACCCACAGTATATTTCAGAAATCAGAAACCGCGAAATCCGCGTTTATCCAATCTATCCACGTGGAATGCCATTTGTTAAGTTCAAGGGCTTCCAGGTAACTCGTGATGCTGCTCACATTGGTGGAACATTCATCGGTTACTTCAAGGATGTAAAGATTATTTACGACAAGGCAATCCTTTCAACTGACCGCGATATCGCTGATGAAGACCTTTGGGGAATCATTACAAAGAAAGAAAACGCTCGTCAGAGTGCTGAAATGTCAAGATTTGGTAACAAGCAGGTTAACCGCTACATCGAAAAAGCTAAGCTTGCTACAGAAGATGAGTTTACTTCAAGTTTGAACGAAGATTCTTCTTCTAATGCACAGAGCACAGATGGTGGAGCTGCAGATTCTGCTGAGTAATCAAAATTAATTGATTAAAGAACGCTTTGGCTTACAAAACCAAAGCGTTTTTTTTTCCTTTTTAGAAATATGGAAACACAAAATCTACTTTCAAAAAAACAAATCAAAGAAAACTACGAAGCATATAGAGAATATTTTACGGAAATTATGCAAAATGTAGTTGAAATTCTTCAACAAAATGTAAAGCTTTCAGCACAGCCAACCTATAAAAGTCGTGTAAAAAGCTTTGACAGCTACTACAAAAAAGTATTAAGACTCAAGCCGGATAAAGTTCAGGATGAGAATACCTTAATCTATCTTACTGATATGATGGGAATTCGAATGATCTGCGCCTTTCTTGAAGATATCAATTTTGGTCTTGAACAGATAAAAGGTCTCTTTGAAATTAAGGAAGTAGAAGTAAAGGGTGCAGAAAAGAAATTCAGTGAGTTTGGTTACGAATCAATTCATGTACTTATCAAAATTCCAGAAAATTGCAAACCTGCTCTAGAAGGCAAATATAAGAATTTAAAAGCTATTTCTGATGAAATTGTTTGTGAAATTCAAATAAGAACAATTTTACAGGATGCCTGGGCTGAAGTTGAACATGAATTAATCTATAAAACAGAATTTAATCCTTTTGATATTCCTTTAAGACGAAAGCTTGCTTCTATTAATGCTTCGCTTACTCTTGCTGATATTACATTCCAGGAAATCAGGGATTATCAGAATAAGCTTCAGAAGGCTCTTGATGAACGCCGACGTTCTTTCTATTCAATTGCAGATAATCTTTTGAATGAAGAAAATCAGGAAAATAATACAGAGGATATTTCTAGAGTTACTCCTTTTGTTCAGGGTACCATTGATGATCTTATTTTACGTGCAATTCAGGCCCATAATGAAGGACGTTTACAGGAAGCTGTAGATATTTATTCTAGAATTATTGAAGCTGTTCCAGATTCAGATAAAAATGTTATTGCAGTTATCAGAAAACATCGGGGAATGGCTTATTTTGCAATGAATAATCTGGAAGAAGCTCTTGAAGATTTCCAAAAGAGCATTGAAGCAGATCCAAAGGCATATCGTTCTTATTATTATGAAGGAATTGTGTATTCCATTCAAAAGAATTATAAAGAAGCTATTGATTGTTATTCAAAATCACTGGAAATAAATCAGTTTCAGGCTCATGCTAATTTTAGACGTGCTTTGGCTTATTATGAATTGCAGGAATATGAAAAATCTATGAATGATTTAAATGTGGCAATCAAGTTAGGCTTAAAACCAGAGGAGTGTGCTTCTCTGCAGGAAAAGCTTGTAAAACAATTTGGCATGAATATGTAAAAAAATTGGGGAAATTTTATAAAATTCGTAGAACTGATATTGACGAAAATAAATCAATCTGATATATTAGTCAAAGTCAGCACGACAACAAGTCGGTTGCGGATTATGTCTCCTTCGTCTAGTGGTTAGGACATCGGGTTTTCATCCCGACAACAGCAGTTCAATTCTGCTAGGAGATGTACTAGAAAAGCTCACCCAATGGTGAGCTTTTTTTGTGTCTAAATAACTTTTGCTAAGTATTCGGTGGTGGGAAGCTTGGAAGTAAATTCATATTTATCTAAGAAAGCTCAAAAAGAATTAAAAGACGCAATTGAAGAAGCTGGTGGAAATGAAGTTTTTTTTACAGGCCAGATTACAGCAGAGGGAATTGTAAGCTCTGTAAAAATCGGGGCCAGGGGAAAAGAAGATACTGTTCTAGTTAATTTTTCAGACACAAGAGAGCCTTCTTCTGCAGTTTTAATTCATAATCATCCAAGCGGACATTTAATGCCTTCAGATGCTGATTTAGGTGTTGCTTCTAATTGTGCAGAAAATGGACAGGGCTTTTATATCATAAATAATGATGCTACTGATATATATGTTGTAGTAGAAGCTGTAAAACCAAAAACTATAAAAAAAATTGATGTTGAAAATGCTGGCGCTTTAATTTCCGCAGGTGGAGCACTTTCAAAAATTTCAGAGCATTTTGAAGAAAGACCTGTGCAAATTGCTCTTTTAGAAAATATTGCAAAAACCTTTAATAATGGAAAAATTGGAGTTTTTGAAGCCGGTACTGGAGTAGGAAAGTCATATTCTTATTTAATTCCTTCTGTATTGTGGGCTATTTCAAATAATGAAAAGGTAGTTATTTCAACTGGAACTATAAATCTTCAGCAGCAATTGTGTGAAAAAGATATTCCTGCAGTAGAAAAAATAATCGGAAAAAAAATAAAATTTGTTTTAATGAAAGGGCGGCAGAATTATATTTGTAAAAGACGACTTTCAGATGCCGCTTCTGTTTTAGATTTATTTGAAGACGAAACCGATGAAATAAAAAATATAGCACACTGGGCAGAGAGCTCTGCTTCCGGAAGTAAAAGTGATATGACCTTTATGCCTTCTGAAAATGTTTGGACAAAGGTAAATTCCGAAAGTGACGCCTGCATGGGCATGCGTTGTCCTTTTCATAATGAATGCTTTGTAATGAAGGTTAGAAAGGAAGCGGCCGCTGCCAATATAATTGTTGTTAATCATCATCTTTTGTTTGCAGATATAGAATCTCGTATGAATGGGGCCGGTTATGCAGATGCTGCCGTATTACCTCCATACAAGCATATTATTTTTGATGAAGCTCATGGAATTGAGAATGCTGCAACCAGCTTTTTTAGTGAAAGCCTGACTCGTTTTAAAATTAATAAGCTTGTAAATCAGATGTATCGAAAAAGAAAAAATTCTAATATCGGACATTTGTGTACGCTGGCAATTCTTTCTTCAAATGAAGAAAAGGCGGATTCTGCCTTTGAATTAACTTCAAAAATAAAAAATGCCCTTACAAATCTTGAAATTGCCGCTTCTGACCTTCTACAGGATAAATATACAGTTAGACTTTGTGATGCCAGTGCCCGAGATTTTGGACCTCTTTTGGTTGCCGTAGGGGAGCTTTCCCGTTCTTTAGGAACTTTTACTGATATGGTAAGGGAGGTTATGGAAGGAATTGCTGATGAAGACCACGATGCTCCTTCATATTGGGAATCAAAAATTATTCTTCGAAGACTTGATTCTTATGTAATCCTTTTGAAAAATTTTCTTCAATGGGATGAAAAGCGTGATAATGTTTATTGGATTCAGAAAAAAAGGCTTTCCCCAGAATTAAGCCGTGAAAGTGCCTCTGCAGATTTTTATATATTTAACGAAACTCCACTTGATATTTCTTATCTGATGAATGAAGGGGTTTTTGAGCAGATGGAAAGTGTTATTTGTACATCAGCGACAATAAAAACTGGACGTGACTTTAATTACTGGATGAAAAGAAGCGGTTTAATGCTTTCTGATCGAGAAAGAATTTCAGCTGCAGAATATCCTTCTCCTTTTCCTTATGAAAAAAATATGCTTTTTGCAGTTCCAAGTGATGCTCCTTTGCCAGATAGCAGCCAATATCAGCAATATATAGAAATGGTTATTCCAAGGTTGATTAGTGCAGCAGAAGGTAGAACTCTTGTTTTATTTACATCATACGAATCTTTGAAGAGTGCTCATAGAACTGCTATTGCTTCCTTAAAGGGCTTTTCAGGTAGAATTATGAAGCAGGGAGATGATGATAGTTCAAGATTACTTGAGGCTTTCAGGGAAGAAAAGGAAAGTGTACTTTTTGCAACAGATTCCTTCTGGCAGGGGGTTGATATTCCAGGAGAAGCCTTATCTCAGGTAATTATAGTAAAATTGCCATTTACAGTTCCTAATGATCCTGTTTTTGTTGCAAGATCAGAAGCAATTGAAAGTCGGGGTGGCAGTTCCTTTATGGAACTAAGTGTCCCAGAGGCTGTTATTAAATTCAGACAGGGAATAGGGCGTTTAATCAGACGCAGTGATGATAAGGGTGTGGTTATTGTATTAGACCGTAGAATTTATGAAAAGCGTTATGGCTCTATCTTTATTGCAAGTATGCCTCCTTGTAAAAAAATGTATGAGCCAATTTCTGAAATCACAAAAAAAATAAATTCCTTTATTTTTGACTGATTTTGAATTATACTTAATAATATAGATATTTAATAATAAATTTTGGAGTCGTTATGGCTAGTCTTTTGACTTTAATCTGTCTTGTTGCAATGGTTCTTCCTGCAGCTATCGGAAATGTTTTTGCTTATCCAATTTCAAAAAAATGGAGTATAAAGATTTCTGAATATATTCAAAAGGTTCTTGCTGTACGCTTATTTGCTATTTTAAGAGCTTATCGCTATTTTCATTTTTGGGGATATAAAGATAATTTAGATAAGCTTCCTGATCAGTTTATAATTATTTCTAACCATCAGAGTCTGCTTGATATTCCTTTATTTATGAATTATTTCCGTAAAAAGGAGCTGCGCTTTGTGGCTAAGGATACTCTGGGCCGTCACGTTCCTTTAGTATCAGAAATGTTGCGTTCTCAGGAGCATTGTTTAATTCCAAGAAAGGCAAAGCCAATGGAAGCAATGCGTTATGTTGAAGATTTTGGTCATAGAATTGTAGAAAGAAATCAGACTCCGGTTCTTTTTCCTGAAGGTTCAAGAACTCGTGATGGAAATGTTGGAAAATTTTATTCTGCAGGTTTCAGACGCCTGGTAGAATCTACTGGCTTACCTGTTGTTGTATGTGCTTTAGATGGTGGCTGGAGATTAAGAGATTTAAGAAAGATTTTTACCCGTCTTAAGAGAGGCTGTTATAGAGTAAAGGTTATGAAAATCTATGATTCTCCTAAAACAAAGGAAGAATGTAATGCTATTCTGGAAGAATCTGCCAAGATGATTCAAGATCAGGTAATTGAGTGGAGAAAACTTCCGTCTGATGTAAAATAAAAAAGCAAAAAAAACTGCAAGGTTCATGATTCCTTGCAGTTTTTTTTAGTAAAAATTAGACTAGGCGGGCAAGTTTAACTTGCCTCTCAGCCTTGGTTCGATAATCCTAAAAATAAAGTTTACACTTAATTTATTAACGGATTTTCGATGTTAGGCTTATTTGAAATCCTTTGGTCTTCTTTCAACACGTTTGCATTTCTGGCATTCTGCCTGATTCTTGAGTCTGCCATTTTCAATCATTGTTTTCATTATGATTTCGCCGCCGCAGTCAGGGCAAATGAATTTTTGTGTTGCAACAGTTGTACGAGAGTTTTTACTAGCTCCAGCCATTATGTGCCTCCAATCGAATATTCGTATCAAATATAATAATGAGATAGAGCCTCTGTGTCAATCATAAAGGCCTTTATTAGTCACAAAATAATGGGCTTTAATTGACATAAACGATGTATTTTGATAGTATAGCAAAAGTTAACTAATTTATTTGGGGGTCTCCAATTGGCAGGCAAAAAAACATCTGCAGAAAAAAGATACGCTCAGAGCGAAGTTCGTAGACTTCATAACAAGGCTATCAAAAGCACTTGTAGAACTTATGCTAAGCAGTTTGTAGAAGCTGTACAGGCTAAGGATCAGAAACTTGCTGAAGAAAAATATAAACAGCTTCAGAAGGAACTTGACAGTGCTCGCAGCAAGGGCGTTATGAAACGCAATGCAGTATCTCGCAAAAAGTCAAGAATGATGAATCTTTATAATGCTACTTTCGCTGCAAAATAACTTATAAAGTAACGTTACTTTTTGGAATCCAGTTGAACAATGTTTCAACTGGTTTTTTTTTGCTATCTTAAAATCATGATGTATAATAAAGGTTAATATGAATCAAAAAATCACAAAATCAGAAATAATTGAAAATATATATGAAGCAACAAATATCGAAAAAGACCAGGCGGCTTTGATATTAGATGCTCTCCTGAATCAGATAAAAATTAATCTTGAAAAAGGAAATACAATTGAACTTAGAGGCTTTGGAACCTTTGAGCCAAGATTAAGAAAAGGTAGAGAAAAGGCAAGAAATCCTAAAACCGGAGAATTTGTTCTTGTTGAACCACATTATGTGGCAGCCTTTAGGGCTGGTCAGTCATTAAAAAATAATCTTTTGAAGCTTCCTGTAAAAGAGCAAAAAAAATAGATGAAAAAAAATCAGATTCTTCCAAAGCTTATAAATGTTTTACTAATTTTTTCAGCAGCAATTATACTCTGGCTTTCTCATCCTAATCCAATTTTTAATAATGGACTTGGTTTTTTAGGCTATTTTATATATCTGCCTTTTTTGCTCCTTATCAGAAGGACTTCATTTAAAAATGTCTGGCTTTATGCAGGCCTTTTAGGCGCTCTTTCATATTTTCTTTTAGTTTTCTGGTTGTCAAAATATCACTTTTTAAGTCTGATTCTTGTTTGCCTCCTGTATTTTATTATTTACGCTTTGCTTTCATTTCTCTTGAAATTTGTTCAGAATTCTTCATCTTTGATTTGCCTTCTGGGACAGTTATTTATTCTGGCTGCTTACGAATATATAAAAACCTTGGGTTATCTGGGCTTTAGTTATGGAGTTTCTGCCTATAGTCAGTGGAAGTATTCTCCGCTAATTCAGTCTTCTGCTTTTGGAGGTGTTTTTTCCCTAAACCTTCTGCTTATTCTTCCTTCTGTTTTACTTTCGTTTATTCTGGAAAGTCCCGTAAAAAAAGAAAAGATTAAAGAAATCCCTTTCCTCTGTCTTTCCGGAATATGGGTAATTCTTTTTGCAGCTAATTTTATTTATGGAGAAGTCGTTCTGAAGCATGCAAAGACTGCTTACGAAACTTGTCCAAAAATCAGGGTGCTTGCAGTTCAGAATAATGAAAGTCCCTGGAAAAATGGACTTGCAGAGCATGAAAAGAATGTAGGCAGCTTAATTGCTTTAAGTGAGCAGGGGGTAAGTGAATATCCAGACACTGCTTTTGTAGTTTGGCCTGAAACTGCGGTGGCACCTTCTATTATGAGGCATTTTTATGCTATGGAAGATAGCGGCCGTTTCAGATTGATTACAAAATTGCTTTCGTATATAAATGCTTCAAATCAAGTATTTGTAATTGGCAATGCTCATGAAGAAATAGATGAAAATCAGGAAAAGAAGATTTTTAATAATGCACTTGTTTTTAATCCTGCAGAAAATGTATTTCCTCCACAGCCTTTAATGTATACAAAAAAACATTTGGTTCCGGTTTCAGAAAGCTTTCCATTTGAAAAAATATTTCCAAGGCTATATGCAAGACTAAAAAAAGGCAATACTCATTTTTGGGAAAAAGGAAGTGAATATAAGGTATTTATAGAAAGAGGGCTTGCTTTTTCAACTCCAATTTGTTTTGAAGATACTTTTGGAAATGAATGCAGACACTTTGTTGCTTCGGGAGCTCGTTCCTTTATAAATCTTTCTAACGATTCCTGGTCAGAAAGTCTTGCCTGCCAGCTGCAGCATTTATCTATGGCTGTTTTTCGTTCTGCAGAAAATAGAGTGCCAAGTGTAAGAAGCACATCAAGCGGACAAACTTGTATAATTGATTGTAATGGAAGGGTGACTGCATGTGCCAGGCCTTTTACTCAAGCTTATGTTAGCGGAAAAATTCCTGTATTAAACGAAGCATTTAAGGAAAGCTTTTATACAAGACATGGGGATGTCTTGGGTAAGCTTGAATGTCTTATTGCAATTCTATTATTGATAATCAAGGGGATTCTGTGTATAATCAGAAAAAATAGAGGTATTCATGGCTGAAAGAAATGATGGAGAAAAAAGAAATCTAACCGTATTTGGTACAGAAACTGAATTTGACGGAGTTCTGGAATTTAGAGACAGACTTGTTATAACCGGAAAATTCAATGGTACTATTATCGCACCGGGTGGAGATCTTCAAATTGCTAAAAAAGCTGTGTGTACTGTAGATAAAATAGATGCTAATTCGATTGTTGTTTCCGGTAATATAAAGGGAAATATGAATGCTGCAGAAAGGGTAGAAATCTGTTCTGGCAGCGTTGTTGAAAGTGATATAACAACAGCCCGTATTAGAATTGCAAATAATGTTGAATACAGCGGTCAGGTAAAAATGCTTGAAGAAGAACCAAGTGTTGATTTATTTTCTGTAGCTTCTGATGAATTTAAAAAAGCAATGCTTGTGCATTCTGATGTAGTAAAATAAGCATAAAAATACTTTATAAATATGAATTGACATTGGGTCTAAATAAGAGATATAATAAAATAATCAACAGGGATTTTTGGACTGTGTATCTTTCACACTTTTGTTTCCCCTCTTAAATAAAATAATCAAGAAAATTAATTTAATATGAAAATCAATAAATTTTTATTTTTATGGAGTAATTACTCATGGCACCTTTAAGAAGAAAGCCGCGTGATGAGGCTGCTCAGGAAAACACTGAACCTCAGGCAACTTTGGACTTTGATGGAGATTCGCAGGCAGAGCCAGTTGCAGAACAGACCTCAGAAGTAAATGAAAAGACTGAAACAGAAAAGCCTGTTGTTAGAAAAAGACGAATCGTAAAAAAATCTGAAGAAAGTGAAGCTGCAGCCCCTGCTGAAGAAAACAATTCTGAAGCATCTGCTGCTGAAAGTACACAAGAACACAGTTCAGAGCATAGTTCTGAACACACACCTGAAAGAAACAATTACAGAAGACAAAATCAAAATTATCAGAACAGAAATAATTATAGAAGAAATCAGGGATCAAAGCGTCCTTATGGTGCAAGAGCTTCTTATCCAACTCCTTCTGCTGAAATGTCTGAAGCCTTAGCCCAGGAAATGAGCGCGTCTTCTGAGGATAACGAAAACAGACCACGACTTTTAATAAATGATCTGACCTTGAAGAGTATGCCGGAGCTTCGTGAACATGCAATGCAGTTTGGCTTTACAGAAGACGACCTTGCTCCTATGAAAAAGCAGGATTTGATTTTTGTAATCTTAAAGGCTCACACAGAGCATGGTGGAATTATTTTTGCTTCCGGTGCTCTTGAAATCCTGCCAGATGGATACGGCTTCCTTCGTTCACCACAGAATTCTTATCTTCCTGGACCTGATGATATTTACATTAGTCCTAGTCAGATTAGACTTTTTAATCTTAAAACTGGTGATACTGTTTATGGTCAGACTCGTTCTCCAAAAGAAGGAGAGCGCTTCTTTGCTTTACTGCGCATTGAAAGTGTAAACTACGATGAGCCTCGCGTTGCCCAGACTCGTGTTCCTTTTGAAAATCTTACACCTCTTTATCCGGATGAAAAGCTTCGTTTGGAAACAGTTTCTACAGAGGTTTCAACCCGCATTGTTGATTTGTTTGCACCTATAGGAAAGGGTCAGCGTCTTTTGATTGTTGCTCCTCCAAAGGCAGGTAAGACAATCCTCATGCAGAAAATTGCAAATGCAATTACAACAAACAATCCTGAAGTTTACCTTATTGTGCTCTTAATTGATGAGCGTCCTGAGGAAGTTACAGAAATGGAGCGTGCAATTAAGGG
>JAIKYB010000153.1 GCA_024683675.1 Treponema sp.
TTCCATCACTAGAATATGTTTTCTTTAAAGACATTTGTTCATCTCCTGTTTAATATTTATTCTGATTGTATTCAGTTATTTAGAGAAAATCAAGTATTATAAAAAAATAAAAGTGCAATCTTATCAGCCAGTCGAATAAAAACATTTGCAGCTTCCGAACTTCTGTCTGCAATAAGAGGAATCTCCTGTAAAAGATAACCCTCCAGAGAAATCCTGATTGAACCAAGCACTTCTCCCTGTTTTACGGAACCTTTTATTATAGAAGGAACTTGCAAATCAGCTTTTACTAAAGAAAGATTTTCTTCCATTGTTGAGCCGGAAATAAAAGGTACGGTAAAGACAGTATCAGAAAAGGCTGGAATAAGATTAAGTGCCATATCCTTTGTTCCTGTGTTTTTTACAAAATAAGGATGCACTAAATCCGCAATATTCAAATCAGAAAAGGAATAAAAGGCCCATTCCATCAGCTCTTTGCCATCGTGTACACGGCCAGCCTGCCCTTCCGCAGCAGTATTTCCAGGCCCCCTCATCGTTACAGAAAGATAGCGGGTATTCCCCCTTTTGGCAGTAAGAGAAAGATTGTAACCACTTTCGTCTATATAACCTGTTTTTAAGCCGTCGCAGCCTTCAAGAAGTCCTAAAAGAGGATTTGTATTTTTTTGTGTAATAGGCATGGTTATATGACGTGGCAAGCCCTGACTAAAATCCTGATTTGCAAGGGTATCGCCGGGAGCAAGATTTCTTTCTTTTGGATATTTGAAGGAGGGAACTCCATGAAAGCGGGCTAAAGAATCCGGATGTCTGCGTATATATTCACAGGCAAAAATAGACATTTCCCGGGCTGTAGTTGTATTTTCTTCACTATAACCGGAGCTTTCAACAAAATGAGTATGACTAAGCCCCAAATCAGAAGCAACCAGATTCATACGCTCAACAAAATCTTCCATATTGCCGCAGATTGTATAGGCAAGTGCATAGGCCGCATCGTTACCAGAGCAAACAGAAAGTCCCAAAAGCAGTTCTTCCAAAGTAACTATCTGCCCTTCTCCCAAAAACATAAGGGATGAATGAGGAGGCATATTGCAGGCCCAGGCTTCTTTAGGAAGTGGAATTATCTGGTCGTAAGAAAGATTTCCCGCTGCAACCTCTTCATCTACTACATACATTGCAAACAGCTTTGTCATAGAAGCCGGAGGAATTACCTGGTCAGCATTTTTTTCATATAAAATATTTCCGTTGGCAACATCAATTAAAATTGCAGCTTCGGCATAAACATCTAAAGAAGGCTGAGGAATTGAATATGGAAGTTTTTTAATCCTGGAAAAATGCTGGGGATAAGAATTCAAAAGAAAATCGTTCAGACTAAAAAGTTCTTCCTGGCTTAAAGGCTCTGCTTCCTGCAGCTTAGAAAAATGATTAAGGCGAATGCCTGTAGCAAGAGAAAGAGAAAGTATAAATACCAGAAGGACTGTAAAAGCAGAAGTTAAGACAAGCTTTTTTATAGAAGCTTTTTCTGATTTACTCACTTTGAATTCCTTAAAAGCATATCAGCAAGTACAAGGGCAGTCATAGCTTCTACAACAGGAACAATTCTTGGGCAAAGACAAACATCGTGGCGGCCTTTAATTTCAAGCTTTGTATCACGATAAGAGCCATCAGCTAATTTTTCTACTGTATTCTGAGCCTGAAAAATGCTTGGAACCGGTTTTACTGCAAGACGGAAAACAATCTGATTTCCATTACTGATTCCACCAAGGACTCCTCCGCTGTGGTTTGTGTCAAAAACAGGCTTTCCATTTTCACAGTGCATGTTATCATTGTTGTCGCTGCCCAGACTGTCTGCAGCTGCAAAGCCATCTCCTATTTCAAACCCCTTTACAGCACCAATACTGAGCATAGCCTTTGCAAGCTCTGCATCAAGCTTATCAAAAACAGGTTCTCCAAGACCAACAGGGCAGCCATCTACAATGCATTCAATTACACCACCAGCAGAGTTTCCCTGAGAACGAAGTTCTTCTATTCTTTGATTCATTTTTTCAGCTGCTTCATTATCTGGAGCACGAAGATTATTTTCTTCAATCTGGCTTAAATCTCTTTTAGAAGCAGAAATGCCTGCCGCTTTAATTGTGTAGGCAGTTATTTTAATTCCCTGCTGCTTCAAAAGCTGATTTGCAACTGCCCCCGCCGCAACACGACAAAGAGTTTCGCGTCCGCTGGAACGTCCGCCACCTCTATAATCACGACAGCCGTCATATTTTATGTCATAAGTATAATCTGCATGTCCTGGACGGAAAGTAGTCGCTAAGTTCCCGTAATCACTGGAATGCTGGGAGGTATTACGTACTTCAAGAGCAATTGGAGTGCCTGTTGTTCGGCCTTCAAAAATGCCGGAAAGAATCTCTAAAGAATCAGGCTCCTTTCTGGCAGTTACAGAAGCATTAAAATTGCCGGTAACCGAGGCTCCGGGACGACGGCGGTCAAGTGCAGCCTGTATAATCTGCGAATTAAGCTCTATCCCAGCAGGACAGCCGTCTATAATACAGCCAAGAGCTATTCCATGACTTTCGCCAAAAGTTGTTACAGTAAAATTACTTCCAAATGTGCTTCCGTTATTTTTCATAATATTATTATAATAAAAAAACTAGTTAAATTGAAGTGACTATATTATAATAGTTACATGGATTTAGTAGTTTCTCTCCCCCGTTTACTGGTACAAATCGATTTCGCTTCTGTTTTTTCAATTTTTTGTTTGATTGCCTTTATTAAAACAAATGTAAATTTCCCAGAGAGAACTAATAAAACTTTTTTCTTTGCCTGCTTTGCTGTACTTCTTCTTATAATTTCTGATAATTTCCGTTTTGTTTCAGCCAGAATGGATCATGAAAATATCTACCGCTACATTTCTACAGGAACCGGTTATTCACTAAGAGCAACTTATCTTTTCTTTATAACAGTTATTGCAAACCGTTACAGGACAAAAAATAATCTTTTACTTGCTATACCACTTTTTGTCTGCATTCTGGTTTCTGTAATAAGCATCTTCCCTTTTGGACATGGAATAATGTTCAGTTTTTCTGCTGATAACAAATTTATTAGAGGTCCATTAGGCTATCTTTCTCATATTGTTTGCTTTTTCTACGCCTTTTTGATTATTTTCTACTCATTCAGAAATTTTAATCACAACAAATTTGAACCCCTGATTTTAATCATAATTGTTATTGCGGCTTCTCTTGCAACATTCCTGGAACAGTTCTTCAACTACCACTTTATTTTGTCTCAGGTATTAACTTCTGCTATTATTTTCTATTATTTCTTTCTGGCAACAATTACCTACAAGAGAGACCCTCTTACACATTTCTTAAACCGCCAGTGTTTTTATCTGGAACTAAGTCATCATGCAAAGTCAAAAATGGTACTTCTTTCTATGGATTTAAATAATCTTAAGGATTTTAATGACAAAGAAGGTCACCTGGCTGGAGATAAGGCTCTGGAAATCAGTTCACAATATATGAGCCGTTTTTTTGATAAGTACGCCAAGCTTTACAGAACTGGTGGTGATGAATTTATGGCCATTTTCCCTAGAGCTGATGTAATTGACGTAAAAAAATATGTTAAGGACTTTCAGCAGGCTCTGAGCGAAACTAAATACAGAGTTGCCTGTGGTTATTCCATTTATATTCCTGGAGAAAACATCGAAAAGATTATTTCTCTTTGTGATGAAAAAATGTACACAGACAAGGCAAGACTTAAGGGCCTTTAATTTAAGACTGCTTCAAAATTTTACTTATATTGAATATTTACTCGAAAAATACTAATATACTTCTCATATAAAATTTTATCATAAGGAGTTAGATATGAATATTTTTCGTGGCGCTTTTACAGCTTTGATTACGCCTATGAAAGCTGACAGTAGTGTAGATTTTGAGGGCTTCAGAAAAAATGTCAAACATCAGCTCCAGCAGGGAATAGACGGTCTGGTTCCTCTTGGAACAACAGCAGAAACCCCTACCCTTGACGAAAGACCTGGCAGCGAAGAAGACCAGATTATCAGCATTGTTTTTGAAGAAGTTCGTGCTTTTGAAAAGGAAACTGGAAAGAAGATCCCAATTATTCTTGGTGCTGGTTCAAATAACACAAAGGATGCAGTTGCTTACTGCGAGCGTGCTAAGAAGGCAGGAGCCGACGCAGCACTTGTAGTAACACCTTATTATAACAAGCCTTCGAAGGAAGGAATCTTCCAGCATTTTGCTGCTGTTAGTAAGGTTGGTATTCCAATCATCGTTTACAATATTGCTGGCCGTACAGGTCTTAATATTCCAACTGATTTGCTGGCCCGCATTGCAGAGCTTCCAAACATCGCTGGTGTAAAGGAAGCAAGTGGTTCTGTAGCCCAGATGATGGAAGTAATTGGTCAGATTAAGTGCAAGAAGCCTGACTTTGCAGTTTTTAGTGGAGACGACGGTTTGACTCTTCCTCTGATTGCTGCTGGTGGAGACGGAATTATTTCTGTTGCTTCAAACATGATTCCAGGCCTTATGCATGAGCTTGCTGCTTCTGCTTTGGACGGAGACTTTAAGAAGGCACGCGAAATTCATTATCGTCTTGCCCCATTCTTTAAGGCTGAATTCTGCGATGGAAACCCTTCATCTATTAAATATGCAATGAATGTAAAGGGCATGCCGGCAGGAGGCTTGCGTTTGCCACTCGTTGAAGTAAATGACGCAGCAAAGAAGACTATAGAAGCTGCTATTAAGGAATGTAATCTTTAGGAGAATATTATGAGTGAAAAGATAAAGGTTGGTGTACTTGGCGCTACAGGAATGGTTGGACAGCGCTATATTAAATTGTTGGAAGATCATCCATGGTTTGAAGTAACTTATGTTGCCGCAAGTCCTCGTTCTGCAGGAAAACCATATTGCGAAGCTGTAAAAAACCGCTGGCTCATTGGTGCTGAAATCCCTGCCGGAGTTGCTAATCTTATAGTAGAAGACGCAAACGATGAAAAGAAGGCTGTAGGAAAATGCTCTTTTGTTTTCTCTGCTTTGGAAATGGGAAAAGAAGAAATTAAGGCTCTTGAAGCTGCTTACGCTGCTGAAGGAATTCCTGTTGTTTCTAACGCTTCTGCTAACCGCTGGACAGAAGATGTTCCTATGCTGGTTCCAGAAATCAACTACTCACATCTGGATGTAATTGCTGAACAGAAAAAGCATCACGGATGGGACAAGGGCTTTATTGCTGTAAAACCTAACTGTTCGCTGCAGACATATATGATGCCACTCCATGCTTTAATTCAGGCTGGATATCCTGTTAAGAGAATGATTGTAACAACTCTTCAGGCTACTTCTGGTGCCGGATACCCTGGAGTTGCTTCTTTTGATATGATTGATAATATCGTGCCATTTATTGGTGGCGAAGAAGAAAAGACTGAAAAAGAATGCCTTAAGATTTTAGGTTCTGTAAAGGACGGAAAAATCGAAAATGCAAGCTACCCTATTGTTTCTTCTACTTGTACTCGTGTACCTGTTGTAGACGGACATACAGCCTGTGTTTCTCTTGAATTCGACCTGCCGGAAGACAAAAAGCCAAGTCTTGAAGAAATTGAACGTGTATGGACAAGCTACACTTCTCTTCCTCAGGAGCTTAAGCTGCCTTCTGCTCCAGAGCATCCTATTGTTGTTCGCCATGAAGAAAATCGCCCTCAGCCACGCCGCGACCGCGAGACAGAAAAGGGAATGGCCTGCGTTATCGGACGTCTTCGCCCATGTAACGTATTCGACGTTAAGTTTGTAGCACTTAGCCACAACACAAAACGTGGTGCTGCACTTGGCGGAATCTTAAATGCAGAGCTTTTGAAGGCTAAAGGCTTCTTAAAATAAGCTTACTTTACAGATAACAGAAGTGGTAGTGAAGACAATCTTCATTACCACTTTTTTTTATAAGAAATATAAATACCCTTGCAGATTTTACAATAAAGGTTATATAATTATACAAATGGCTTCTTTTAGAAATAGATTTATTAACAACTTCATTTCTCAAGATATTCCGCTAGAAAAACGCATAACAAATATAATGGTTTTCTTTGCCATAATTGGAGAATTATTTGGTTTTATTGAATCCCTTTCATTAAAACTTGCAAGGTCGGCAATTATACTCACAGTCGTTTCATTCTTTATTTTACTTGTAATTTTTATCTGGGGACTAAAGACCAGCCACACAAAGATTTTTTCAATTATGGCAATATCCTTAATAGGTATGATTATTTTCCCATTAATGTTCCTTGCAAATGCAGGACTTGATGGAGGAATGCCTTTCTATATGGTACTTGCAATTTCCTGTGCAGCCCTGGCTTTAAGAAAGAAAACAAGAATAATTGTATTTTTCCTTCTTATGATAGAATACTCTGCCTTGTTTGTTCTTTATAAAACTCATCCTCAGTACTTTATTCCAATGACACCAGAGGATTCCTTTTTTGACCAGCTACTAAGCATGATAATTGCCTGCTCTGTGCTTTTCTTCTTTTCTTACACAGTTTCGCATCAGGGACATGTTGCCCGCAAAAAGTTCCGACAGCTTTCAAGTCAGTTTGAAAAAGAAGCAAATACAGATGAGCTTACAGGTCTTTATAACCGCCGCTATTTTAAGCAGTTTCTGAATCTTGCCTTAAACACATTGGGAAATAGTGAAAATCTTCACATTGCCATGTTTGACATTGATGATTTTAAGCTGGTAAATGATGAATACGGACATCCTTTTGGAGACGTAATTCTTAAGAGATTTGCAGATTTACTCAGAAGAAGAGAAAAACTTGGCGCAACAGTCTGCCGTTATGGTGGAGAAGAATTTCTTATCCTCATTCCTCAAAAAGACAGAAGTGAAGCCCTCAAAATTGTAGAAGATATTCTTGAAGAAACCAGAACTACAATTGAAATTACAGAAGACAGCTTTATTACAGTAAGTGCAGGCTTCTTTACCTGTGAAGAAGGCCTTTCTTATGAAAAGCTTCTGGAAACTGTAGACGAAAACCTTTACAAGGCTAAAGAATCTGGCAAAAACAGGGTAATATACTAAAATCAAAATTACAGTTACAATAGCCTCATGAAATACTCATCTACAAATAAATTATTTTTTATTATTTTATCTTCTTTTGTATTTGTAATTACTTCATGCTCTACTACAAAAAATGCAACAAATCCAGTTAAAACAAAGACTCCTTTTCTTACAGAAGTTATTAGTGTTACCGGCGGAGACATTCAGGGAGTTGTAAACACAGACGGCGATGTAGAAATCTTTGCAGGAATCCCTTTTGCAGCTCCCCCGGTAGGAGACTTACGCTGGAAGGAAACTCAGGACGTAATTCCATGGGAAGGAGTTCTTGCCACAAATCGTTTCCAGGCTATGGCGATGCAAAATGAAAACAGTCCTTTGTTTAACACTCTCTTTAATATGTATTCCCACCAGGAAACAAGTAGAACTTATCATGGACCTATGAGTGAAGATTGTCTTTACTTAAATGTATGGAAGCCGGAAAGTGTAAAGGCCGGAGATAAAGTGCCGGTTTTGGTATATGTTCACGGCGGAAGTCTTATGACCGGACAAAGCTGGTACGAAAAATATGACGGCGAAAACCTTGCAAAAAATGGCATTATAGTTGTGACTATTGCCTACCGCACAGGAATCTTCGGATATTTTGCTGATGCTGATTTGGCAGCTGAATCTCCAAACGGAACAACAGGAAACTACGGACTTTTAGACCAGATAAAGGCTCTGGAATGGGTACATAATAACATTGAAGCCTTTGGCGGAGATGCAGGAAACGTAACCATTGCGGGAGAATCTGCAGGTTCATCTTCGGTAAATGCCCTGTGTGCCAGTCCTCTTACAAAGGGCTTTTTCCGCCGAGCAATTGGGGAAAGCTCTTCTGTAGTTCAGGAAAGACCTCCTCATACCTTCCGTACAATGGAAGCGGCCCTGAAAATGGGAGCAGACATAAAAAAGGAATTTAAGGTTTCTTCTGTAGAAGAATTAAGAAAGCTTCCTGCAAAAAAACTCATTAAAACCCGCTATTCCAACAACTCTATGACAGTAGACGGTTATGCCCTGCCTGAAAGTCCTTATGAAATCTATAAAAAAGGATTGAATCACGAAGAAGCCCTGATGAACGGCTTTAATAAAAGAGAAGGCTTTGGTTTTACTTTCTTTACAAAGGCTACAAAGAAAAACATTGCTGATTTACTCCGCCCTTCTTTTAAGGATAGAACAGAAGAATTCTTAGAAAAATATCCTGTAAAAAACAATAAGGCTGCAAAGGCCCTTTATACAGATATTTTCTCTGTTGTATGCTTCACCTATCCTCACGACCAGTGGACAAAGACTGTTGTAGGACAAGGAAGACCTGTTTACGAATATTATTTTTCTCGCGAAAACGGCGAAATTGGAACAAACCATTCCGGCGAAATGATTTATGCTTATAGAAACGTTCCACGGAACAAGAAATATAATGAAAGAGATTACGAGCTTGAAGAAATGATGAGCTCATACTGGCTGAACTTTGTAAAATACGGAAATCCTAACGGAAAGGACACTAAAGGCAATGAACTTCCTTTATGGGAAGAATCAAGCAAGTGCGGCGGACTTTTGATGGAGTTCGGAGACAGCAGCGGCATGGTAGAAGATCCATTCAGATGGACCTATGAATATCTAGAATAGCAGAAGCCGACAATTTATTTCTTTGCGACAATAACCATTGTACGGGCATGCTGGTCGTATGGGGAAAAATCAAAATCCCCATAGGCCTTAGCCTCTGAAAAGCCGCAAACTTCTGTCATAAATCTGCAAAGCTCTGCAGCTGAATAAAGCCTTTGGGTAAA
>JAIKYB010000173.1 GCA_024683675.1 Treponema sp.
AATCTGGAAAGCACGGAAAAAGAAGAATGCTTTGCAGAGCTCCTTGAGCCAATTGTGGCAAAAAATCGTCAGTTAAATCGTGCGGAAGTAATGTCCGCTCTTATTGCAAGGGAAGAATTAAAGAGTACGGCAATTCTTCCCAATATTGCTATCCCCCATGCCGTAACAAGCAAAAAACTTGGCTCTCCAGCTATAGCCATTGGTATTAGCCATGAAGGGATTGAATTTGACCCTCTAGAGACTCTTCCTAATGAAAAAAATCCCCAGGTAAAAATTATTTTCGAAATTTTGTTTGAAGAAGACGATGCCGTTATGCATTTACAGGTATTACGTGATATACTTCAATTAGTAAATAATCAGGAATTTTTGAAAGAGGTTCTTAAAGCAGAAACTCCTCAGGAAGTTTTGGATTATATTAAATATTTTGAGGGATAATTATGAGTGATGTAAATCAGGAGTTTGCCGCAATCCAACATTTACTGGAAATTGAAAAGCAGGCTTCCTATCTTATTGATACCGCTAAAGTAGACGCAGAAGAAGAGCTTTCGAAGGCTCATGCAGAATACAATGCAGACTTTAAGGAAAAGGTTGAAAGCTTAAATAAAGAAATGGCTGAAGATTTTCAGAAAAAACATAATCAGATACAAAAAAAGTATGAGGATGAAGTAAACGAATATAAAGCAGCCTTTTCAGCCCGTCCTCAAAATAAAGAAGCTTTCTTTTCTTTGCTTGAAAAATTGCTTTTTGCTTAGTAGCTAAGGAGCTTGTATGGATAAAGAAGCTGCTGGTGCTTATATATTTGCAAAAGCAAGTGGAATTCTTGGTAAATCCTTTGTTGGAGACCGTGCAGAAATCCTCTTTAATCAAAAAAATCTACAGGACTTATGGTCTCTTTTATTCAGGTCTCATCCGCCAATGGTGCCGGAAGTTCTGCTGGCACGTCAAATTGAAGTTGATTCTCTAGACCAATTTATTAAGCAATATGCAGAGCTTGTATACGCTTATGACAATCCGGATCCTATACTTATGGATCAGTTGTATATTTATGAAGCCGAAAACCTTAAAGAACTGGGGGCAGCCCTTTGTAAGGGAGAAAAAGAATGTCCTTCTATAAGAAATCTTGGGAAATATTCTCTTTTAAATTATTCTGCCTGGCCGGATATTAAGGCAATTACAAAAGGTTCTATTTTTTCCTGGTATAATCATGTACCTGGAGTTCATGAACAGCAGGAAATGGAATTAAAAGTTGACATGCAGGTTATCAGACATCTATGGAATTCTGTAGAAAAGGAAAAAGGTTCTGATTATCTTGCCCTTATGAAGATTTATAAAAATGAATATGTAATTAAAAATGTAGTATGGGCTCTGCGTCTTAAGCTTTATTATGAAATGTCTGATGAGCAGATTTTAGAGAAACTTATTTATGTTACAGATGGGCCTTCAAAAAAAGATCCTCTGGCAGGACCTGCTATACATGCACTGGAACTGCCACTTGATGATTATAATGCCTGGGCTGCTTCTAAATTCTGCAATTATATTAATCCTCATACAGAAGGCCTTGTCTGGACAGTAAATCCTTCCTGGATTGAAAAAATAAGTCGCATTCAAGTAAACAAACTTGCCTGGAATACATTCCATATGTATCCACTTTCTGTTTGTTCCTTGATTTCTTGGTATAAAATTAAACATTTTGAGTTAAACTGTATAAGAACTGCTGTAGAAAGCCTTAGGCTGAACATCGGTTCTGAAGAAGCAATGAGTGCTGTGGGAATAACTGCGGCGGGAGGTGTTATAAATGGCTAGAACAGCTCAGATGAAACTTCTGGAACTTATGGTACTGAAAGAAGATATTTCACCTGTAGTAGAATACATTGGTAAGAAAGAAAATTTCCAGTTTGTAACAAAAAAGCATGCAGCAAAACCAAATGGAAAGCTGAATGTTGCTGAAAGTAACGCAGCATTAAATCTTTTTTCAGCAGATGCAGAAACTTATAGTCAGTTAAAGAGTGCCTGTATAGAGCTCCAGATTGATACTTCTTCAATTGATATGAAAAATTGCTCTGCACCAACTGATTTTGAAAGAAATGAGGCTGCCAGACTTATAGAATCCTATACAGCCTTAAAGCAGAGAAATGAAGCTGCCAGTGAAAACTTTGTAAAAATTACAGATGCCCGAAAGGAAGTTTTAGCCTTTGCAAACCTTAAGGTTCCATATTCTGAACTGGAGCATCTTTCCTTCCTTTCTATGAAAATTGGTAGGATAGCTCCTTCTGATTTTGATAAGATAAAATTTGCCCTTGATGGAAGTGCTCAGGTTATTGCCCTGGGTGAAGACAAGTCTCATATTCTTGTTGCATCTTCCAAAAAAGGCCGTTTTGCTATAGATACTGAATTAAAAAATTATGGCTTTGTTCCTGTAGAAATTCCTGAAAATTTTAATGGAGTTCCTGAAGATGTATTGCAGGGACTGGATAAAAAGCTTGCAGAAGCCCGTGAAGCAGTTGACGAGCTTGTTGTAGAGCGCATGAACTTTGTGGAAACTCACAAAGAAAAACTCTTAAATCTTCTGGGGGATTTTTCTCTGGAAGTTCAGATAGATTCTATAACAAAGGATCTGGAATCAACTGAATTAGTATATAGAATTACCGGCTGGATTTATGTAAATGATGTACAAACTTATATGAAGGATTTGGACGAAATTACAGAAGGCCGTATTGTAATCCGCGAATACGATGTTCATGAAGTAGTGGATGTTGTAAACGGAAAAGAAGAGGTGCCTGTAAAGCTTCGTCATGGATCCTTTGTAAAAAGCTTTGAAAGAATGGTATTTTCTTATGGAGCTCCAGTTTATGGAACAATTGACCCGACTCCTTTTGTTGCAGTTTTCTTTACAATCCTCTTTGGAATTATGTTTGGAGACTGCGGACAGGGACTTTGTTTCCTGATTTTAGGAATCCTGATGTCCTTAAAGGTGATTAAGTTTGGTAACTGGAATAAGTTTGCTCCAATCTTTATGGCTATTGGTATATCAAGCTCAGTGATGGGTCTTCTTACCGGCGAATTCTTTGGTACAGAAAAGATTCTGGAGCCTTTTGCTCTTTGGGTAACCGGACTTTTTGGTCATCCTCACGCACCAATTCTTCATCTTATGCCTTCTGATGATCCAAATTCAATTTATGTAATGTTTGGTGTCTTTGGCGTTGCTGTTGCTATTGGTTTTGTAATAAATACCTGTGGTCTTGTTATTAATATGATAAACAATGTAATCAGAAAAAAATATGCAGAGGCCCTCTTTGGAAAAAATGGACTTGCAGGTGCTGTTTTCTTCTGGTATCTAATTGCTCTGGTGCTTAGAATTGTTCTTCAGCATCACAAGGTTGCAGTTTACGACATTGTTATTATTGCTATAGCACTTTTCTTTGCCGCCTTTGCCGAACCTTTTGAAAGGGCAATGAATAAAGAAAAACCGCTTTTAGAGAACGGCTTTGGAACTTATCTTATTTCAAGTGTTGTTGAACTGATCGAGGTTTTCTCTGGTTATCTTTCAAATACAATCAGCTTTGTTCGTGTAGGTGCCTTTGCTCTTTCACATGCAGTACTGAACTTTACGATTATGACTCTTACTACAATGTGTGGTGGAGTTGCATCTGTGGGCGGTATTATTGTATTAATTTTGGGAAATGCTCTGATTATCGTTCTTGAAGGAATGATTGTTGCAATTCAGGTAATTCGTTTGCAATATTATGAGTTTTTCAGTAAATTCTTCCATGAAAATGGACGTGAATTTAAGCCATTTGTTTTTGAACCAATTAGTGATAAGTAATTTCACTTAAAAATATATATACAGAGGTTATTTTATGAAAAAGAGAATTGTATCTTTCTTGACATTCTTGTGTGCTGGTGCAGCTCTGTTTGCACAGGAAGCAAATGCTGCTGCAACAGCTTCTGGAGACGCTATAAAATATTTTGCAGCTGCAATCGCCGTTGGTCTTGCCTGTATTGCTTCAGGTATGGCCGTAGGAAAAATTGGTGCTGCTGCAATGGGTGCCATGAGTGAAAACCCAGAGCTTTCCGGAAAAGCATTACCTTTCGTAGGACTTGCAGAAGGTATTTGTCTTTGGGGAATGCTTGTAGCTGTTCTTATTCTTTTCAGGTAGTTCTTCGGTAAATGAAATTTTATATTATCGGTGAACGAGAATTAGTCCTGGCCTTCAAATTAACCGGAATAGATGGAGCCGTTGCAGAAAACCGTTCTGAAGTGCTTGAAGCCTTTAATCGTGTAACGGGGAAGGGCGGTATAGCCAATGTTCCGTCTGGAGAAATTCCTCGTGTTTTAATTCTTACTGAGCAGGCAGCCAGCAGTATTGAAGACGAAGAAATTGAATGGCAGAAAACAGGAAAGTTTCCTCTTATTGTAGAGATACCCGGCTTAAACGGACATCTTGAAGGAAAAAGATCCTTGTCTGATGCAATTCGCGAGGCTATTGGAGTACAGGTATAGCAGAAAAATTATAGGAAAGGTAAGTATGCAGGAATTACGTTCTACAGATGTTCTTGATAAAGAGATTCAAGCAGAAGCCCGTAGAAAGGCTGAAAAAATCCTCAAAAAAGCAAAAGAAGACAGCGAAAGTCTTATTGCAAGCGTAGATCAGAACATTGCCAGGCTCAGAAAAACTAAAGAAGAACAGGAAGAAAAGAAACTGAATGCCTTTGAAAGAAATCAGAAGGCCTCTGTTCCTCTTGAAAAGGCTCGTTTTGAAGTTTCCTATATACAGGAAAGGCTTGCTGAAGCTGTAAATGAATGGCTTTCTACTCTTGATGTTCAGAAGAGACTTGAACTGCTTTTTAAAGATTATAAGCATGAAAAAGGCTTAAAGGTTCATGCCTATGTTTATGGATTTGATTTAAAAACAGCAAAAGCATTTGTAGAAAAAAACTTGGGAAAAGATCTTACCAACTGCGAAGAAACAATTTTCGGAAAAATAGTTGTAGAAGACAGCTGTGGACTTGAAAAACCGGAAGGCCTAATAATCGAAGCTGATGACAAGTCAATCCGCTGCTGCCTTACAATGAGCCGAATTATAGGAAAGCTTTTTGATACAAACAGAAAGGAACTTGCTGCCGCTTTATTAGGAGACTGAGATGATTGAAGGAAAAATTACACGAATATCAGGTCCTATCATTTATGCAGAAGGTCTTGACGGCTGTGGTCTTTATGACGTAGTCGATGTTGGAGAACAGAAGCTGATTGGTGAAATTATCCGCCAGAATAAAGGAAATGCAACTATTCAGGTTTATGAGGAAGATACAGGTATGCACATTGGAGAAAAAATTGTGTGTACCCAGCGTCCTCTTTCCTTAAGACTTGGTCCTGGAGTAGTAGGAAATATTTATGATGGTATCCAGCGACCTCTTAAGACAATGTACGAAGCCTCTGGAGCCTTTCTTTTACCAGGGGAGCGTGCAGAAGCTCTTGATACAAAAAAAATCTGGCATTTTGAAGCCCTTGAAGGTATAAAAGAGGGAACTGCAATAAAAGCCGGTATGACTCTTGGATGTGTAAAAGAAACTGAGTCAATCACAGAAAAAATAATGGTGCCACCTACAATCCGTGGCCGCCTGCTAAAATCTTTTAAGGGTTCCGGAGATTACACAGTAGATGATGTAATTGCCGTAACCGAACTTGATGAAGAAATCCAGCTTGCCCAGTATTGGCCTGTTCGAAAGCCTAGACCTTATAGCCAGAAGCTTGGTGTAACAGAGCCTCTTATTACAGGACAGCGTGTAATAGATGTTTTCTTCCCTCTTTCAAAGGGTGGAACCGCCGCCATTCCAGGTGGCTTTGGAACCGGAAAAACAATGACTCAGCATGCCGTTGCAAAATGGTGTGATGCTGACTTAATCGTATATATTGGTTGTGGTGAACGTGGAAATGAAATGACAGAAGTTCTTACAGAATTTCCGGAGTTGATTGACCCACGTACCGGTCGTTCCATCATGGAGCGTACAATCCTTATTGCAAATACTTCAAATATGCCTGTTGCAGCCCGCGAGGTTTCCCTTTATTCCGGAATCACTTTGGCAGAATATTTCCGCGATATGGGTATGGCCGTTGCTATCATGGCTGACTCTACCTCTCGTTGGGCCGAAGCTCTTCGTGAACTTTCCGGAAGAATGGAAGAAATGCCTGCGGAAGAAGGTTTCCCTGCATATTTGCCAACCCGCCTTGCTTCCTTTTACGAGCGAGCCGGCCGTGTAATCAGCCTGGATGGACAGGAAGGAAGTGTTTCCGTAATCGGTGCAGTTTCACCTCCGGGAGGAGACTTCTCTGAACCGGTTACTCAGCATACAAAGCGCTTTATCCGCTGTTTCTGGGCCCTGGATCGTGAGTTGGCAAATGCCCGACATTACCCTGCAATCGGTTGGATAGATTCATATTCCGAATATGCAGACGAAGTAAAAGACTGGTGGGAAGTTCATTCTCCTTTATGGGCAGAGCTCCGGCAGAAGGCACTTGAAATCCTGAAAAATGAAAACCGCCTTCAGCAGATTGTTCGTCTTGTAGGACCAGATGCCCTGCCTAATACAGACCGACTGCTTTTGCGAGTTGCAGACATGATTAAAAACGGTTTCTTGCAGCAGAATGCCTTTGACGATATAGATAAATATTGCTCAACAGAAAAACAGATTCTTATACTTGAGCTGATGATTATTTATTATGAGCGTGCTCTGGAATGCGTAAAAGCCGGAGCTCCACTTTCTCAGGTAACTTCAATACCGGCCTGCGATGAAATTGTGCGAATCAAAATGGTCTACAAGAATGAAGAACTGAGTAAAATTGAAGAAGTGCGTACTCATCTGGATAATCAGTTGAGCGAAATTGAAAGGGCTTGGAAGAACTAGAACTGAGGTAGCTATGAAAGGAACAGAATATAGAGGCGTTACATCGGTTGACGGTCCTATCGTTGTACTGAAACGCACCGAAAATGTATTTTATAATGAAACTGTATGTGTTCGTGACCGTAATGGAGAGCGCCGCATCGGTAAAATTGTCGATATTTCTCAAGAAGCAGTTGTTGTTCAGATTTTTGGAAGCACAACGGGCCTTGATTTGGATAATGCTTCCTTTGAATTTTTAGACCAGCCTCTGGAGCTTAGAGTTGGTGAAGGGCTTTTGGGACGAGTTTTCAATGGACTTGGTCAGCCTATAGACGGTTATCCCGAGATTATCAGTTCAGAAAAACGAAATGTAAACGGAAACCCAATGAATCCTTACGCCCGAGTTTATCCGCGGGATTTTATTCAGACTGGTATTTCTTCAATTGACGGAATGAACAGCCTTGTTCGTGGTCAGAAGCTTCCGATTTTTTCTGGAAACGGCCTTCCTCATAACAAGCTTGCTGCCCAAATTATCCGCCAGGCCAAGCTTCGTAATAGTGATGAAGACTTTGTAATGGTTTTTGCCGGAATGGGTATTAAATATGACGTTGCGAAGTTCTTTGTTGATACCTTTGAGCAGTCTGGTGTACTTTCAAATGTTGTAATGTTCCAGTCTCTGGCTGATGCCCCTTCAATTGAACGTATTATTACACCTCGCAGTGCTCTTACCGCCGCAGAATATCTTGCTTTTGAAAAGGGAATGCACGTTCTGGTCGTAATGACAGATATGACAAACTACTGTGAAGCCCTGCGTGAAATTTCTACAACTCGCGGAGAGGTTCCGGGGCGAAAAGGTTACCCTGGATATCTTTATTCTGATTTAGCTGAGCTTTATGAGCGAGCAGGTCGTGTAAAGGGAAGTCAGGGCTCAATCACCCAGATTCCAATTCTTACAATGCCTAATGATGATATTTCTCATCCAATTCCGGATCTTACCGGTTATATTACAGAAGGTCAGATTGTACTGGGCAGAGAACTTGCACAGAAGGGAATATATCCTCCGGTAAATGCGCTGCCAAGCCTTTCCCGCTTGATGAAGGACGGAATTGGTCCTGATATGACCCGCGAAGACCATGCAAATGTTTCCAGCCAGCTTTTTGCGGCCTATTCCAAGGTAAAATCAATCAGAAACCTTGCTGCTATTATTGGTGAAGAAGAGCTTTCTGAATTAGATCAGGCTTATCTGCGATTTGGTGAAAAAATGGAAAGCGAATTCTTTGGACAGGGCGAATTTGAAGATAGAACAATTGAAGAAACTCTAGATTTAGCCTGGAAGATTCTTGCGATATTACCAAAAGAAGAGCTTACCCGTATTAAGCCGGAATTTATCGAAAAATACCTTAAGGTGGAAGACTAGTGGCTGTACAAAATGTGGCTCCAACAAAATCAAATCTCCTCGCTGTAAAGGAACAACTTGCGGTTTCTACAAACGGTTATGAACTGCTTGAAGAAAAACGCGAAATCCTGGTAAGGGAATTGATGCACCTTGTTGAAAAGGTAAAGCTTTTGGAAAAGGATATAGATAAGGTGATTGCCGACGCTTATCCAGCTTTTAAGAGAATGCTTTTACAGGAAGGTACAGAGAAGATAGAGCGAATTTCTCATGTTGTGCATTATGATTTTGGTATGACAGAGAAAAAAGTTGTAATTGGTGGTATGTCTTTTTCTTCAATGGATGTTGTAATGCCGGAAAAAGAACTTTTTTATTCTTTGCTGGGAACATATTCAAATACAGACGAAACAATCAATAAATTTTTTGAACTCTTGTCTCTGCTAACTCAGATGGCATCTATCAGAACTATAGTATGGCGTCTGGCAGCTGAAGTTAAGAAGACCCAGAGAAGGGTAAATGCCTTAGACAAGCTGATTATTCCTCAGGCAAAAGAAACTAAGGCTTATATAGAAAGTGTTTTGGAAGAGCGTGAGCGAGAAAATGTATTCGTTCTAAAGGCTCTTAAAAAGAAGAATAAAAAGAGTTAGCAAATAAGACTATCTCATGTTAGAATACAGATATGGCAAAGACGTTTTTTAAGAAAGTATTAGTTGCAGTAAATGGTCACAAAAGCTCTATTCAAACTGCTATGTATGCTATTATGATGGCCCGAAGCTATCATCTTTCTTTAAAAGTTGTCTATGTCGTTGATTCTGCTACAGTAAAATACCTTGAAATGAATAACCTTTTGCTTTCAGAAGAAAAATCAATCTTTTTGAATCAGCTAACCCAGGATGGAGTAAATATTCTTTCTTATGTTGCGGGGCTGGCTCGTTCCAAGGGTGTAAAAATTGAATCAGAACTTCTTAGTGGCGGAGTTTTTAATCAGATTTTAAAGGCTGCAGAAAGCTTTAATGCAGATCTTATTCTTATGGGTAGTAGCGAAAGCTCTGGCGGAAAAAAAGACTTAAAAAAATCTATGCTTTCCAGAGATCAGAATGAAATACTTGCCAATGCCTCCTGTCCGGTCCTGATTGTTCAAAAACCAAATATAGAAGCGGAATTTAAGATTTTCTAATATGCGTGATTATTATAAGGTATTAGGCGTTCGGCAGAATGCAACTCTTGCAGAAATAAAACGTGCTTATCGAGAAAAAGCAAAGCTCCTTCACCCGGATCTTGCCGGTAATAGTTCAAAGCAGGAGCTTTTTAGCGAAGTAACACAGGCTTATCGAGTCCTTTCAGATTCCCGTCAGCGAAATATTTTTGATGAATCCTTCTTTGTGAGGATGAAAAAAAATCGTTCGGATGTAAAAGAATTTAATTATTATGAATGGCTTTCGGAACGTACAGACGAAGAAAGTCGTGCCAAGTTTATATTTTATACCCTTATGCATCACAAAGAGGATGAAGCGGTTGCGGAATTCAAGAGGATGCAGACCAATCACATAGATTTTTCTCTGAAAAAATGGTTTACCAGGGAAGATTTTATGGATTATGGTTATATTCTTGCAGAAGAACTTTGTATCCGTTCTGAATATTATGATGCCATGATTCTTTTGGAACAGATTATCCAGATGGAATATTCCTATCATTATTTTTATATATTCTTTCCGGATGTAATTTCCTTTACCTTGAATATTCTGCACAAAAATATTGATGGAGTAATTCCGGACGAGCTTGCAATAGATGTTTTTGAACGTGCCCTTGAACTTAATTTTGGCTCAAAAGAAGATTCTTTCTTTCTGCGAAAAATGGGAGATGAATATAAGAGGCTAGGCGATTCTTCTACAGCTCAAATCTGTTATGCAGAAAGTGCCCGCCTGGCCTGATGTTTGGATTGTTATATTTACCTAACAAAAGCTATAGTCTTTTTTTTTGTTAAGTGGTACTCTATTTTCACGAGGTTTAATTATGATTCATCTTAAGACAGAAGAACAAATTGCTGGAATTAGAAAGGCTTGTCATCTTACAGCCGACATGTTTAACGAATTGATTCCACAGATTCACGCAGGAATGACAACCTACGAAGTAGACAAATTATTTGAAAAATACATCACTTCTCATGGTGGAACTCCAGCCTGGTGGCACGAAGATTATCCGGGCTCTGTTTGTATCAGTATTAATGATGAGGTAATCCACGGACTTCCTTCAAAAAAGCGTGTAATAAAAGACGGAGACCTAGTAAGCCTTGATGTTGGAATTGATTTGGACGGTTATATCAGCGATACAACTCATTCTATTTTGATAGGCAATGTTCCAAAAAAGGTTCGTGACCTGCAGAAGGTTACTGTAGAATGCCTTAAAGCTGGAATTGCAGCCTGCAAGGTTGGAAACAGAATCAGTGATATTGCAAATGCAGTTTATGAAATTGCTGATAAACATGGCTATGGTGTTGTTTATGATTACTGTGGACACGGAGTAGGGCTTGAAGTTCATGAAGACCCAAGTGTTCCAAACTGTCCTTTCCGCGGAGCAAATCCTAGAATTAAAGAAGGAATGGTGCTGGCAATTGAACCTATGATTAATCTTGGTACAGCTGATGTTGATGTACTTGATGACGGCTGGACTGTAGTTACAGCAGATGGTGATATCTCTTGCCATGAAGAGCATACAGTTGCAGTTTTCAAGGATCACACAGAAGTTCTTACAGATATTAATTACAAGGGAGAATCTGTTCTTCCTCCAGACCTTACAGCATAATTTTTTTCATTTTTTTGTAACTCTTTTCATTTTATTTCATTATATTTTAAAAGAACATGAAAACAGGTGGTGAAATAAAATGAAAAAGATTTCAAGAACATTCTCTATTATCGCTGCTGCAGCCTTGTTATCGACAGCATGTTTTGCCGATCATCCGAAATCAAAAACTTCCGAATCCTCTGGCAGCACTCAAAACAGCCGCTCGGTTTCAACTCAGTCAGCCGCACAGGCTCTTACAATTGTTGAGGCTCTTCAAACAACCTTCCGTTCTGTAAGCGAGACTTTACTTCCTTCTGTAGTTGAAGTAGATGTAACTGAAACAAAAACCTACAAAGATCCTTTTGGAGGTATGACAAATCCATTTGAATTTTTCTTTGGTCGTCCTGACAGTGAAGACGGTGAAAAGAAAAAGGATGATGGAACTCGTGAATACGAATCTAAAGGACTGGGCTCAGGTGTTATTGTAAGAAAATCCGGAAATACCTTCTATGTACTTACAAATAACCATGTAGCTGGTTCTGCAACAAAAATCAGTGTAAAGCTTAATGATGGACGCGAGTTTGAAGGAAAACTGGTTGGAGCAGATGCAAGAATTGATATTGCTTTGGTTTCCTTTGAATCAAAAGATGATTCAATTCCGGTTGCTAAGCTTGGCGATTCAAATGATGTTATGCCAGGTGATATTTGTATGGCCTTTGGTGCCCCTCTTGGCTACAGTCAGTCTGTAACTCAGGGTATTGTAAGTGCTACAGGTCGTTCAGAAAGCCATATGTCTGCAATAAGTGATTATATTCAGACAGATGCCGCAATTAATCAGGGTAACTCTGGTGGACCTCTTGTAAATATTTACGGTGAAGTAATAGGAATTAATACCTGGATTGCATCTTCTTCTGGTGGTTCAGTAGGACTTGGATTTGCTATTCCTATTAATAATGTTAAGAACGCAATTGATTCTTTCATAAAGAATGGAAAGATTATTTACGGTTGGGTAGGGGTTTCTCTGCTTGATGTAAACAAGGAATTCAAAGAAGAACTTGGTGTTGCCGATATGGACGGTGCTTTTGCCGGTGAAGTATTTACTAATTCTCCAGCCTTTAAGGGTGGAATTAAACCTGGTGATTTCATTGTTGAGCTTAATGGAAAGAAGGTTAAGAATGTAAATCAGCTTGTAAGAGATGTTGGAAGCCTTGAAGCCGGAACAATTGCCAAC
This sequence comes from Treponema sp., assembly GCA_024683675.1. Lineage (GTDB taxonomy): Bacteria > Spirochaetota > Spirochaetia > Treponematales > Treponemataceae > Treponema_D. The sequence goes on from JAIKYB010000173.1 coordinate 12,285, forward strand.
TTTGGCGTAATTCGTGGTGGAAAGCGCATTTCTGATATCAGTGTTACGGTAGAAGAACGTGCTAAAGAAACTGAAATTTCTAACAGCAAGATGTGGCCTGGCTTCCTTGCAATGCCACTTACAGATGCAGCCCGCGAACAGCTCAAGATTGATGATAAGAGAGTTCAGGGTATTGTAGTTTCAAATGTAGAAGAAAAATCTCCTGCAGCTTCACTCAGACTTCAGAATGGTGATGTAATTACTGCTGTAAACGGCACAAAAGTTAAAAATCTTGCTGAATTCTATAATGAGCTTGCAAATGCTCAGCGTTCTGTAAACTTCGATATTTACAGTAACGGCGGAACAATTACAACAGGAACTTATAAATTCTAATTTCAGCTTTTCTTTTCTAACAGATGCCAGGGCCACCCCTGGCATTTATTTTTTCACCTATTTTCTATTAATACATTTTTTGATATAATCTCTGATATGTATCGTTTATATGTAGAGCGTCGCCCCGGCTTTGAAAACGAGGCAAAACGTTATTTGTCAGAAATCAACAGTTTCTTGGGAATTGCCAGTGTAAAGGCAGTTCGTTATTTCAATCGTTATGATATTGAAAATGTAAGTGAAGAAGTTGCTAAAATTGCAGCAACAAGAATCTTCTCTGAACCTCAGAGTGACTTTGTTTTTACAGAAGAGCTTCCAGATCATAATGGTAAAGAAATTATCTGGGAATTCCTTCCTGGACAGTATGACCAGCGTGCTGATTCTGCAGAGCAGTGTCTTTCCTTGCTGCGTGCAGGTCTTAAGGGAGTAAAAACCTTATCTGAAGCACCTGTTGTTCGCTGTGCAAAAATCGTTCTTTTAGAAGGCGATGTTTCAGAAGAAGAAATCAAAAAAATCCAGAATTATCTTATTAATCCGGTTGATTCCCGACTTACTGATGCTACAAAACCTGAAACCTTAAAAATGCATGTTGAAAATCCTGCTGATATTCCTGTTGTAGACGGCTTTATTAAAATGGATGATGCAGCCTTGGAAGACTACCGCAATAAGATGGGCCTTGCTATGGACCATGCGGATATTAAATTCCTTCAGGATTATTTTAAGAGTGAAGGCCGTGACCCTGTTGAAACAGAAATCCGCGTACTCGATACTTACTGGTCTGACCACTGTCGTCATACTACCTTCCTTACAGAACTTAAGGATATAAAAATTGAAGATGGCCCTTATGCACCTCTCTTCAAAAAATCTCTTGAAAACTATAATAATATGCGTACCGACCTTTATGCCGGCCGCACAGATAAGCCAGTCTGCCTTATGGACATGGCTGTAATTGGAATGAAGTACCTCAAGAAGCATGGAAAGCTTGAGGATATGGAAGTTTCGGAAGAAAATAATGCCTGCTCGGTTTATATAGACGTACATTACACCGCAGATGAAAATGGTAAGCCTCTTGCTGCCGATGACCCACGTGCAACAGAGCGCTGGCTTATGATGTTCAAAAACGAAACTCATAACCATCCAACAGAAATTGAACCATTCGGAGGCGCCGCAACCTGTCTTGGTGGTGCTATTCGTGACCCTCTTTCCGGCCGTTCATGGGTTTATCAGTCAATGCGTATTACCGGAGCCGCCGACCCTACAGTGCCTTTGTCAGCTACAATGAAGGGTAAGCTCCCTCAGATTAAGCTTTGCCGCGAGGCTGCTCAGGGCTTCAGTTCTTATGGTAACCAGATAGGTCTTACAACCGGCCAGGTAGAAGAAATCTATCATCCGGGCTATGCCGCAAAACGTATGGAGCTTGGTGCTGTAATTGCAGCTGCTCCTGTAGATACAGTTATCCGCGAACGTCCAGAGCCGGGCGACATCATCATTTTGCTTGGTGGTGGAACTGGCCGCGACGGTATTGGTGGTGCAACAGGTTCTTCAAAGGTTCACACTGTAAAATCTGTTACAACTGCTGCTGCCGAAGTTCAGAAGGGTAACGCAGTAGAAGAGCGTAAGATTCAGCGCCTCTTCCGCAATAAAGAAGTAAGTCTTATGATTCGCCGCTGTAACGACTTTGGTGCCGGTGGTGTTTCAGTCGCTGTTGGTGAATTGGCTCCGGGCCTGGACATCAACCTTGACGCTGTACCTAAGAAGTACGAAGGTCTTAACGGAACTGAACTTGCAATTTCAGAAAGCCAGGAGCGTATGGCTGTAGTTGTTCGCAAGAACGACGTAGACCGCTTTATTGCAGAAGCACAGAAAGAAAACTTAAACGCTGTTGTTGTTGCAACAGTAACAGATACAAACCGCCTTGTTATGAAGTGGCGTGGTAAAACAATCGTAGACATTGGCCGCGAATTCCTTGATGCAGCCGGTGCTCACCACGAAGCAACTGCTTTGATTGAACAGCCAGCCGCTCCAGAAAAGTCACCTCTCTTAAATCCTCTTGAATCAGCTGCGGCAGAATTAAACAAGCCTGTTAAGTGCGAAGGTTGTGTAAAGAACCACCTTCGTGACGCCTGGCTTGCAAATATCAACGACCTTGCCTGCTGTTCACAGCGCGGACTTGGAGAACGCTTCGACGGTTCAATTGGTTCTAGTACAGTTCTTTTCCCTTATGGAGGAAAATATCAGAATACACCGGAAGCCGCTATGTCTGCTAAGATTCCGGTTGTTACACCTCGTGAAACAAGTACAGCAAGTATGATGGCTTATGGTTTTGACCCACGTGTTGGACAGTGGTCACCATGGCACGGAGCAAAAACAGCAGTGCTCAGCTCACTTGCAAAAATCACCTGTATTGGTGGTAAGGCCCGCACATCACGCTTGAGCTTCCAGGAATTCTTTGGTCGTGCAGTAAGCGAAAAGACCTGGGGTTATCCGGCTGCAGCTCTTCTTGGTTCTGTAGATGCTCAGGTAGAATCTGGCTGTGCTTCAATTGGTGGAAAAGACTCAATGTCAGGAACCTTTGAAGATATCAACGTTCCTCACACACTGGTAAGCTTTGCCGTAACTCACGATGAATGTAAGAACGTAACAAGCGGTTCCTTTAAGGTAAGCGGAAATAAGGTTTATATGATTAGCGTACCTTACTCTGACCTTCTTGAACCAGATTATGATACCTTCCTTGCAAACAGCGATATTCTTTATGATTTTAACAAGGCTGGAAGAATCTCTTCTATGTATCCTGTAGGACCAGGAGGAATTGCAGAAGCAGTTACAAAAATGGCTATGGGTAATATGGTTGGACTTAAGCTT
>JAIKYB010000191.1 GCA_024683675.1 Treponema sp.
GCAGCAAATCCTGATGTAAATCCTGGAAAACCTGTTGATACAATGACTCACGATGAAATGAAAGCTTTCATCGATGCAAACATCAACTGTCCTACTTGTGGCTCTAAAAACCGTAAGTATACTGCTGTTCGCGAATTCAACCTTATGTTCAAAACATATCAGGGACCAATCGCAGATGACAGCCACTTGATTTACCTCCGCCCAGAAACATGTCAGGGTATCTTCACAGACTTCAAGAACATCGTTCAGTCTAACCGCATGAAGGTTCCTTTTGGTGTTGCTCAGGTTGGTAAATCTTTCCGTAACGAAATCATCTTTAAGAACTTTATTTTCCGTACCTGCGAATTCGAGCAGATGGAAATGGAATATTTCTGTAAGCCAGGAACCGAGGACGAAGTTTTTGACCGCTGGAGAAAGGACCGCTGGGCCTTCTACTTAAAGTACGGTATTCCTGAGAAGCAGCTCAAGTGGCACCACCACGACAAGCTTGCTCACTACGCTAAGGATGCTTACGATATTACTTACAACTTCCCAATCGGATTTGAAGAGATTGAAGGTATTCACAGCCGTACAGACTTTGACCTTTCACAGCACCAGACTTATTCAAAGAAGGATATGTCTTATATCGACCAGGAAGACGGAAACAAGAAGTTTATTCCTTATGTAGTTGAAACTTCTGCAGGTCTTAACCGTAACTTCCTTATGTTCCTTTGCGAAGCTTATGAGGAGCAGAATGTTGCAGCTGAAGGTCAGCCAGAGGACTACAGAACAGTTCTTCACCTTGACCCACGCTTAGCACCTATCACAGTTGCAGTTCTTCCATTGATGAAGAAGGACGGACTTGCAGAAAAGGCTAAGGAAATCCAGCACCTTCTTAAGGAAGACTTTGTAACTGACTACGATGTAAGTGGAACTGTTGGTAAGCGCTATCGTCGCCAGGATGAAGTTGGTACTCCATTCTGTGTAACTGTAGATTACGATACAATTACAGAAAAGAAGGAAGATGGTTCTGCAAACGAACTTTTCAATACTGTAACTGTACGTTACCGCGACAGCATGAAGCAGGAACGCGTTGCTTTGGATGATTTGGTTTTCTTCATTCAGAAGGCAATAAAGCAGTATAAGCCTGTTTGTAAGGACTAATTTTTTGTAAATAAGAGGCATTAATCGCGGCACGGATTTGTGAAAGCTGAGTGGCAACATCATTGTTGTCCCGTTGGCGCTCGGTTTTCACCACGTGAGTGACGCGATTAATAAAAAGATTTTGGAATACGTTAGACTTGGAAAAACAGATTTATTAATCTCTCGAGTGGCATTTGGGGCTATGAGGCTTACAGATGCTGGTGGAGAAGAGGATGCTGCAAGATTAGTCCGCAAGGCCTATGATAACGGAATCAATTTTTTTGATACTTCACGCAGAACTCCCGAAAGTGAAAAGCTCTTGGGAGACGCCCTTTATGATATCCGCCGTAACGTATTTCTTTCAACTGCAGCTTCTGCAAAAACAGCAGCAGAGCTTAGGGCCGATATAGAAGAAAGTCTTATGACTCTGCACTGTGATTATGTGGATTTATATCAGCTGGAAGTAGAAAAGTTTCTGCCTCTTCCTGATGGAGCTGATAATCTTTACAATACGCTCTCTCAATTAAAAAAAGAAGGGAAAATTAAACACTTTGGTATTGTAACAACAAATTATGATACTGCAAAAAAAGCCCTTGAATCTGATTTATACGAAACCTTACAGTATCCTTTCAGTATGGTTTCTACAGATGAATCTGAAAATCTGGTAAAACTTTGCGAAGAGCATGATATTGGTTTTATAGCCATGCAGCCTCTTGGTGGTGGTTTAGTAGAAAATATTCCGCTTGCCTTCGGTTTCCTTCATCAGTATGAAAATGTTATTCCTATTTGGGGTGTAAAAACTCAGGAAGAAATGGATCAGATTTTGTATTTTAATGAACATCCACCTGTTGTAGACGAACAGTTTCACAAGGATGTTGAAAAAATCAGAATGTTCTTTAATTAAAAGCAAATAAAAATCAAATAAAATAAAAATCAGCTGAAAATACTTATATCAACTTCTTCAATTCCATCCTGGTTTTCGCTTGCAGCTTCATCTTTTACTTCTTCTTTGCTTTCTTCAATAACATTTTCTACAGGATTTTCGGGAGCTTCTTCTTTTATCTCTTCAACTTCTTCGATAAGTTCTTCAACTTCATTCTGATTGATTGTTGATAATTCTTCATCAGTTATTTCTTCAAGACCTGTGTCATCTTCAGTTTTAATTTCTTTTGGCTGAGGTTTATCTGGTACATTAATGTTTTCTGTAACATTTTTCATCAGCATCTTAATGATATCCCGCTTTTCATCCTTAGAAAGGATTCTTAAAATTGAGATTTCATTATTTGTCTGAATAATCTTTGGAGAACCATCTTTTTCTGTTTCTGTAAGCATTTGGACTACAGGGCACTTTGGATTATCCTGATTAGAATCAATTACTTCTGCAACCTTTCTGTTAGAAAGATATACGTAAGTGCCAATAGGGTAGAGGGATACTGTATATAAAAGTGCCTTCAGAATTGTGTCATCATACTTGTGTTCACGATTCTGAATCAGTTCCAGCAAAGCATCAAAGGAAGAACGTTCATCACGATATTTTCTTGGACTGGAAATTGCCTCATAAGTGCAGACTACCGCAATAATCTTGGCATTTGATGAAATTTTTTCACTTGAAAGTCTTCTTGGATAACCGGTTCCATTTTCATTTTCATGGTGCTCAAGAACTCCCAGCTGTACGCTAAGAGGAAAGTTTAAATCCTTTACAATGGTATAGCCCAAAACTGTATGCTTAGAAAGCTTTGCCTTTTCAAAAGGAGACAGTTTTTTATCTGTCATATAGAGCTGAGGAGGAAGCTTTACCATTCCAATTTCATGAAGAAGACAGGTTTCTCCCAGTTCAATAAGCTTTGAAAGAGGAAGATGCAGCTGCATTCCAATTGCAATAGCTAAAACTGTCGAGCGCATTGAATGTGTTACAAGAAAGACTTTGTTTCTGTCATTATAGTTGGAATTAACTCTAAGAATAAATCTTCTGTGGTCTTTAATAAAAATACAGAGGTCTTTTACACTTTCTGTTAATTCCTGCTGGTCAATTTCTTTATGAGTTACATAACGGGTATACATAGAATCAATATAATTTAAATATTCCCTGTATACATTTTTTACCATTTCAAGACGGGCCTGGTCATTGTTGATAAGTGATTCGCCCTTGGATTCTTCAATGATTTTCTTTACTGTTTCACTGAGTTTTTCTTTTGGAGCGCGGGGAGAGTTATCAGAATCATCACTTTGTAATTCAAGCTGTTCGCCAAGACTTAGGTTTCCATCGCAAAGAATGTTTTCAAAATTCCACTTTTTAAGAATCTTGAGCATCTCTTCGGTTAAAATTGCTGATTTAGGCAAAAGCATAAAGGTGCTGTCAATAAAGACATCACCCGTGAAAGAAATATCAGCTTTTAATGACTCAATAGAAAGTGTATCCATTTTTGTAAAAAGTCTCCCTGATTCATATATCGGCAGAAAACCTGGATATCTTTAATTTACTACCTATATATATGTTACTATAGGTTTGCAGAAAAGTCATTTTAAATAAAAAAAAAGTTGGAAAGTCTCACACTCTTCCCAACTTTTTTAGTAAATGGAGGTGTTTGCATAGCAAACAAATATGTAATCGGTCGTTAACTTTTCAGGCGTCTGGATGTCTTCCCACCCGAAGATAATCACCAACTGTATTTATTATCGGTGGAGGGGAAATTGACTTTAGAAAAAAAATAAAAATATTTTTTGCGTAAATTTTATTTAAGATTTGCCTTGACACTTATCTTATTTTTTTGGATTATGTTGTAATTATGAATGAGAGAAATATAACCCGCGCTTATCTGGAGACCTTATCTTTTGCTGATTTGGTTTCTCTCGCAGATGAATACGGTGTAGATGTTCCAGATGATTTGGACAGAAGATTCCTTATCGCAGAACTACTGGAGCTTGCACAGGAAGAAGTTGAACAAGATGATGAAATGATAATTTCTAGTGAGACAGAAGGAAACGGTTCAAATCTTCCTGGAAATTATAACGAAACCCAGATTTCCTGTGTTTTAAGAAACCCTGCCTGGTTATTTGTTTTTTGGAATATAAATGAAAATGATTTATCTGCATTAAAGGATCTTCCTGGTGCTCTTAAATTAAGAATCTGTTTTTTGAAGGATACAACAGAGCTTGTTCCAGAAGAGGTTTTTGAAATTCAGGCTTCTACTACAACTCAAGAACAGTATATTCTTATTTCTTCTGATAAAACTTACGTAAGGGTAGAGTTAGTTTATTCTACAGCTACAGGTGGAAAGGTTCTTGCTTTTTCTCAAATTGTTACAATTCCGCATGGAGCAGAACTGGTTAATGAAATGCAGCCAGGTTCTTATGATAATATTCCACAGATTCTTAAGCTTTCAGGAATGGAAAACTCTCTTGCAGACCAGTACAGAAAGCACAGACATTCATTTTCATGATGTAATTCGGGGAAAACGATGGAAAAAAAATTAAGTATAATTATAAAAACTTCACAGGACTATATAAGACATTTTGGAGATTTTGAGAAATCAAATGCAATCCTCTTAAATATCTTTTTTGATAATATTTCTGATGTTTATATTCCTTTACTTCGAATGGTAAACAAGCTTCAGTCAGATGGACTGAAATGCAGGTTTGGACTTGTTCTTCCTCCTTTACTCTGTAATCTTTTTGCAGATGTTACTATTCAGGATTCTTATATTGGCTATCTGGAAAAAAGAATAATTCTGGGACAAAAAGAGCTTTCTCGGGCAGAAGATGATAAAGTTCGGGAAATTATAAAAGCAACAATCGAAAAGTACGAGTCGCTTAAAAAGGATTTTACAGAAAAATATAATAAGGATTTGATTGCCGCTTTTACAGAATGCATGAAAAATGGTTATATTGAGCTTCTGGGAACCTGTGGTACTGATCTTTTTATACCTCATTATGCAGATTTGAAGGAAATTATTTCTGCTCAGATAGAAAGCGGACTTCATGCTTATAAGCAGTTCTTTGGAACAGTTCCAGAAGGCTTCTGGCTTCCAGCTTTTGGTTATATGACCGGAGTAGAAAAGCTGATTAAAGCCTATGGCTATTCCTACACAGTTCTTGATGCCCGCAGTCTTCTCTTTTCTGAAAACTGTCCGGATACTGGAATTTTCTATCCTGTTAGAACTGATAATTCTCTTGTTGTTTTAGCCAGAGATTCCCGTCTTCCTTCTCAGATTACAGGAGAAAATGGTTATTCTCGCAATTGTCTTTACAGAAACGAAAACCGAGATATTGGTTATGAGCTTACTCCTGTTCAGCTGGAACCTGTTGTAGAAATTGGTTCTGCCCGTTATGCAACCGGTTATAAATATTGGAACCGCTGTTTTGAAAATTCAGACAAGGCTTTTTATGACAGAAAGGCTGCCCTTGAACAGGCCCATACAGACGCAGCTGCCTTTGTAGAAGAAAAGTCAAAGCTTTTGGACCAGGCTGCAGAAGCCCTGCCAGAAAGCGATTATGTATCATATGTTTGTGCCTTTGAATCAGAAGAGCTTTTTAGAAACTGGAATGAATCTGTAGAATGGCTTGAATATGTTATTCGCACAGCCTGTGAAAAGGGGCTTACCATTGTTTCCGGAGACCAGCTTCTTGAAAAACAGTATTCTCTTACAAAATTTAATCCTTACTATTCGGCTGGAATTGGTGATGGTTACGGAGAAAATCTTCTTTCAAGCAAAAACTGCTGGATGATTCGCCATATCAGAAAAGCCTGTGAACGCATGATAGACCTTTCTGACCGTTTCCCTAATGATACAGGCCTTAAGACTAGATTGTTAAACCTTGGAGCAAAAGAGCTTATGCTGGCTCAAAGTCTTATGCTTGCAAAGGCAATTGACAATTCTATGTATCCGGAGCTTGCAGAACGTAGATTTAGAGATTCTATAAATGCCTTTACTGCTGTGTTTGATTCCCTTGGTTCAAATACTGTTAGTACAGAATGGCTTACAACTATGGAAATGCAGGATGCTATTTTCCCATGGATGAATTATAGAATCTTCTCTAAAAAGCACTAGGCTATTCCTGGTCAAGTTTAAGACTATTTTTAATCATATTAAGCATATCAATCCTGTACTGGGCAGCTTTTATGCCCAATATTGCAGGATTGAAGCGTTTATTAATTTCCAAAGCCTTTTCCCAGCTTTCAATTGCCATTTCCCAATTTCCTTCGGCATAATACATAAGGCCTTCTGTGTATAAGTCATCAATTATTTGGCTTGTCTTGCTGCGGCCCTTGTCTCCCAAAAGAATCTTTGCTGAAAGACTGAATTTATTAAAAGGGGCAAGGGAGCTGGTAAAATCAAGGCTATAATTAAGATTTAATCTGATTTTTGCAACTTCGAATTCAAAACCGGCATTTAAATGGGGATTTCCTCCCTTTATTCCAGCTCCTGCTAAAAATTGCAGGAAGGAAGTAAACTGAACTGAAATACCTGTGCTTATGTAAGGAAGCATAAAGGTGCCTAAATCCTGAAGATTTAGCGGCTGAGAATAGTCGAGACTTAAGGTAAAGGGCTTGATAAATCTTACAGAAATACCAAAAGAAGCAAGAGTTGGTAATGGGTCGTCCAGCTTAAGCTTGTTTGAAAAGCCTGTTATTCCTGCTCCCAGATTCTGAATTGAAAGTCCCATTCTTACGTTAGGGTCGCGGGAGGAATAAAATTTCAGAAAGTTAAACTGCATCATCATTCCAATATCTGCCATAAAGGCCAGTCCGCTTTGACTTAAACCGGAATAGGAAATAATTTCCCCTGTGTCATCATCTGTGTAATTTGGAAGACTTCTCCAGGCTGCCTTTAAATTTACTCCCAGGGCAAGTCCTTTAAAATCATAGCCTTCAAAAAAATTATAGGAAATATTTAAGGCTCCTGTTGTTTCTGAATAGTAGCCGGAAGAAACTCTTTGTCCAAAGGCGTTGTATTCGGTAAAGGGCAGGTAAAGGCAGGATAAATAGCTTCCAAAGCTTAGCTGGGGAAGGTTCTTAAAACGAGTCGTAAAGGCAAGACTTTCCAGCTTGGAGTCAGCAATCCAGGAGTTATGAAAAAGAGCTATCTGACCTTCTTTTTGCAGGGAACCAGCTGCCGGATTATAGCGCAGATAATTTATATCATCACAAAGGCCTGTGTAGGCATTACCCAAACTTTCTGGACGACCTCCAAATGGAATCAGTAAAGAACGAAAGCTTGTGGTTCCTTCATTGCCATCTACCGAAGAATATAGCAGCTCCGAAAGGCTGTCATCCAGGTCTACTAATGAAAGTGCAGCGGCTGGAAAGGCCGTAAAAATGAGAAGTAATAATATTGTAAAAAAATGTATTTTCACTTTCATTTTATATAAGTATATCGGGTTATTTTTCCGAAAATCAACTATAATCTACATATTTCTGATGAAAAGAAAATTTATTTTTCTTACACTGCTTATTTTCTCTTTGGCTTTTATGCCTCTTTTTGCACAGACTACAGAGTCTGGCCAGGAGTCAATTTCTCTTTTTGAAATAGATAAACTTATCCGCCGTACAGAGTATGATGAAGCCCTTCGTCAGATAAATATTTACATGGCAAATCATCCTGATAATTTTGATGCAGCTCAAATCAGAATTAAGCGTATTATGAATGCCCGAATAAGCTATTCAGAGCTTGCAGAAAAGCTTATTTATTTAATTCAGACCGACCCGGGAAATGATAAGGAAATCTACGAGCTTACAAGCAAACTGGAATCTTTTGAAAAAAATCCAAGTGATGAAAACCTTCAGTTTATTGCCGATTTGAAAAAATCAGCTGAGTTTAACTATTTCCGTTCCCTTTTTATGCAGCTACAAACAGAAGCGTCTCAGCTTGCTCTTAAGGGGAGCTATTCTCCTGCTATAGATAAGCTTAAGGAAGGCTTTTGGCTTTACAAGGATGATTTTTATGAAGAGTGGGGTGAAAATCCTGAAGTAATTCAAAAGGTTGAAGCTACTCTTGTAAAACTAGATGATAGCCTGAAGCTTTATCAGGAAAAGAACTATCTTACAAGGATAAATGATTCTATAGCGGCCTTTATAAAAAGTGTAAATCAGGATCAGTATGAAGACGCACTTTCCAGATTTCAGGAAATAAAAAGTCAGTTTTCTGACTATTATTCTATTAGGGCATCTGTGGCCAAGGTTGAAGAAGACTTAAATAATCAGTTTGAGGACCTGAAAAAACAGGGTGGGGAAATGTCTGATGCTTCCTACCTTCCTTTTTTGTGCCGTTTTATAACTGGTTTGTCTTCTCTGGAAAATTCCGGAATTCTTGGAGCTATGGATAAATACTGGACAGTCAGTATAAGTCAGATGAATGACGCTGTTTATGCCATGCTCAATAAAAAATATCAGCTTTTTGAAGAAGGTGTAAATTCAACTTACCTGGCTTCTGTTACAAAATATGCAGATTTGGAAAAGTCTGTAATTAGTCTCTGTGAAATTGCTAGCGATGAGCAAAATAGTCAATTTGCCCTACACTTAGAGGATTATCTGATTCAAGCTGATTATCTTAAGGCTTTGGCTTCTGGTGCTTTACGGCTTGCAGACCTTAATTCAGATATTGAAATTCTTCACCAGGATTCTGATAAGCTGATTGCAAATTTGAAGGAAAAAGATGTAGATGACGAAAGTATTGCGGGGCTTTTTTCTTCGATTCTAAATATTTCTGAATTACTTGGGGTTAAAGAAGAGCAGAAACTTGAAAATGTTTCCTGGGGCGAACAATACAGAAATAAAGAATTTGAAGTTTGGACGGGACTTTCTGAGCTTTATACAAGACTTTTGGATTCTGCCTTCGATGAATCAGCCATTATTCTTACTTCCGTATGGCAGGAAATTGCCTCTGCCTTTTATAATCGTTCAGATGCCTTCCTGGCCTTCGCAAAAAATGATACAACTTCTATTTCAGCATATTATGAAGGTCTTGATGATCGTCTTAGCGAGCAGGAGCTTAGCGTAATAAATCAGAATATTATTTATGCTACAGAAATCTACAAAAAAACTGACAGTCTTGGTCTTGGAATTAAATATGCTTATCCGGATATAGCTCTTAATGTTTGTACTTTTACCCGTGATTATATTAACCGCAGTATAAAATCTATAGACTCTTATGGCCTTGAAATGCGGGATAATTATAATGCTCACCCTCAGTGGCGGGAACAGAGCCAAATAAAAACTATTGTTGATGATTCTTTGACATATTTTGATCAGAAAAAAAAGGAATTGCAGGCTCTGCTGAATCAAATTAATACAAAAGAACCTGAAATTGCTAAAAAAAGAACTTCTGCTCAGTTAGCTAGAAATGAAGCTGATGTACGTTACAAGGAAGCTGAAGAGGCTCTTAAGAGAGATGATTTTGATACAGCCCGAAGAAAATTACAGGATGCCCTTACAAAATATAATGAATCTCTTACTAATCAGGATGATGAAAAATTTAGTCTGACAGTTGATGAAAAACTCCTTTCTTTGGGAGAAAGAATAACAAAAGCTGAAAATGAAATTGTTGTCCGGGATGTTCGTGAGCTTAAAAATCTTGCCAAGGATGCATACTTTAACGGTCGCTTTGATGATGCAGAAAAATACTTGAATGAAGCAAAAAATCGCTGGGCAATTACCAATGTTACAGAGGATGAAGAAATCAGGACCTTGCTTGCCTTTGTAGAAACTGCGCTTTCTATGAATACCGGTCGTGTTATTTTACCTTCTGCTCCTCAGTATCCGGAAATGTCTCAGCTTTTGAATATTTCTAACCAGTATTATGATGAAGGAAAAAGGCTCTTAAAGGAGGGCGATAAAGAAGCTGCTGAGGAGGCCTTCCGTTCTGCTCTGACAAGTATTCGTAAGGTTCAGTATGTTTATCCTCTAAATCAGGAGGCTGCTTTACTTACCCTGAAAATCAACAGAGAGCTGGACCCTCAGAAGTTTAGAGAAGAATTTTCTCAAAAAATAGAAGCCGCCAGACTTTTATGTCAAAAGGCAGATACCCGTCAGGAAGGTTATGCAAATCTTCTTGATTATTATGAGCTGGAGCCTTCTTATAAGGGACTTAAGGACCTGATTTATAAGGTTGAAATTGATATTGGTATCCGCCAGAAGCCTGTTACAAAAACAGGTGAAAATAGTGCAAAAAAACTTATCAGTCAGGCTCAGACTCTTTATCGAAACGCTGGAAATAATACAAGTTCTCTAAAGAAAGCATTAAACTTAGTAGACCAGGCTCTTACCATGCTGCCGGATGATAAAAGTGCAATGGCTTTAAAAGATAGTATTACAACAAAAATAGGTGGAAATACAGTGCCGGTTCTTTCTACTGAAGAAGAAAGATTATATCAGCTGGCGGTTCAGCGATTGCAAAGTAATAATGTTGTAGGCGCCCGGGCTCTTGTTAATCAGATTCTTAAGAAATCACAAAATGCAAACATCCAGAAGATTAAGGATCTGCTTACAAAAATAGAGGCGCGCAGTTGATTTTTCGGCGTGAAAATCGTATGAATAAGAAGATGAATTGTAAAATAAGAAGCATTTCAAAAATCCTCCTTTGTCTCTTTTTTATACTGCAGCCTCTTTTTGCTTCTGATTTTTATTGGGAAAATCCGGCCCCTATAACAAAAACAGATTCCCGTTTTCCTTCGGTTCTGCAATTAGATAATAGTGCCCTTGTTTTTTGGGAAGAAATAGACATTACAAAAAGGGAACTCTATCTTTCGGCAAGGAATTATTATGGTCCGAAGAATTATAGAGAAAGCCTTCGTTTTGCGGGGCCTATTCCTTTTTCGGGGGATGCGATTCCTGATATTTATTCTACAGCCGTAAGTTCTGATGGAACAATTGTAGTTCTGGTCGGCGCAAATGAAAAGTTTCTTTATGTATACACTTCTAAGGATGATGGACAGAGCTTTCAGGAAAGTAAGCTTGAAACCCCATTTCCAATGCTGGGCCCTCGTCTGTATACAAGCTCAAACGGAAATCTAAAATTGTTTTCTTCTGTAGGTGATGAAGAATCCTTTTCTATTTATACAGCAGAATCTAAGGACGGATTAAACTGGTCAAGATTTACTAAATTTCAGCCTGCAGAAAATCTGAGAAACTCCTTTTCTCCTTTTTTATTAGCAGATTCTCAAGGAGATATTGTTGTTTTTCAAGCTCAGTATGCTTCAGCTGAAACTGGTCATTATTCCTATCAGTTATATATGACCCGTCAGCTTTCTAATTCCTCCTGGACTGCTCCTGTTTTGATTACAAATGAAGCTTCCCTTACTTCAAAAAGTCGTAAAGCCTATTATAATTATCAGAATCAGAGACCTTATCTTCATTCTTTTGATGGTAATTCTTATATTGCCTGGGAAAGAACCGGGGGAAACTATTCTGAAATATGGTGTGCAGAGTTAGATCTTGCAAATTCTTCTATTAAAAAGGGCAGTTCACAGCTTGTAGCTGACAAGGGAAATTCAAATCGGGCTTTGCTTTTTACTTATAATAACAGTCTTTATCTGGAATGGTTCGACTCCAGACGAGGAAAAGATTCTGTTTATCTTTCCAAAATGACCGGTGGCTTCTGGGATGAAAGCCCCCTTGCTGAAGACCGTTATCTGAATACTTTTTCTTATCCTATGATTTTTTCTGATGGTTCTTTAGCCTTTATCTGGCAGCAGAGTCTGGATTCGGGAAAAAAGAATTCGGTTGTAATATTGCTGCCCGATACTTCTGTTCTTCCTCCTTCTTTTACACCTTTATCATATAAAAGGGGAGCAGCTTCACGAAATCAGAATGTAAAGATTCGTATTAATTTTCCTGAAGATTCTTCTAAAATAGCTGGTTATTCTTACAGCTGGCAAAAGGATTCTTCTCTTGCGCCGGAATACAGTATCCAACATTTTACAAATGACTCTACAATAAAAGTAAAGGCTACAGAGGATGGAACCTATTATCTTACGGCAAGAGTTGTAGATTATGCCGGAAACTGGTCAGAAGCGGCAAGTATTACTTACGATTTAGACCTTACTCCACCTCTTCCTCCTATTGTTGAACCTGCTAATCTGGATAAATACGGCTTTGTAAAATCCAATACATTTTCTTTGGACTGGCAGCCTTCTCCTTCAGAGGATGCGGCTTCTTATTCTTACCGTTTAGATTACCTTGGTGACATTCCAAAAAATATTGCAGTTTCAAGAAATCATCCTATGAAGCTGTCTTCTGCTAAAGTTGCTGCAATAAAGGAAAGCTTGGAAAATAAATATGCAAAGTCAGCAGCAAAAAAGCGAAGTTACAGCCTTAGTCAAAGGGCAAAGGGTAGAAATACTAAAAAATATTACGGAATGGAAAACGGAGTTTATGTTCTTACTGTTTGGGCCCTGGATCTGGTTGGAAATGTAAGTGAGCAGGCCAGCAAGATAGTAATATTGAATAAATTTCAGCCGGAAACCTATGTTACTGGAATAGAACAGAAAAAGGCAGAAACAGGTGAATTGCTTCTGACTATAAAGGGTGCTGGTTTTACCTATGACGGAAGAATCAGTCGTATTTATATTGATAGGGATGGACTTGAACCTTACGACTATACAATTTCTGAGCAGGATTCTGCATTTAAAATCTTAAATAATAAAACTATTAGCGGGGTGGTGGTACCGCCGGAAGTAGAGCCTGCTTCTTATAAAATAGGACTTTTCCACACAGACCGAGGTCTTTATTTTACAGACCGGATTTTGAATATTACTCAAAATGGAACTGTTAAGGTAGAGGCTCCTTATCAGTTAGATTTTGGACTGAGTTCTAACTTTAAAATTTACAATTATAACTTATCTGCAAATCTGATTATGACCTTGCTTGTTATTTTCTTTGCAATACTTATTCTTATTTTCCTTATTTTGAGCGTGATTCACGCGGGAGTTCTTATGGCACCTTCAAAGAAGCGGGTAAAACAGCCTAGTTTGAAACGTAAGCTTATCAGGTACACATATCTTCTTATTGTGTTCCTTATTGTTGCTATAACAATACAAAATGGACGAAATGTAATAAAGATCCAGTCCCAGACAATGGCAGAAGCCCTTCAGGAAAGGGTAGACGTTCTTTTGGAAAGCCTTTGTTCAGGAGTAAGAAACTTCCTTCCTTCTAATAACATTCTGGAATTGACTGCGCTCCCAAGTCAAAAGGATGCTATGGATGAAGTAAAATATATTACAATAATTGGTCAGGAACAAAAGAGTTCTTCTTCTGAAAACTTAAATTATATTTGGGCTACAAATGACCCTGATATATCAGAAAAATCAGATAATTATTCCCTGATTTATGGTCAAACAAGACTTACAGACCAGGTTATCCTTAATATTATTTCAGGGCTTACTGCTTTAGATCAGGAAATTGCTCAAAAAGAAAAATCTATTTCAGATCAGATTGAAGAACTGTCTGCTCAGGCAAATAAGCTTTATGCTTCAGCTCTTTCCGAAGATCAGGTAGAAGCTGAACGGCTTTCAAATATAATTGTAGAACTCAGAAATAAGATAGATAAAGAACTTTCTGAATATTCTAAAAATGCCGCCGCCTCCTATCCTTTCTTTGATTTTTCTATGGGAAATACAGAATTTATTTTCTACAGACCTGTTGTATATAGAAAGGGAAATACAGATAACTACATTCATGGCCTTGTTTACCTTGAACTTTCAACCCAAAGTGTAGTAGATGCTCTTCAGGCTGAAATTAAGAGGATTATAATCCGCAGTATTATTATAGCTTTAATAGCAGTTGCAATAGGAATCTTTGGTTCTTATGTTTTTGCTTCACTTATAGTAAGACCAATAAAAAAGCTTGAAGCTCATGTAACCTTGATTGGACAAACTAAAAATAAAGCGAACTTGAAGGGAAAAAATGTAGAAATTACTTCTAAAGATGAAATTGGCCGTCTTGGAAATGCTGTAAATAACATGACCCGAGAGCTTGTTGCCAATGCTGAAGAGGAATCTCTGGTAATGGATGGTAAGGCTGTACAGATGGCCTTCCTGCCTCTTTCTTCTGCAGGCCCCGGCGGCAGGGAAAAAACATCTTATGCTCAATATAAGGACCAGAATCTTGAATGTTTTGGTTATTATGAAGGTGAATCTGGCGTTTCAGGTGACTATTTTGATTACAAAAAACTTGATGACCAGTGGTTTGTAATTATCAAATGTGACGCTTCAGGTCACGGTATTCCGGCTGCAATTATTATGACAGTTGTTGCAACAATTTTCCGCAGATATTTTGAAAAATGGTCTTATAAGAAAAACGGTGCCCGCTTTAATGATCTTATTGCCCAGATAAATGATTTTATAGAAGGCCTTGGCTTAAAGGGAAAATTTGCAACCCTTATAGTCTGCCTTTTGAACGTAGAAAATGGTGATTTGTATATGTGTAATGCCGGAGATAATCTGGTACATATTTACGATGCTGAAAGTCGTGCCATGAAGCAGCTTACACTGAGTTCTGCTCCAACTGCAGGTGTATTTACATCTGGTCTTGTTGACATGAAGGGTGGTTTTAAAATAGAAAAAACTGTCTTGAATCACGGAGATGTTTTGTATCTTTATACTGACGGTATAGAAGAATCAACAAGAAGGCGTAGAAATCCTGACTATTCAGTTATTAAAGAAGAGGTGCAGGCTCGCAAGGTAAACCCAAAAACTCATGAAGAAGAAATTGAAATAAAAGAAGAGGATTCTAAAGAAGAATTCGGACCAGAAAGAGTTAAGGCAATCATTGAAGCTGTCTATAATAAGCAGCCTTATGAGCTGGTAAAGGATGCAAATCCGGATTTGAACGAAAAGCTTATTTTTGATTTTTCTAAAGGGCAGGGAAGTGTAGAGGATTCTATTTATGCACTTGCTTCTATAGAAAAAGTATTCCGACTTTACAGATCCCCAGCGGTTCAAGCTACAGACTATATTAAAGTTGATAAAAAGATTGACGAATGCCTTTTAAAGTATTTTAATGAATATGAGCTTTATGCTGCTAAAAAATCTGATAATGCCCAGGGCGGACATTATGTAGATTATGACCAGATGCAGGAAGATGAGCAGTCGGATGACCTTACCTTACTGGCAATAAAGAGGATTTAATATGGAAAAAGAAGAAGTTGGAAGTAAAATTAAAGATTGGTTTAGTAAGGGAGCTAAGGCTTCTAAAGAAGCTTTGGATAAAGCAGGCTCTAAGGTTCAGGATTTTAGTGATAAAAGTGTAAAAAAACTGGAAATCCACAAGATTGAAGCAAACCGAGATTGTAAATATGAAGAATTAGGCTTAAAAATTTCTCAGATGTTGTTAGAAGGGGCTACTGTAAATACAGAAAATGCCGAAGATTTAGAAATCCTTCTTGGCATCCAGAGTGAAATTAAAGAGCTTTCAGACCAAATTGCCAAGAAAGAAGCTGAATTAGAGAATTAGAATAGAATTATCTCTGCAGAGTTCCTTTTTTGATTTTCTCTGCAGTGGCTTCATCGGCGAGTAAGCGAACCAATTCCATAGCGAATTCTTCACTTGCTCCCGCACCTCTTGCAGTTACAAGCTTTCCGTCTGTAACAAATGTCTTATTTACATACATTCCAACATATTCAGGATTTGTTTCCTTATCCATTCCTGGATAGCAGGTCCAGTTCTTTCCGTGAGGAATATTAGTTTTTCCAAGAACTACAGCAGGACTGGCACAAATTGCACTTACAATTTTTCCCTGATTCCATGCATTTTCAAGATGATTGAGTAAAGCTTCACATTCAGAAAGGTTTTCTGCTCCTCTAGAACCACCAGGGCATAAAAGGCAGTCAGGAGCATTTTCTCCATAATTGCTTAAATAAGTATCAAGATTACAATCAGTAATAATTCTTACATCATGAGAGCTTGTTACTATCATAGAATCATTGTAAGGCTTTCCCTTTACACCTACAGTAATAACTTCAAGGCCTGCTCTTCTAAGATAGTCTACAGGAGTTAAGGCTTCTATATCTTCAAATCCATCTGCAAAAAAAACAGCAACAGTTTTCATTTTTACCCCTTTTATGATTTTCTTACTATAGAATAACAAAAATAGGCTTCCAATTCAAGGAATTGAAAGCCTATGCAGTTTATATAAAATAAAAGGTTTAATTATTTTTTATTGTAAAATTACCAGTCATTAGCATCATCAAGTAATGCCTGCCAGTTATTTTTAGACTCTTCATAAGCCTGCTGAGGAGTAACATAACCAGGGTATGTAACCCAAATAACATCACCCATGTAGTTAATACCAGGAATCAAAGTATCATAGCGTGGATTAGGATTATCAATCATCAGCTGAAGAGTTTCATCAACAGCGCGTGAATCTCTAAAGCATGCATAATAACCTTCCTTCCATGAATCTCCGTCTTCATAACCTGGAGTAGGGTCAGTCCAGAGATCAAAGGCCTTTGCAATTTTTTCAGCTCTTTCCTGATCATAGCATGAAGGAATAACATACATATTATCATTGTGAAGTGTTCTGTATTTTCCGTCACCCTTTGGACCAAGAGGGAAGCATACAAATCCCCAGTCATCCTTAAGAGCCTGGTAGCGTCCATTTAACTGAGCGTTATATTCCTGGTCAACCTGGAAAGCAACTTCTCCATTAATAAAGGCAGGATACATCCAGTCCCAGTTAGAACCTTCTGGCTGGGGCTTTTCATAGTTCTGTGCAAGGTGAGCACACCAGGCAAGAGCTTCAAGAACAGCATCGTTTCCAACATTGTTTACGAACTTACCTTCAGCATTTTTTCCAATCATTGGAACACCATTTGACATAGCTGCCAATGGAGCAAATTCTGTAGAAGAGTTAGCCATACCATAAGTGTCAGGAATACCGTCATTGTCAGTATCTCTTGTACACTTAGCGAGTAAAGCTTCAAAGCTTTCCCAGTTCCATTTTCCAGCTTTCTGAAGGTTATATGGTTCTTCAGGATCAATTCCAGATTCTTCAAGTAATCTCTTATTAAAGAAAACACCACCACGTGGTTCTGGAACAATAGGTCTCATAGCATAGAAAGAAGAGCCCTTTGTAAGCATGTTTCTTACACCTGCATCCCACTTTTTCTTAGACCAGTCAATATTTGTCAATTTTGAAAGATCAAAGAAGAGGTCTGTTTTCAAACCAGTGATTCCTGAGCGTGCATCAATAATAAATACGTAATTTTCATCACCACCAGTCATACAGAAGTTTGCTACTTCCTGAGGATGTCCATCCCAACCTGCACCCAATTCCTTCTGAGTTACATTGTAGTTGTATGTAGCTTCAGTCCAGTCATGCCAGGCTCTTTCTGCCGCATTCTGAGCTGATGTTGCTTCTCCGCCTTCTGCATCAGGACCAGACCACCAGTCAGCAAGAATTACATCAATTCCGCCTAAATCAAGAGTTTTTCCATCTGAACCTTTTTCAACTTTTACAGATTCGTATCCAGCTGCAGCCTGAGTTTTTTCCTTAGCTCCAGCATTTCCTTTTTTACAGCCTGCAGCCAGAATAGAAAGACTTGCTGCTGCCAAAACCAAAATCACAGATTTTTTCATGATTTTTACCTCGCTTTGTTTTTAGGGATTTTCCCTTTCTGCTTTTTTTTGAGATTTTATATCCGGATATGACCTATAGATATTAAAATATTAGTCAAAATAACAGAATATTTGTATAATATTTTAAAAGTATTAGGCTTTTAGTGAGATATTCTGATATACTCTGACTGATTATGGATTCCAAGCAAAAGATTCTTTCATATAAACTATTTCTCCAGCAGGAAACTGCAAATTTTCATCTTCCTTTTGATAATGAGATGTCATTTTATGAGGCAGTAAAAAACGGAGATTTTGACGAGCTTAAAAAACACATGAAGCCTCTAACTGCAGAGGGTATGGGTAAGCTTTCAAATAATCCCCTTAGGAACATGAAATATCATCTTATAGTAACAATTGCTCTTATTACCCGTTTTTGCATAGAAGGGGGAATGCCGAGCGAAACTGCCTATACCTTAAGTGATATTTATATTCAGGAGCTGGATTCTTCTTCTGATTTTGAATCATTATCTTCCATACATGAGGAAGTTATTTATGATTTTACGGAGCGAATGCAGAAAATCAGAAAAAAGGCAGGCTTATCAAAAAGTGTAATTCAGGCAACTGATTATATTTACAATCATCTTAATGAAAAGATTCAGCTTGATACACTTGCTGATTATATAGGAGTCAGTAAATCTTATTTATGTGAATTATTTAAGAAGGAAACCGGGATTACAGTTTACACTTATATTACCAAGCTAAAGATTGAAGCTGCTCAAAATATGTTAGCCTATTCAGAATATACTCCTGCTTTGATAGGAAATTATTTTGCATTTTCTTCTCACAGTCATTTTATAAGTAAATTTCGTGAATATACAGGCATGACACCTAACCAATATCGTAAAAAAAATTACAGAAATTATTTTGAAAAAAAATAAAAAAAAGTTAAAAATTTATAAAAAAAAGGGGATAAAGTGTTGACACTTTTTGAAGAGAGGTATATATTAGTCATCACCGTCGCACAAGACAGTAGCGACAAACAAAAAGTTCTTAGACAGTACAGGGAAGGAAACAAACTGACTATATAATTTTTTATGTTTTAGTCAAAAACATACCCGTGAGTTTCGGTTCTCGAAACTCAATTGTAAATCAATTCAGCAAATAGAAAAAGCTTGATTGAACTACTTTAATGTTGAAATCAATACCCTTCGGGGTTTTGAAATAATCATGGAGAGTTTGATCCTGGCTCAGAACGAACGCTGGCGGCGCGTCTTA
>JAIKYB010000021.1 GCA_024683675.1 Treponema sp.
CCCCCTAGTATTTTTCTACTATTGTATAAAACTTGGATTTAGTTTATAAATATTGGAGATGTCTTTATAATATCAGGTTAAAGAGGTTCTTTTATATTTATGACAACTGAAAACATTTCTAAGCTTTTATTGTTGGACACAGACAAAGCATCCCGCATTGAGCTGTCAACAATAATTTCCTCAGATTTTGAGGTTGTAAGGGCAGATGATTCAGATGATATTCTTTCAATCCTAAGAGATACTTCCAGCCACATAAATGCACTCGCAATTTCCGCAGACCTGGCTTTACCTTTATTACAAGAAATCCGTTCCCAAAGCACATTAAAAAATCTTCCTATTTTGATTATTGGAGCTCAGGAAGAAGATGAAGAAAAGTTTCTTGCCTTCGATATAGTTGATTTCTTAAAAAAGCCTTACGGTTCAATGAAAATCAGAAACCTGATAAAAAATTGCCGTAAGCTGGCCCATGCCTATCAGATTATTAATGAACTGGAATGTGATGAATTAACAGGCCTTCTTACCAGACAGGCCTTCCTTCATAAAGCGGAATTAATCCGTGATGAAAATCCAAATAAAAACTATATCATTTTTGCCTGCGATTTTGACAATTTTAAGTCTTCAAATACTCTTTATGGTGAAAAGCTTTGTAATGAATTTCTTGCCTATGTAGGAAAAAAGCTTAAGGAAGTGCTTCCTAATGCAATTTTGGGCCGCTATGGTGGCGACCAGTTTATTATTTTTTCAGAGGCAAAAGGACAGATGATGCTTCACCGCATCGAATATATTCAGAAGATGATTTTAAAGTCTGCTCCTATTCCTCATCAGATTGCAAAAATTGGTGTTTACGGTCCAGTAGATTATGAGCTTCCAATGATTGTTTGTTGTGACAGAGCCTTTTTAGCACTTAAAGATATAAAGGGAATCTACAATAAAGACGTAGCCTTTTACGATAATAATCTTCAAAAGCAGCTGCTTAATGAGCAGATGATTACAGAAACTATGGAAAGGGCCTTGGAAGAAGAGCAGTTCCGCATTTTCTATCAGCCAAAGCATGAAGCAATTAGTGGAAACATTGCTGGTGCCGAAGCCCTGGTTCGCTGGGAACATCCTGAGTACGGCTTCCTTTCTCCCGGACAGTTTATTCCTATTTTTGAAAAGAATGGTTTTATTTCCAAGGTAGACTTATTTATCTTAACTCAGGTTTGTAAGGATATAAAACGCTGGCAGCAAAACGGACTTCCTATAGTACCGGTTTCTGTTAATATTTCCCGACGAGACTTTATGGAGCCCGGATATATCGATAAGGAAATCCAGATTGTAGATGAATACGGCGTAGACCATTCTTTGATTCATATGGAAGTAACTGAATCTCTGTATTCCGATGATACAGATTTAATTATTTCTCAGGTAAAGAAATTCCAGCAGGCCGGCTTTATGATTGAAATGGATGACTTTGGTTCCGGCTATTCTTCTTTGGGCTCTCTTTCCAGCTTCCCTCTTAATATTATTAAGCTTGATATAAGTTTTGTAAGAAACATTAAGGCAAATGAAATTGTAATAGAAAATATTATCAAAATGGCTCATAGAATGGGACTTATGACTGTTGCTGAAGGTGCTGAATCTATAGAACAGTTTAAAACCCTAAAGACCTTAGGCTGTGATTTTATTCAGGGCTTTTACTTTTCAAAGCCTCTTCCTGCCAAAAGTTATGAGTCCTATTTAAAGAAGACTTCTATATCCTTAAGTCTGCCTTCTATGCCTATAAAGCTGGCAAGTGATTTAAGCCTTATGACTGAAAATATGCTTCAGGCAGCAAACGAAGTTGCAGAAGGACTTCCTGGAGGCTTCTTCTCTTATCATGCAGATGGAAATCTTGAAATTATTTCCTTTAACCGTGAGCTTTTAAATATCTATGAATGTTCTACAGCCGAAGAATTCCGTGAATTCTGTGGAAATTCCTTTAAGGGAATGGTTTACGAGGAAGATTTTGACGAGGTTCAAAAAAGTATAACCGAACAGATTTCCCAGGGCGATGACAAGGATTATGTAGAATATAGAATTCCTACAAAAAGTGGTAAACTTAAGCCAGTTCGTGATTACGGTCGTTTCGTAAAAACTGAAAAATACGGCGATATTTTTTATGTTTTTGTAAACGATATGTCAGAAGAAGAAAGGTGGCATGCAGTTGTAAAAGAAAAGGATGCTGCTAATAAATCTAAATCTATCTTTATGTATAATGCAGTTAAAGAAATTATGCCAACTATGAAAGGTATTATTTCAGATACAAATATCATAAAGGATAATATCGGAAATCCAGAAGTAATAAAAGAAAAGCTTGTAAATGTAAGACAGGAAGAAGAGCACATTCTTACCTTCTTAAATAATATCCTGGAATTTGCAAAAATAGAAAATAATGAAGTTAGAGTAGAAGAAAGCCCTACAGATATTTCTCAGGCAGCAGAAAGATCCTTCTTAATCTTAAAGGATATGGCTCAGGCTGCCGGGATAAAGCTTGAATACTGGTCTGAATTAATAAATCCTTATATTTATCAGGATGTTGTACACACAACAGATGTTGTATTGAATATTATACATAATGCCCTTAAATATACTCCTGCCGGTGGAACTATTCGCTTTGGTATAAAACAAATACCAGGTGCTGATGAAAATGAATGTATAGTTCAGTTTATTTGTGAAGATACTGGCATTGGTATTTCAAAGGAATTCCTGCCTCATATTTATGATAAATTTAATCGCGAAGAAAATGAAATAAATCAAAAAAATCCAAGTTCTGGTCTTGGTTTACATATTTCAAAGATTCTGCTTAGTTTAATGAAGGGTAGTATTGAAATTACATCTGAAAAGGGCAAGGGAACAAAGGTTATCACCAGTCAGCCTCATAGATATGCCAAAAAATCAGATATAGACACTGATACAACTCTGGTCGGTAATCTGGAAAAAAAGTAAGGCTCTAAAAATCTAAGCTCATAAAATTTTGACTTATAAAATTAAAGAGAAAAACTTAAAAATTTTTATTTATCTGTTACTGTCTTACTGAAAAAGTGTTATACTTTAAAAAAAATATCGGGAGATTAGAATGATAAAACGAAAACGTTTATGTTTACTCTTTCTTCTTGCTTTATTGTCAGCAGGAAGTCTTACCGCAGCTTCTAAAAAGAAAACTGCCCCTGTAGATTTAGGATATAGCTCTGGAAAACGCACAGAAAATCCTCTAAAAATGAATTCCGCCGTAAAGACGGGCTTGCTTTCAAACGGCATGGATTATTATCTGATGTCTAATCCGGAACCAGATAATAGAATTATGCTCCGTCTTGTTGTAAAGACCGGTTCCTGCATGGAAGATGATGATCAGCAGGGTGTTGCCCATCTTATTGAGCACATGGCCTTTAACGGTACAGAAAACTTCAAGAAAAATGAAATTATAAGCTTTATGGAATCTGTGGGAATGAAGTTTGGCGCAGACCTTAATGCTTATACAAGCTTTGAACAGACTGTTTACATGCTGGAGATTCCTGCTGATGATAAGGCTGTTTTGGAAAAGGCCCTGCTTATTCTGCATGACTGGGCTTGTGCTGTAAGCTTTGAACAGGAAGAGCTTGATAAAGAGCGTGGTGTTGTAAAAGAAGAATGGCGACTCAGTCAGGGGGCAAATCAGAGAATCAATGAAAAGATTTTTGATGTTGAGCTTCATGGTTCCCGCTACCAGACCAGAATGCCTATTGGAAAAATGGATGTTATTGACAATGTAAGCCGCCAGAGAGTAGTAGACTTTTACGAAAAATGGTACCGACCTGAGCTTATGTCTATTGCTATAGTTGGAGATTTACCTGTTTCTCAGCTTGAAGCTGCCGTTAAAAAGGTAATGTCTACTGTGCCTGCTTCAAAGGAAAAGACAGAAAGACCTGTATATCAGGTTCCTCTTCCACAGGATAAGAGTCCAATTCTTGTAAAGGATTCTGAATGGAAGTACACAATTTTGCAGCTGGAAAGTCGAGTTCGTGATTATCAGGTTGTCAAGACAAAAGAAGGACTTTATGAAAACCTTCTTATGAACTATCTTGCATTAATTCTAAATCAGCGTTTTGCAGAGCTTGCAAAAGATTCCTCTTCTCCATTTATTGCGGCCCAGCTTGGTTCTTCTGCATTAACCAACGATTTTCTAAAGGTTTTCCTTGCAATTAATCCTAAAGCTGGTATGGAAAAGGCCTCTTTTGAAACAGCTCTCGCTGAATTGAATCGTTTTCTCCTTCATGGAGCAACAGATGCAGAGTTAGAAAGAACAAAGAAATCTTATGCAGCAAGTATAGAACAGTATAGAACCGGTATTCCAAAGATGGAATCCTACAATTATATAAATCAGCTTGTCGATTATGCAATTACAGGTGCTGTAGTACAAAATCCTGCTGATTATTGTGATATTATGATTAGTCTTATAGACCAGTCTAACAAAGAGGACCTTTCTGCTTATGCAAAGAAGCTTTTTGCCGGAATGGGTGATTATCTGCTTATGGTTTCTCACACCGATACAAGCTTCCCTGCAGAAAAAGAAATGATGGATCTTTGGGAAGCTGCAGAAGGGGCAGAAGTTGCCGCTTATCAGGAAGAAAGTCTTCCGGATACTTTAATGGAACGTCCTGCCGCTACTGCAAAGGTTATTTCAAAAAAGAAGCTTAAGAAGTATGGCGCTACAGAATACATTTTGGAAAACGGCGCCAGAATCATCATGAAGAAAACTGATTTTGAAAAAGATGTAATCTACATGAATGTTTCAAGTAATGGTGGCTTTACCTATGTTGCAGATGAAGACATGCCTTCTGCCGCAATTTGTGATAACTATGTCTGGTTCTCCGGAATGAATGGATATACAAACAGTCAGGTTCAAAAAATCCTTTCTGATAAGGTTTTCAGTGCAAACTGGGGTATGAACCGCTGGGGTGAATATTTTAATGGAAGTGGAAATAATAAGGATTTTGAAATGGCCCTTCAGATTCTTTACCAGTTCTTTATGAATCCTCAGTTTAATGATGATGGATGGAATTATCTTTATCAGAATATTGCTTTCCAGGCTAAGAATTTTGGAGCTTCTGTAAATGATGTAATAAATGAGCAGACTAAAAAATTCTTCTATGATAATAAACCTTACTATGTAAATTTTGATATGCCATTCCTTCAGGCCCTTGATAAGGATAAGGCTGAAAAGATTTTCCGTGAACGCTTTACAAATATTGCAGATTACAGGTTTGTATTTACCGGTGATTTTAATGAAAAACAGCTGCTTGAATTGTGCCGTTCTTACATTGGTTCAATCCCTGGTGATAAGAGCAAAACTGAAGAATGTAAGTTTGTTTATTATTCTCTTCCGGAAGGAGAAATGACTTCTGCTGTCAAAAAGGGTAGTGAAAATCAATCCTTTGTCCGCATGATGTTCCGTGGAAATCTTCCTGCGGCAGCTGATGTAAATGAAGTCTTCCTTGATAATGAAATGCTTGACCAGCTTTCCAATCTTATGGATACCCGCCTGCGTGAAGTTCTTCGTGAAGATTTAAGTGGCACTTACGGAGTAGGGGTTTCTGCTTCTATAGACGGATATCCTGAGCGTCAGTATACAATCACTGTTGAATTCGGCTGTGCCCCTGATCGTGTAATGGAAATGAAGGATAAGGTTCTTGAAACAGTAGCAGAGCTTCAAAATGCTCCTGTAGATGCTTCTTATACCTCAAATCTTGCAGAAATCTACCGTCGTGGCATGGAAAAAAATGTATATGATAACAACTGGTGGATTAATAGAATTAAGGGTGTCTTCTATGATACTACAGAGCCAGAATCTGTTATTGATGATGTAAAAAAGAAGATTCCGGATATGATTACTCCTGAAAGAATGCAGGAGCTTGCTAAGAAATATTTGGATACAAATAATTACTTCTTTGGTTATCTGATTCCAGAGAAATAATAAGTAGAAGAATCAGTTAATAAGAAAAGGCTTCGACACAAGTTAAGTGCCGAAGCCTTTTTTTATAAAAGCACGCTTTATTTATTGAACTTAAACTTAGCACCCAGGGCTTTTATATTTTCCCAGACACCTGCAATTCCATCAGGATTTTTCATAATAAGAACTAGTCCTGTTATTACCAGGGCAAGAATCACTATAATAAGCAGGCATCTTTTCCAAGGGAAGCCTTTTACTGCAAAGGGGTCCTTTGAAGAAAGGTATGCGCCTGCCGGCTTTTTAGGAAGAGCTGTTAATGAGCGGCCCAGCACTGTAGAAATTTTTGTGTTTCCGTTGATTGCCCAGCCACTTGCATCCAGAATAGGAGCAATATTTCTCTGGCGCAATTTCAGGT
The DNA here is from genome assembly GCA_024683675.1 of Treponema sp. Classification (GTDB taxonomy): domain Bacteria; phylum Spirochaetota; class Spirochaetia; order Treponematales; family Treponemataceae; genus Treponema_D. The sequence continues at coordinate 6,363 of JAIKYB010000021.1, forward strand.
AGGCCAGAATCATTGAAGGCAGAGAAATTAAAAGAAGAATTAAAACCAGTGCTAATGGCAGGTACCATTTTAATTCAATCAGCTTTGTAAAGATTCCAACAATCAGGGTGGTAATTCCGCTGATTGCTACGCTGATTGCGGCAATAGTTCCAACATCAATCTTCTTTGGAAGCATAGAATTTGGATCTGCGGGGCTTGCTGCAGCCTTTGGATTGTTTACTGCATTTGCCAGCTTGCCGTTTACAGCATTTTCTTTATCTGCCGCAGCCTTTGCAATCTTTTCCTGTATCAGTCTCATAACTTTTTTGTAAGGAGAGAAGAAGGCCTGCTTTATATTTACCGGATTTTCAATAATCTTTACGATTGTTGCATCCCAGTCTCCACCTTCTCGGTCAAAGAAAACTCCGTTTCGGCCTACAATTATATTGTCTGTATTTCCATTTGAAATAAGGGCCGCAATCTGCATTTTCTTGTCAGTGTTTCCCCGCTTTGTACAGTCACAGTAAACCAGGAAGCACTGAGAAAGAGCGGCCATGGTTCCGTGCTTTGCAATGTCCAGAACCTTAACACAAAGATCACAGGCACGTCCGTCCAGATAAAGGGTACCGCACTGGAAAATAGCCTTTTCTCCCAGTGTGTAAAATTCTTCAAATGAAACGAAATTCTTGAGCAGCTCTACAAAATCACGGCGTAAAAGCAGCATTTTCTTAAGCTCAACAGATGCCAGGGCAATTGGAGGTCTGCTTTCTTCTTCACTAAGCAGAGACGAAAGCTTTTCTTCAAAGCCACCCTCCAGTATTTCAGAAATCCTATCCAGACCAATAGCACTCAGAGCATTTTCAGGCATTGCTTTATACCAGGCTTCGTATGGCTTAAACAAATCTTCTATTTTACGCCAGTTACTTTCAGATAAAGATGCAATATCCTTTTCAAAAAGTGGCTTAATGACACTTTCCTTAAAGCTTGCTACTGCGTCACGCCAGGCCGGGTTTACAGAACCATCCAAAGGAAGTGGTTTTCCTGCTTCACAAAGGGCAATTGGAAGTAGAGCAAGGTGCTCTAAATCATAAAGCTCTCCATTTTCGTCCAGGAACATTGTGTCAGTTTTTGTCTTAAGGATATCCTTTGAACTGCTATCAAAATTAATCAGAGAACAGCGAAGATAGTAATCATTTATTTTATCTTTTACAGCCATAAAGCTTTTTGCGGCTGCATCGGTAGCTTCCTTTAAGAAGAAAATCTTTGGATCATCCTTTGCACCGGCATCCCGCCAGTCTTTAAGAGCCTTTGCATTAGTAAAGAATTCTTCCAGCTGGGCACGGTTAATACCCTTTGCTCCGCTTATATCATCACTACCGCCTGTAGCTGTAATAATATCCTTTACAACAGAGGCAGAGTCCGGGTCTTCTACGCATTCTGCCGGCAAAACCCCGTCTCCATTCAAAACATTTGGAGCAAAAAGCTTGTCATTTACGCTTAAATCCTCCAGTTTAATTTCCTTTGCATCTGTTTTGCCCAGGATTTCCAGCACCGATTTTGCAGAAGCAAGTGGAGAATGTCCGCAGGCAAAAGCTTCTTCACTTAAAGCTTCAAGGGGAATAGAATCTCCCTTTTCCATAATAATTTCTGGTTTTGAAAAATATTTTCTTATGAATTCAACTGCTTCAAGAATTTCCGGCTGACGTACACGTCCGTTTTTATCTGTATCCAGAATAGAAAGGGTTTCTTCGCTGAATTCAAGGCCCTGTACCGGGCAAGCCAGTGCAGTCCACATCTTAGGGTCTAAGTCACGAAGGTTCAGAACATCATCAATAGTTGAGATTTTTGCCTGAATCAAGCCTCCGTTTTGCATAAAGTGAAAAGAATGTTTATCTGTGTGTTTCATAATTATATTTTACCACACTCTCTTTTATAAGTCCTAAAAAATTTGCGAAAATCCTTTTGTGCTATTATAATTAATGTACTCTATAATTAATATTTAGGATGGTGTTTATGGCAGATAAAAAACAGAAAAAATTGGCAGCCATTATAATAGCCGTAGTTGCGGGAACAATTTTAGTGCTTAATATTTTGCAGATTACTTTTATTGCAGAAACAACAAGTGCTAAAACTACAGCAAGTTACGAAGAAGAATGTCTGGAATTAACCAAAGCCTACACAAGTAGACTTGAGGGTAAACTTGAGGAATATTATGGACTCCTTTATGCATATACAACAGCTGATGTTGTTCAGACCGGAGATCCTGCACAGATAGTTGCCTGGCTTCAGGCACATGCCGATATACGTGCAAAAGATTTTAACTATGTAGCTTATGTAGATTCTGATGGTAATTTTGACAGTGATATTGGAAGCCATACAACTATTAAGGACCGCGGATACTTCAAAGAAATGATGCAGCAGGGAAAAGAAACTACTGTTGATGAACCTGTATCCTCTAAGACAACAGGTAAAACTGTAATTCATGTTTGTCGTGCCGCAAAAAAAGATGGAAAAACAATAGGTTTCTTCTGTGCTGTAATGGAAATGGAATCTTTCAGTAAGTTGGTTCAGGGAATAAGACTTGGTGAAACTGGAGTTGGAACTCTTGTTACACGTTCTGGCCAAATTATTGCTACTTCTGGTAATTATGAAGTTGTTGAAGCTGATTTAAGAGCTGTTGAGGCTGATGCTGCAGCCTTTGCTTCAGTTAAGGAAAATTTTGATAATGAGGATGTAGTTTCTTTCTGGGCTAAGAATGCTCGTGGAACAAAGACCTATGTTGCTTCAACTAGTGTTCCAGGAACTCCTTGGGGCTTTAATTTTATGATTGACAGTAAACAGGTTCATGCAACAGCAGCGTCTTTGAGAGTCATTATGATTATTGCAGGCAGTGTTGTTGGTATAGTTCTTTGTTTTATTGTAGGTTCAATGATTTTCATTGCTCTTAAGCCTCTGGTTGTAGTTGAAGAAACTATCAGTGGAATTGCTTCTGGAAATGCAGACCTTACAAAACGAATTGAATATAAATCAAGATCGAATAATGAAATTTCGGCAGTTGTAAACAGCTTTAATCAGTTCTCTGAAAAGCTTCAGGATATTATGCGAGAGCTAAAAACAACTAAAGATGAGCTTGTTCGTTCCGGTGATTCAATGGAAGCTGCAACTCATGATACAACTGCCTCTATTACTCAGATTATTGCAAATATTCAGAGTATGGGTGGAAATATCACAAATCAGACAGACAGTGTAAATCAGACTGCCGGAGCAGTTAATCAGATTGCTTCAAATATTGAATCTCTTAATCATATGATTTCTTCTCAGGCTGCAAGTGTTACTCAGGCTGCAAGTGCCGTAGAAGAAATGATTGGAAACATTACTTCTGTTTCTGCTTCTGTTGAAAAAATGGCTTCTTCATTCCTGCGCCTTGAAAATAATGCTGAAACTGGTGTTTCAAAGCAGGCTAATGTAAATGAGCGTATTAAAGAAATTGAAGAAGAGTCTAAGACTTTGCAGGAAGCAAATACTGTTATTTCAAGCATTGCAAGCCAGACAAACCTTCTTGCTATGAATGCCGCAATTGAGGCTGCTCATGCCGGTGAGGCAGGAAAGGGCTTTGCCGTTGTTGCTGATGAAATTAGAAAGCTTTCTGAAACTTCAACAGCCCAGTCAAAGAGAATTGGTGAACAGCTTAAGAAAATTGCTCAGACAATTACTGGTGTTGTTATTGCTTCTGAAGAAACCGGAAAGGTATTCTCTGAAATCTCTAAGGATATTGATGAAACCGATCAGCTTGTTCGTCAGATTAAGGCTGCTATGGAAGAGCAGAGTGAAGGTTCTAAGCAGATTACCGAAGCTCTTGCTAATATGAATGACAGTACAAGTGAAGTAAAAACAGCTTCCTTTGAAATGTCAGAGGGTAATAAGGCTATCCTTGCTGAAATTCAGAATCTGCAGAATGCCACAATGAGCATGAAGCAGGGAATGGATGAAATCAGTATCGGTGCTACAAAGATTAATGAAACCGGTTCTACTCTTGGTTCAATTTCTATGGAAGTTAAGGCTTCTATTGATAAGATTGGAGACCAGGTAGATTTATTTAAGGTATAAAACTCCCCTAAAAAAAAGAGCCTGAATCATAGCATACCCGGAGGTTGTTAGTCGGTAAATGCTACGGTTCAGGCAGAAGGAGCTGTTTCATAAAAATACATTGAATAAAAGGTGCTAAAATGTAAGCGCCTTTTTTTTATTATTTCAATAGCTCAATGCATATAACTTGTCTTTACTATAACGTAAGAGCTCTTTTGAATCATTAAAAGCAAGTAAGAGGAATCTAAGAGAAGTCTTATAAAAGAAAGTTTTTTTTTTGTGAATTTTTCTATATGTTGCATTATAATACAGGCATGATGAGGATAAGAAAGAGGCATCTTATATTATTAGTTTTCTCTTTTTCAGTGGCTTTAATGTTTGCTGCACCTAGTAAAAAGCCCACTCGTAAGCCGGATGGTACTGGTCCAGGTATCTCTTCATCATCTTCTTCAACTATATCTGATGGAAGTTCTTCTGATTCTTCTGGCGGTCCACCTCCTATACCTGGTGATGGCGGACCTGGCTCTGGCTCGAAGCCCAGTGATGGAGGAGGTGACAATCCTTCAAAAAGTGATTCTCAATCTTCTAACGCCCCTGATGGTTCACATCCTCCAGCCCCTAGACCAGTTCCAGACAAGATAAATAGAGATGTAATGTATTACAGAGGTTCCAGAGTTATTGTTCAAAACAATTGCTTTGTAGTTGAAAATGTAAAAGCAAAAAGACAGGATTCTGGTTTTGTTGTCTTAGAAATTACTTTTAATCAAAATATTAATCCTCGTTCCTTGAATGATTCTTCAATTCTTGTTAATGGGCAGGAAGTTTCTCCAGAAATTAAGTTTTCTTTTAACCGAAAGGGGGATACAATAAAATTAGAACTTCCTTGTGATAAGGACGTATTAAAGGTAAAAATTCAGAATTTAAGGTCTTTCGGAGGTACAATTCTTGCTCCGGTGGAACTTACAAAGAAAATATTATAGAGGTTGAAATATGAAGATTTTAATAGTAGAAGATGACGCTGGTATTTCAGATTTTATCATTCCCGAGCTTAATCATGAAGGGTTTACAACTTGTCTGGCAGTTACCGGACGGGAAGCTCTTGAAAAATTTGAAACAGAAAAACCTGACCTGATTTTACTTGATATAATGCTGCCGGAATTAAACGGACTAGAAGTGCTTCGTAGAATCCGTGCAGTTTCAACCGTTCCTGTGATTCTTGAAACAGCCCGTGGTGAAACCATTGATAAAATCAACGGACTTAATTTAGGGGCAGATGACTATATACCAAAGCCTTTTGAAATAGAAGAATTGCTAGCCCGTATAAATGCCCTGCTTCGTAGAATGAATTTCAATAAACCAGAAACAGCACCTCTTTCTCTCAGAGGTCTGTCCTTAAATATAGAAAGAATGAATTGCAGCCTTGATAATAACGAGATTGTTCTTTCTAAAACTGAATTTATGCTTTTAAAACTTTTGATTGAAAGTCAGGGAAAAGTTCTTTCACGCTCTCAGATAATTGATGAAATCTGGGGAAAAGGACATTTTATTGATGAAAATACAGTAGATGTATATGTAGGTTATCTTCGTACAAAGTTTTCTGATATTTCTAAAGATGAATTCATCAAGACTGTGCGGGGTGTAGGCTATATGATGATTTAGGGATATAAATGCTAAAAAGATTCTTTCATTCTTTCTCTGCAAGAGTATCCCTGCAGTTAATGTCTATTTTTGCTCTTGCAATTATCTTTCTTTATCTGCTCTATAGTTTTTTGTTAAATTCCCTTGTTATAAATTCCCGTGCCCAGGACCTTCAGCTGGCAGAAAAATCAGTTTATAACATTCTTGAAAAAAGAAGTCAGCAGGGAGAGCTTTTTTCAAATACAGAAGAATCTCTTTCTGATTTCAAAGAGATTCCCTATTTTATTACTTTTATTGCTTATAATCCTGAAAGCGGCTATATATTTGCCAGCAACGATCCATTTCTTCCTCTTTTACCTGATACAGACGGTAAGGCCGTCGATTATTTTCAAAAGGATTATTTTTACGACGGGGATTTAAATATTTTGTATTGTGCCCAGACTCATATTTTGGATGGCTTTGAAATTGTAGTGGCAAGTGTAATGAATATGGATAATAATTCCTCTCAGATTATTCTTCCAAAAATACCACTAATTCTGGTTATAATGGCATTTTCTGTTATGATTATCTCTTTCTTTGGGGTTTTTATAATTGCAAGAAAGACAATTTCTCCAGTAATGAAAATTACAAAAGCTGCCCAGAATATGTCTACAGAAACTTTGTCTGATTTACTCCCGCTTTCAGGTCGTGGCGATGAAATAGATGAACTTTCAAAAACCATTAATGCTTTATTTTTAAGAATTAAAGATGATTTTGACAGGGAAAGACAGTTTTCAAGTGATGTATCACATGAATTAAATACTCCTCTTACAGTTATTTCGGGGCAGGCAAACCTTCTCTTGCGCTGGGGAAAGGATGATCCTGAGCAGCTGGAAAAATCTTTGTACGCAATAAGAGATGAGTCAAAATCAATGCACGCAATTATTCAAAACCTGCTGCAGATGTCACGAATAGAAAGCGGCCGTATTAAACCTCAGTTTTCACTTGTAGAAATTGATGGTCTTTTTACAAGAATCTCAGAGGAGGCTTTTGCAATTTCAGACAAGGTTTCTGTTGATGTTAAAGACAGCGGGCTTTCTTTGAATACAGATATAGAAATGCTTCATCAGATTTTAATGGTTTTTGTATCTAATAGTATCAAGTTTTCTGCAGGTGAATGTCATATAAAATTATCTGCAAGAAAAGAGAAGAATCATATTGTAATTTCAGAGGAAGATGACGGGCCTGGAATATCTGTAGAGGCTCTGCCTCATGTCTTTGAACGCTTTTACCGTGCAGATGAGGCACATACAAGAAGTGCCGGCGGCTCTGGTTTGGGGCTTGCAATTGCAAAAACAATGTCAGACGCCCTTGGTGCGGAACTTAGGGCAGCAAATGTTCAGCCTCATGGAGCAGCCTTTTCTTTAACTTTTTAAGTGAATAGTAATTAAGATTCGTTTACAAGTTTTCCTGTTATATGCTCTGGAGTTAATTCTATGCAGCATACACGGGCAAGGGCATTTGCAAGTTCTTTCTTTATATATTCTTCATCATCTGTAAATTTCTTACAAAGTTCTGTACAGATTTCTTTTTGCTTTTCTTTGTCTTCAACTATTTTTGCCCGCCCAAAAACAACAACGCTCTTTATGTTCAAAGCCCAGTCACCTTCTTTGCGGTAGCCCTGATCATGAACTACATAAGAAACCTTATCGTGCTTTTTGATTGAATCTATTTTGTGGCCTACAGGAGCCCCGTGAAAATAAAGTTTTCCGTCTTTTTCATTGTACCAGTGGTCAAGAATAATTCCGTAAGGATAATCATCATCACCAAGAACAGAAAGAACCCCTCTTACTTCCTTTTTCAAAATCTCTAAGCATTCAGCCTTTTCCAGCTGCTGCTTAAATCTACGCATTTCTCTAAACATAGGGAAAGTATAATCAAAGTGAAAGAGAAAATCTATCTTATCTTACAAGAGAATGGCTTTCCCAGAGTCGGCTTTTCCATCTTAGAAGCATTACAATTCCACGGGTTGTTTCATCGGTTCCAATTCCAAGCCAGAAGCCTACTAAGCCAAGGCCGCATTTTAAGCCAAGAATGTAACTGCCTAATACCATAATTCCCCAGTTTGAACAGATTCCGTAAATTACAGGAAAGCGGACA
>JAIKYB010000049.1 GCA_024683675.1 Treponema sp.
GAAATACGGAATAAAGAACCATCTGCCCGCTTTACAAGAACAGCACCATCGCTTTGAGATTTATCTAAAACTGTGGCAAAATTCTGTCTTGCTTCGGAATATGTCATTACAAGCATGTGACCCCCTGACTTTGAGCATTAGATTTCATGTTTTCGTTTAATGTAAAAAGAGGCATATTAAGCCGCTTTGCTAAAGAGATATAATAAGAATCATAAGCATAAGATTCCGTATTACCTGCAATTAAAAGCGCATCAGGAATATCAGGTTCCATCAACCTTAAAGGAATGCGGACAAATTCATGAAAAACTGCAACCCCATCAAAAATCGATATCAATTTTCTCTTCATTAATTTACTTAAGGCATTACCAATTTCAAATGGAAGGCAGGATGGGGCAATAAGCTGACTTTCTCCAACCTTTTGAATAACAGCTTCTTTTGAAGTTTGATTCAGAAGAAATTCCAAAATGCACGATGCATCTATTACAATATCGTTCATAATGCTATTGTACTATTGTACAAATAATTAGTAAAGATTTTTTTTTCTTTTATTCTAAAAATCCCTTACAATTCCATTTCAAAACCGGCTCATAACCAAGCTTGCTGTACCAATCTGCCAGATGGGTCCAGTGAATCCAGGAAAGGTCAAAGTCCTGCTGGCGGAGGATTTCACTTGCCCGACGAACCATTTCAAGGCCGATTCCTTTTTTGCGATATTGAGGAAGAGTTCCTACACAGCCGGGGCCGCCAATTTTTAGTCCTTCAACATATCCCATTTGGTCCAGAGCACAGAAAGCGGCGATTTTTTCGCCTTCAAAGGCACAGAAAACTTTTGAGTCTGCATCAAAAAACTGGCACCAGTCTTGGTCAACCTGGGCTATTGCCTCATGCAGCTTTTCTAAATCACCCTTGTAAAAGCCAAAAGTAATTTCTTGTGGGTAGGTCAGCTGGAGTTTAGAGCAGGATTTCTGACGAAGGTCCATAATCAGTTCTGTAAAAACATAACTTTCCGGCAAATTAAGGATATCCGGGTTTTTGAAAAAGTCGGGATGTAGTTTTAAGAAGATTTTTTTATAGTTCATCGTGGAATTTATCCAATTTTCTGGGCGAAGTCTTTAATCTTTTCAAGAGAAGATTCCGCATTTTTTATAGGATTTACAAAGGAAATAGAATCCTTTAGTTTACCTCCCTTGGCCTCTACAGATGAAGAAATCTGAGCAAGACATTTTTCTGCAGAACCGCCTCCGCTGGAAACTATGGCAAAAACTTCCTTGCCTGTAAAATCACTTGCTTCTATATAGCTGGCAAGAGGAGCGGCCATTTTTCCAGCCCAAACCGGACAGGCTAAAATTACTCGGGAATAATTAGAAAGATCTGGCAATTCTGTTTTCAATTCCGGCTTAAAACCAAAAGAAGCGTCACGGCCTCCATGCAGAAACTTCATCAATCCTTTTTTAGGATATTCCTTTACGGTTTCAAGACGGCATAAATCTGCTCCATTTTGCTTTGCCATAGTGCGGCAGAGAAAATCAACATTTCCTTCCAAGGAATAATAAACGATAATTGTATCTGACATTTTTTTTACTCCTGATTTATTATACATCAGCTTTTCTGATATAGCCATTTTTCTCTGAAGTCTGCTCGTCCCTCCCCCACGCTCTCGACCATCCCTCAAAATCTTGATACCATAGGCTCATGAAAATCTCACTTCCACCTCATCACACTTCTCTGGCCAAGGCTTTGGTTTCCCTTTTTGGAAATTCTGTGGCAATTAGTCAGACCGACCGGCTTTCCGGTGGCGACATCAACAAGGCTTACGGACTCACGCTGAATACCGGCGACCACATTTTTATGAAGGCCAATTCCAAAGCTAATGTGGATTTTTTTAGAGCCGAGGCCGCTGGCCTTTCTGCCATTGAAGCGACTGGCGCGATCAAAACTCCTGATATCCTTGCTACCGGAACTGATGACGGAGAGGATGTGGGCTACAGCTTTTTGCTTTTAAAATTTATAAAAAGTGCAAAGCCCCGCTCTGATTATTGGGAAACCTTTGCCCGAGAGCTGGCGGCCCTTCATCAGGCTGATACAAAAAAGATTATGGAGATAGAAGGAACTGGCAATAAAAATGCACCCGCTGCAACGGCCACCTCAGCTCCAGTTCCTGCACAAAGCTCCGGCAAGTTCGGATTTTTCCAGAATAATTTTATAGGCGCTCGGGCTCAGGACAACACAAAATCTGATTCCTGGATTTCCTTTTTTCGCGACCACCGACTTGCCCCTCAGTTCAAAGCGGCCGACTCATATTTTACTCCCCAGGACCGCAGCCAGATTACAAAGCTGCTGGATCACCTGGAAGATTTTCTTATTGAACCAGAAAAGCCAAGCCTACTACACGGAGACCTTTGGAGCGGCAATGTAATGTGCGGACCAGAAGGCAAGGCCATGCTGATTGACCCCGCCTCTTACATCGGGCATGCAGAAGCAGACCTTGCAATGACAGAGCTCTTCGGTGGCTTTCCGGAAACTTTCTATCAGGCCTACCGCGAAGCAAATCCTCTTCAAGATGGCTACGAAAATCGCCGTGACCTTTACAACCTCTACCAGCTTTTGAATCATCTTAATCTTTTTGGACCAACTTATCTTGGGCCTGTTTTGAGTATTGTCGATGAGTATGTAGGATAATGATGGAAGAGGGAAAAAATCTTGCTGAAACTATTTACGCCGCAGTCCGCCAGATTCCCCGGGGAAAGGTTGCTACTTATTCACAGATAGCAGCCCTGGCGGGTAACTGTAATCTGCGCCGTTATGTGGGAAATGCCCTGCACAAAAATCCAAGCAACAAAATCACTCCATGCCACAGAGTCGTAAATGCAAAGGGTTTTTGTTCGGGAAGCTTTTCCTTTGGCGGCCCCGATGCCCAGAGGGAAAAGCTTGAGGCGGAAGGGGTCACCTTTATTGACGGGCATGTAAAGCTCGAGGCCCACCTCATCAACGAAGATGATTTTCAGGCCATGAAAGCCGGAATGGGCACTTAATCACAAGAATCCGTAAAAATCACAAGGCCAATTACCTGGGCCCTATATCTTGAGGGCTTCTTTCCACTCAGCTTCTCTAAAACCAGGGAGAACGGCACTGTCTGTTATTAAAAGAGGCCGCTTCACCATCATGCCGTCTGAAGCAAGCAGGGCAAATTGCTGGTCTTCGCTCATATCCGGGAGTTTTTTGGAAAGTTCCATCTCGCGGTAAAGAATGCCACTGGTGTTGAAAAACCTTTTGAGTGGAAGGCCAGATTTTTTGTGGAGCTGGCGAAGGGTCTCTTCATCCGGGTGCTGACCTTTTATATCCAGTAATTCGTATTTAATTCCCTGGGCATCCAGCCAGGCCAGGGCCTTTTTACAAGTTGAACACTTTGAGTAGCAGTAAACTTTTGTCATTTTATCTCCTGTTTTTTAATTATAACACATAAAATCAGATAAAGAATGAAATGTAATTGATAAAGTAGACAAAGCAATTCTAATGAGATATTTTTGATATGGAGACTGTGAGATATGGAATCTG